>NZ_JAKIKS010000014.1 GCF_023284005.1 Shewanella surugensis
GTTCCGTAGAGTGGCTACGCGCTATGAGAGAAAGGCTAAGTACTATTTAGGGACGCTTCAATTAGCTGCTTCTATGATTTGGTTAGCGTAATTGTCAACGCCCCCTAGGCAACATACTTTACGCCGCGATTAAAACGCGTTTATTCCGGACATCATTTAACCACGAAAGATCAAGCCCCCTAGAACCTAGGAAGGAAAATGCCAGCCAGATCACTCACCAATAAAAATGGATTGGAGCACCGATTAAAACGAAAAGCCCTATACCGCCTGCTGTTACTTTTTAGCTTACTGTATTTATTGCTATCGCTGTCAATTGGCTTTATCCTACCTCACCTTTTAAAATCTTACGCTCCCGCTCACCTTCAAACTTGGTTAAAGCGCCCAACACATATCACGCATATCTCTATTAACCCGGTTAATTTACACACACAAATAGATGAACTTTCAATACAAGGACAAAATGGTACTGACTTTATTGGTTTTAAACGCTTAGATTTTACTTTTCAATTTTGGCATTCTATTTTCAATCAAGCGATAGCAATTTCAGATGTGACTCTAACTGAGCCCTTTGTCAATATCACTCGTTTATCAAACTCTCCCAATCCCACTTTTAACTTCTCCGACATACTCGACAATCTTGCCACAAAAAATCAAATAGAGGGATCGCCATCAGGGGCAAATAGTGAAGACTCTGCTTCAGCCTTACCTCAACTGATCGCTAATCATATCAGTATCAAAAATGCTCAGGCCCATTTCATTGATACTATCAATCAGCGTAGCCTTCACTACCACGATATTAACCTTTCTCTTAATGCATTAGATTCACAGATAAAAATCAAAGATGGCAATCCCGAAGCATTGAATACTTATCAGATCGATTTAGTCGGAGAAAATGGTGGGAAAATTACCACCAATGGGCAATTACAATTATTTCCATTCGACTTAAAAGGCCAAGTCATAATAGAAGATTTATCATTGCCGCTGGTGTGGGAAGTCATTGCAGATGAATTTCCAGCCCAATTACAACAAGGGCAATTAGATAGCCGCGCAAACTATCACCTATTTTCATCTCAAAATCAAAAAAACAATAACAGTGCTCCCTTCCTACATATGTATCTTAACAATGCCGAAATAAGCATTAAAGATCTCATTTTATCCCATGAAAAAACACATTTTCTGTCGTTTCCTTTAATGGAAATAAAAGGCTTGGATATTGATGCTCACAATAAAAGAATTAATATCAAAAAACTGTTAAGTCAATCTCTGAATATCCATGCCAATATTAATGCACAAGGTCTGGATATCATCGAATTCATCACTCCTCACGCCCTTAATCATCCACAGAGTAATAAAAATAACATACACACAGAAGCTAATTGGCTTATAAACCTCAATGCAACACAAATTGAGCAAGCCCAGCTCAATATTACGGAGTCACTGCTGTCTTCTCCGCAATTATGGCAATTTGCCAACATTCACTTTGCCACAGGCCCAATCGACTCTTCTTTCAGTCATCCCGTCGATTACTCCGCATCGTTTTCCATTAATCAACATGGAGACATCAGCGCCAAAGGGGAAATCAATTTACAAGATTTATCCAGTGTCTCAGCACTAAACTTATCCACATTACAGCTGTTCCAGTTTAAGCCCTATCTAGACAAATACCTCAATTTTGATGAAATCAAGGGTTCGCTCAACGCTCATGGGACATTAGCCTTAAATCAGCAGCAACAAGTACACTTTAAAGGAAACGTTAAGGTCAATGATTTTTCCCTTAACGCACCAAAAAAAGCAAGGTTAATCTCTTGGAAGTCAATCACGATCCCCAGTCTTGAATTGAATCAAGAAACAAGCAAGATATTAATTAAAGAAATTAATATTCATCAGGCTAAAACAAACCTCATTCGCATGAATGATGGTCTGTTCAATATTGACTCACTGTTCAATACACCGACAATGGTAAGTGACAATGCCATATTCATCCCCGATGATAAACATGATAGTACGCGTCATCTTATAAACCATCGCAATACTGAGCATTCTCAGGCCACTTCCGTTAATACGGCTTCAAAGTCACCTACGCCCGTAGGAAGTGCTCAGACAACCTCTCCACCGACGCCAAAACAAGCAGAGAAACTTAATGTGAAAATTAATCAGATTAATATTAATGAGGCGAGCAGTCATTTTGAAGATCATGCTTTATCTCCTGCCTTTAAGAGCTCGATTACCAATATCAATGGCACGATAAAAAAAATAAACTCTCATGAAAACCCAATGGCACCTTTTGAGTTTACAGCTAATATTAACCATCATGCTCCGATAACACTTAAAGGAGAAATAGCGCCCTTCTCCACTCAGCCAAACACTCAATTTACACTGAATATTCAGCAATTCCCTCTTCCTCCGATTTCTCCTTATGCAGGACATTATGTCGGTTATGATATTGATCAAGGTTTAATGTCAATGGAGGCAAGCTATCACGTTAAAGATCAACAGTTAACCGGAAGAAATCATGTTATCATTGAACAAATAGCCTTAAGTAATAACAGTAATAGTAACAGTGAACTTTCTCTTCCCTTACCCTTAGCTATTGCTTTACTTGAAGATAGCCAAGGTGTTATCACATTAGACTTGCCTGTATCAGGAGATCTTAATTCCCCTCAATTTAATATTACCCATTTACTTAACAGTACCTTTATCCAATTAATCACAAAAACGATCAGTGCCCCCTTTAGATTACTCTCTTCATTACTGGCAACAGAAGAAGCACTCGACAGCCTTTATTTTGAAGCGGCAAACGAGCAACTTTCATCAAAACAAACTCAAGTACTATCTCAATTGGCAAGTGGGCTACGTCAACGGCCAAAATTAACGGTGGCGATTACTCATACAGACAAACAACATTTGGATAAAAAAGCGCTCTCAGAAAAACAATTACATGAAAAAATAGCCAATATGACCAATATCGATTTACAAGGCGTCAATTTAACAGCCATCACAAGCTATACCGACAATCCAGCGCTATCTGCAGCACTCGTCCAAATTTATGAACAAGCGTCCAACAAAGAAGCATTATTATTAAAATATCTCCCTGCGGGTGAAAATGAAAACAGCCCCATCAAAGAACAAAAACAACAGCAATGGCATCAGACTCTTTATAATAAAAGCCTTGAGTTACAGATTCTCCCTCAAAAAGCAATACACACACTGACGCAATCAAGACGACAAAAAGTAAAAGACTTCTTAGTCAAACAAGGTCAAATTACATCAAATAGAATATCTCTTGCCAACAAGCAAACTTTAACCCCTCAAGCACAGCTCACTGTTCAGCTAATCGTTAAATAAAATAGTGGCATAAAGCCATCACTCACCTTAAATCATCCCCCAAGAAAATAAAGGGCATAATCTAAGGCTTTGATCCTTTCGAGCCTTAGGTTAAACTCTCGGCGATTTTATTCTACTTAAGGACCATCATGTTTATGATACGTTGGCTATTAGGCCGTATTATCTTGCTGTTGAATTTTATTTTTACGCCTAAAAAACGTCAGCGCTCAACAGAAGAACAACAAAAAATTGATGACATAACACAGCATTTTACTTTATTTGAATATAAGGCTTGTCCTTTTTGTGTCAAAGTCAGGCGGGCGGCACGCAGACAAGGACTCAATTTAAAAACCCTTGAAGCAAAACAGCCTGAGCACAAACAAACATTGCTCAATGAAGGCGGAAAAGTAAAAGTACCCTGTTTACGAATTGAAGAAGCAAATGAAGTACGCTGGATGTATGAGTCATCAACGATTGTTGAATACTTAAACAGCCGCTGCGCGTAATTCATTCACACTATAGAAAATTAAACAAGGCATATGCACCACAGCCTATGCCTTTAATATTAACGATTAGCTTCAATGACATTTTCTGCAATCACCTTCGCAGCTTGCCAACGTTGAAGGTTTTCTAAACTCATCATC
This sequence comes from Shewanella surugensis, assembly GCF_023284005.1. GTDB lineage: Bacteria > Pseudomonadota > Gammaproteobacteria > Enterobacterales > Shewanellaceae > Shewanella > Shewanella surugensis. Next base: position 3,969 of record NZ_JAKIKS010000014.1, read on the forward strand.
ATTTGCTGCTTTCTTGATTGTAGACTTAACGCATTATGGCTAGGATTATTATCCGATATTGGCCATTCAAAATGGGCTAAAATGTCTTCAACGCCTAGGGGATCATTACAGACTAAAATCATATTACAGCCCGCTTCTAATGCGGCCTTTGCACGTTGACAATAATCACCCACGATGGATGCGCCTTTCATGCCTAAATCATCTGAAAAAATCACCCCATCAAAGCCTAATTTTTCTCGCAATACGGTGTAAAGCCAATAAGATGAAAAGCCTGCCGGAGCAGGGTCTACCTTGGGATAAATCACATGTGCAGGCATGATCCCTTGCAAACAATTTTTAGCAATCAGTTCTTTAAAAGGCAGCATATCAAATTGCTCAATTGTCGCCTCATCTCTATGATCGACAGGCTTAGCAATATGAGAATCAGCAGCAACACTGCCATGACCGGGGAAATGCTTCCCCACTGCCGCCATTCCAGCTTGCTCCATCCCGAGAATAAACTGTTCAGCTAATACGCTCACTTCTTTGGGATCTGGACTGAAACTTCTCAGCCCTATCACTTCGCTGATCCCATTTACATCCAATACAGGCGCAAAACTTAAATCAATATCACAGGCCAATAATTCAATGGCCATCAAAAATCCCAGCTCCCGTGCCCATATGTTCGCTACGGACAGATCATGCTCTGCCGCTAACAAAATATGTCCCATGGCAGGTATCGCTGTAAAACCTTCTCTAAAGCGCTGTACTCTTCCCCCTTCATGATCAACCGCAATCAATAGCTCTGGGCGCAACCGCCGTATCGATAGCACTAATTCAATTAACTGGCTGCGATCCGCAAAATTGCGGCTAAACAGGATCACCCCTCCCACTTTGGGGTTTATTATTTTCGCAGACTCAGTAGCTGATAATTGAGTCGACGATAAATCCAACATCAAATAACTCACATTTACTCCAAATAATGAAACATCAAATCATTCATTCTAAAAGGATCCCAAACGATTTCCTTATTATTTTAGCTAATGATTAATAACATATTATTATGTCAATCTTAAACAGATAAATAATTAAACCGCATTTATAAATGCCCTAAGCATTAATTTTTCTAATACCAAAAGTAGCAATATAAAAAATATAATGCTTGGCTCATTAACAAAATGTGGGATACTTTTTTAGCATTCTTTAATGTTACCCTCAAACCAGCACGTTTGGGGATAACGAACAAACCCATCGGCTCTTCATTATTTGTGCATTGGATCAACGCTTCTATCCAGTGCCACGAGTCAAGTCACTCAAATAAATTAAGGTATTTTTACATGATCAGTGTATTTGATATGTTCAAAATTGGTATAGGGCCATCGAGCTCCCACACCGTTGGCCCCATGAAAGCGGGCAATGTTTTTATTAATGCACTCATTGAAAAAAACCTTCTTGAAGCAACGGATGAATTACGTGCAGAACTCTTTGGATCTCTAGGACAAACAGGTAGAGGCCATGGCACCGATAAAGCTGTGATCTTAGGACTAATGAGTGAAGCACCTGACACCGTTAATACCGATATTATCGACGCCACGTTAAAAAAAGCACTTGATACTCAATCACTTACATTAACCACGGGTCAAACGGTAACTTTTACTCGTGAAAGTGGCATTACCTTTCATCGCCGTAAAACACTTCCCGCTCACGCTAACGCCATGACATTATATGCTTACGCAAAAGGGCAATGCCTCTACTCCCGCACTTATTACTCCGTAGGAGGGGGTTTTATTTTAGATGAAGATGAAATTAAAGCCCAAGACGCCTCACCCGCAGTGCCCATCAAATCAGCCCCCTTTGATTTCAACTCGGCAGCTCAATTATTAACTTCATGCACTGAGCATGGTTTTAGCATCTCTGCATTGATGATGCAAAATGAACTCAGCATTCGCAGTGAAGAGGATATTAAAAGCCAACTTTGGCACATCTGGCAAACCATGAGAAACTGCATTGAGCGGGGTTATCAAAAAGAAGGCATTTTACCCGGTGGCTTGAAACTAAGGCGGCGTGCGCCTTCGATGTATCGTCGCTTAAAAGCAGAAGGTAAACACAACACCGATCCTTTAACCGCATTGGATTGGGTTGACCTTTATGCCCTTTCAGTCAATGAGCAAAATGCCGCAGGCGATCGCGTTGTCACCGCCCCAACGAATGGTGCTGCTGGTATTATTCCTGCCGTTTTAAGCTATTATGATGCCTTTGTTCAACCTGTAGATATGGACGTTTGTTGTCGCTACTTATTAACCGCGGCAGCGATTGGCATTCTTTATAAAAAGAATGCCTCCATTTCGGGTGCAGAAGTCGGCTGCCAAGGTGAAGTCGGTGTTGCCTGCTCCATGGCCGCAGCGGCTTTGACTGAAATAATGGGCGGTACGGTTGAGCATGTCGAAAATGCAGCCGAAATAGGTATGGAACATAATCTGGGATTGACTTGTGATCCCGTTGGCGGGCTCGTACAAGTCCCTTGTATTGAACGTAATGCTATGGGTGCCGTTAAAGCCATTAATGCCTCAAGGATGGCACTCAGAGGCGACGGTAACCATAAAGTCACTTTAGATAAAGTCATTAAAACCATGATGGATACTGGGCAAGATATGCGCAGTAAATATAAAGAAACCGCCAAAGGCGGCTTAGCCGTCAATATTGTTGAGTGCTAATGGCTTTATTCCAATAGCCTAGGGGCTGTTGATCTTTCGTGATTAAATTCTGTCCGAAATAAACGTGTTTTAATCACGGCGTAGAGAATGTCGCCTAGCCTTCTAAGCAAATTTTTTACAACAAAGAAAAAACACGTTTAACCGGATCCTGCTTTATAAAAGAATGAGGACAGTGTTTGTGGCTTCTTGCTACTGTGTTATAGCTTAGTTATGGTCGCCCGCATGGATGGGGAAGATAGATCGACGTTTGAACCCAAGTCGAGAACAACTACACAACACAAGCTCTGCCTTGTATAAAGAACCCGCAAACTACTGCAGAAATCATCACCAAAGTTCAGCAGCCCCAAATTGTTAGTTATAATCATTTATTTTTAATGAGGAATTGTCACAACGCGAGTATTGACTTAGCGTTTAAAATATTGAGTATTCACTTGATGAACTTGGGTATAACACAACACCGACTGGCATGTCGGTGTTGTTTGTTAAAGCACGATTAATAATCGCTTCAAATCATTGCTTGAAAGCCTATCTTACCGGTAAATCCATATTGGCAAACATCGCTTCAATCTGTTGAGGATCCCGTAACCCAACGGCTTTCTCAATGGTATCTCGTGTCAAATGAGGAGCGAAATGCTCAATAAATTCATACATGTACGTTCTTAGGAAATTACCTTTTCTAAACCCAATCTTCGTTGTACTGTGGGCAAACAAATGACTCGCATCAATTGCGACCAAGTCTTTATCCATCTCTTCATCCATTGCCATTGAGGCTATCACCCCGACGCCTAATCCTAATCTAACATAGGTTTTTAGCACATCGGCACTGGTGGCACTAAAGACCACTCTTGGTTCTAAACCTGCACGGTTAAACGATTTTTCAATTTCAGATGCCCGATCAAAACCAAACACATAAGTCACAAGTGGAAACTTACCGAGATCTTCAATGGTAATTTGACTGCGCGCAGCTAAAGGATGATCTCTCGTCACCACAATAGAGCGGTTCCAATGATAACAAGGCAGCATAATAAGATCAGAATACAAATGCATGGCTTCAGTCGCAATCGCAAAATCCGCATCCCCTCGGGCCGCTAATTCGCTGATCTGTGAAGGTGTTCCCTGATGCATATGCAAATTAACTTTTGGATAACGCTTAATAAACCCTCTAATTATGTGGGGTAAAGCATACCTTGCTTGTGTATCCGTTGTGGCAATATTAAGCTCACCTTGATCAGGCTTAGTGTACTCTTCGGCCACCTTTTTGATGCTTTCAACTTTACCCAATATATCATTAGCAATAGCAATCACTTGAGAGCCAGCAGGTGTAACATGGGTTAAATGCTTACCACTACGGCCAAATATTTGAATACCCAGCTCATCTTCTAGCATACGAACCTGCTTGCTTATGCCAGGCTGTGACGTATACAAATTTTCTGCTGTAGCAGAAACATTCAGGTTATGATTTACGACTTCTGCAATATATCTAAGTTGCTGCAGTTTCATCTTTTTTCCTTCAATTCGCTCGTCATATACAGCCAGAACAGCTGGCTCAATCGGCATTTAATTATATTAATTGGTTATAGTCTACCTAGATAATTAAATCAAATAGGAATATATCATAGAGAGCAATAAATACACCTAAGATCTGCATAATATCCTGTATCGATTGCTACCCTAGCGTATTGATATGTAGTAATATTGCACCAATTATTATTAAATGGATACGTTTATGATATTTACTTTGGTGTTGATTTTAATTGGTGCACTGCTTTTATTGGTAATAGGAATAAATGTCATACAGCAACAAAAAGCGAAAGCAGAAGCTGAAAAGCGTACTGAACTTGCTCGCCAACGTGCCATCATTGATGAAACGGATGACGTTTTATCTCATATCAGTTTAATCCCAAACTCTTCTCATATGTTATTGATTTTATATAACAGAATACAGGAAGCACTGCAAATCGCTATGCATTTAACACCAAAAATGCATACCGAGTATGAACGACGTTCACTGGATTTAAACCAGAAAATTCAGGTTTTGAAAGAAACGATGACCCCTTTTCCCCCCATAGAAGCGTTTCAATTACCAGAGCAAGATAAGCACGTTTTAGTCTTAGTACAAATGCTCAAAAAGATGAAAGCCATACTCAGATCTGAGCATAATAAAGGCAAAGTGGATCCTCAGCTTTTTATTCAAGAAGAAAGCTACATTGATAGTCTACAATTACGCATAAATGTTGACTCCATGTTATCAAGAGGTCGCGCCGCCAGCTATATCAAACAATATGGCTCAGCCAAGCAAATGATCACCAAAGCGCTATCCACCTTGCACACCATCAAAGCCCAAACACCTAATGATCCGTTTATCACTCAGAAAGTGGATGAAGCTAAAAGTATACTAAACGAGATAATGGGCGAGCAAAAAAGTACTCAGACAGTCAAATCTAGAAGGGATAATGATGATATTGACGTGCTATTTCAGCCAAAGAAAAAATGGTAAGAAACAGGTTAATGTTAACAACACATTTGATAGTACCTCAAACTAATCGGTCTGTTTAAAATGCCCCCCAGAAAAAATAAAAGATATAGTCACCTGACTTGGGGGGCCATAATCTATTCATATCAATCAACAGTCAAATATCTTCCGATGACTACCTTACCTAGAACAAACAATTATTTAACAAAAATCGCTTCTGTCAGTGGTAGTTCTCAGACATCAAGCTTTTTGGTCAACTGATACATAGGCTTATTTTATACTCTATTCATCATAGATAAAATCACAACCCCAATGATAATATAAAAAAAACGCCAAACATTTTCATGTTCGACGTGTGTAAACCAGAGCTCAATCTTATTAAATAAACGTCTTAAGGTTTGACGAATATCAATACTGAGTTAACAGATAACTTATTCAATCATTATCTAGAAAACAACCGTTCCACCGATATAGATATAGCGACCGAGGACATCATATAAGCCACCCCAAGTATTACCATTACTCTCGCCCGCGGGTCCATCGGTCATCACTTGCGGCGTTTTATCGAACACATTGTTCACACCTAATTGGAAATTCAAGTATTCTGTCGCCTGCCAGCTGCCCGATAAATCGATATAATTGACCGCATCATAATTCATAGGATCATTATCCGCATTTTCACGCTCATCAGCTTCGCCAATATAACGCCAGCGCCCCGTCAAATTCACATCCCAAGGCGTCGCCCAAGTCGTGCTCATTACATGACGCCATTTCGGTCTTACAGCCTCACAAGTACTGCGATCCCATTCACCCGCACATTCTATTTTAGTGCCACCAGTAATATTCTGAATAGTGTAAGAGTCTAAATAGGTGCCCAATAAATTAAAGCGCACATCCCCCATACCCGTTTCATACAAGTAGTTAATATCCGTATCAACCCCTTTGGTGCTTAAATTACCCGTATTAATATAAGTTGAAGTCACATAACCACTGGTTGAAGTACTCCCTACCCATAAATCACCCGTGGTCGTATTACGATGAATGTAAGAACACATCTCAGCATTTGATTCAACAGCACATAACTCCACGATATCGGCAGGAGCCACTTCATCAATTGCATCATCAATGCTGATATCGAAATAATCGAAAGAGATAGAGAAGTTTTCTAAAAATTCAGGCGTTAAGATGAGTCCAATCGCTACCGTATTTGAGCTTTCAGGATCCAATGCCGTATTACCACCCGCATATTGGTTATATTGCCCCGCTGGACTTTCAGGAACACTACCGTATTGAGCCGATGTCACCCCTGTTGAGGCACATTGTGCTTCTGAATATTGTGGTGATGACGTTGAGCAAGGATCACTCGTCCAATTGAATAACACTAACCCATTTGCCGAATAGAGCTCATCTAAGTTAGGCGATCGCACGGCATGTTGCAAACTGGCACGAACCCGAACTTGATCATTCAATTTCCAGTTGAGACCTAATTTATAGGTATTAGTTTGATTATCGGTTGAATAATCAGAAAAACGATAAGCCCCTTCAAAAACCAGCTCTTCGGCTAAAAATTTATCTTCTAAAATCGGTAAGTTTGCTTCCACGTAATAATCCATCACATGATAGCTACCGGATAATGCCGTTGACGGCCCACCCTGACCGGCTCCATCACCACTTTGATAATTAGCGTCTGGTGAATAATCCACACTTTCACTGCGATACTCTAAACCCCCGACAATCGCTAGACCAGTCGATGCAGTCGGTAACGTCCAACCCGCATCGGTCATATCACCATAAACATAGCTACTGAGTTGAATGGTTTCATTATCACCGCGAGAATATAATGGCAATACTAAATAATCAATCGCCGCTTGAGTCACGCCACCTTCGGTGAATATATCCCATGGTACACAATCCGTATCATAACCATCCACAGCCGATTGACACGTATCGACGCCATCCACCGACACCACATCGAGCGCTCTGGCTATACGGGTATTAGACATATCGTTGTAATAAGTTTCGACATAACTCACCGTGCCATAGTTTGCAAAGGCATCATATGACCACTCATCATTAATATTGCCGCGAACCCCTAACACTCCACGATAAGTGGTATGCCTAATATCATCTTGTCTGGGTCCTCCTTCCACATTACGTCGACCAATATACATATCTGCAGTAGTCGCCGTACCAGGGTCGGTACAAAAAAGACTCTGCTGAGCAGTCGTCATCATAGAGTTATCGCAATTAATGGTACTGGTGGCAAAAAAATCACCCGATGGGGCAATCTGAGCAACCGTTCTGTCATCCATCATGCTCACTTCGGCATACACTTCGGCATGCTCATTAATTTCATAAAAACCGGTCGCGCCCAATAATTTATTTTCGTCGGGTCGTTGATAATAATTCAGCGGACCATAATTATATAAACTTAAGCCTTCAACAAATTCATTACCTGAAACCGTATAATACGTCTCAAAATCACTGGTAAAAGTACCTGAAGGGCTCGTTGCAGAGCCAGCACATTCTTTCGCACTGTAAGTACCACCAAGAGCACAACCACTGTAATCACGGTTACCATTCAAGACTGCATCCACTTTACGATAAAGTGCATACATGGTCACATTACCATTACCATCAGCGGAATTTGCGCCCAAACGCATAGAGAAGTTATCGGTGTCACCATCGGTCACATTACCTGTCTCGACCTCATAACCTGCACTAGTGATCAGGTTTTGCATATAATTATCGTTATTATCATGCTGATAGAAGCTATATTGATAATCAAACTCGAAACCTTCAAAGTCTCTCTTTAAAATAAAGTTAACCACCCCCGCGACCGCATCGGCACCATATGTTGCCGATGAACCACCCGTTAAAATTTCGACTCTTTCAATCATATTAGTGGGAATATTGTTTAAATCAGCAGCAGAGCTGCCACCAACTGAGCCAGCAGGTAGACGGCGACCATTAACTAAAACTAAAGTTCTATTGTCCCCTAATCCGCGTAAATCAACTGTCGCTGTACCATCTGAACCATTAGCAACGGTGGAGTTTTGAGCAGCGACAATTTGGGGCATCTCATTTAAATAATCTTCAATACGAGTAATACCCGTGGCTTTTATCTCAGCAGCACTAATCGCTAAAATAGGACTGGTTGTCACGTTATTGGCTCGCATGATCCGCGTACCCGTTACCGATATACGCTCTACCGGATCCACATCATGCTCTTCTTCTGTTACTGCGGATGCGAAAGGCATAGCCAATGCGCTGGCGGCGGCTCCGCCCATTAAAGCGAGTCTCACAACTTGTGTTATTGTTTTTTTATGAAACATCATCAATCTCCATGATTTTATATGTTATTTTCCATAATCATCTACTGCAATTATTCTTAAATAACATTGAGTAATGAGTGTTACTAAAAATAATTAGATAATAAATAAAGGCTTTTTATTAGTGAACGTTAAAATTGAATTCCAAACACAAAACAAACATATAATTAACATTTGCCAAATGACTTTGTCAATAATTTAAAAGGGGAAATAATAAAATTAATTTTAAATATCAACGTTAAAATGGTAGGAAACTGAATAAAATAGCAATTATATAAACATGACCATTAACCGTCACATTAACACCTTGTGATTATTTACTTTAAAATAATCACATTAAAGTATTAGTAATAAATAGTGATTTCATTTATGGCCCGTTAAATAAATATCATATGGTCACGCTGAACAACTCTATTACATTAAGAACGCCCTCCTTTATATTCAATTTTAAAAATAAATCATGACTCAATAGATATTTATAATTACATCTTGGATTTTTTAGTGAATTAAATGTGTTTCAAGAGAATATTCAAACAATAACATATAGTCATAACGACACTGATAATACATAGGCTTGCTCTTCAAAAAATAAAAAGTCACACTCAATATTCATGGATATCGCTATTATAATTTTATTCACACAAATAACTCGCCTACCATCAAAAACATCTCATAATATCGTTTATATAACTGGCTAGTTCTCAGTAATAAGCTGCACCATTTTATCCATTTCACTCACTCATTATAACTAACTATTTTGGGTAATCTCTTATACTCGGCACATTATGCCATTGTCTTTTTAACATTAATCTATAAGCCTTAGATATGGCTCTTTACGTTAGTCTCAACTCAGTATTCACATTAACATCACCTTATCAATAATAGAAACTCATATTAAAAACAGCATAAATCGTCACTTTGATCATTCGTCATGGCTTAAGTTTGATTGCTTAATTATTCAACAACACATTGACAATATTTAAGTTTCATATGACTAATATTAGCAAATCTCAGCCATAAAAAAAACGCCGCACTAGGCGACGTTTTAAGTAACTATTAAGCTATTAAGATGACGGCAAGATTAGAATCTTACTGTCCCTCTTAGGTAATAGTAACGACCAAGCACGTCATAAATTCCAGGTGAAGTATTAGCCGAGTTGTAACCTGTATAATATTCAGGCTCTTGGTCAAATAAATTGTTTACACCGGCACCAAACGAAACGGTTTCGTTAAGGATGTAAGTACCTGACAGATTATGATAGAAAACTGCATCGGTTTCTGCGCCATAACACCCTGTATCACAAGCACCCGACATTGATTCCATACCATCGATGTAACGGATCTGGTACGTTGCACTCCAATCATCACCCGCCGTTCTCAAGTCTAAATTAGACTTGTATTTTGCATAACCACCGATATCGCTTGAACTGGTAATTTTACCCGCATAATCGGTCACAGTACCGTTTTGATCGGTTGTTTCATATGAAGTAATAATCGTCGTATCTGAATTGATTCTCCAATCAAGACCCAACCCTTCAAAGGTGTAAGCCATGTTGATATCAAAACCTGTGGTACTTTCTCCACCCACATTTCTTAAACGATTATCAAAAATAATACGGGTATCAGTACCAACCCGCACTCCAGCATCTTGACAAACAACATCATTTGTATTTTGCAATTGACCACTATCACTCACACATAAATTAGCAATATAATCAGCATCAAGTTCAGTGATCGCATTAGTGATATCAATATCAAAGTAATCAACTGTTGCCGAGAAATTCTCTAAGAAACTCGGTTGTAATACCACCCCTAAAGTGGTGATATTCGCTTCTTCTGGCTTGAGATCCGCACTGCCACCAACCGTTACTTGTGCTTGGCTAAATGAAGATGCAGCGTGAGATATAAAGCTGTAAGAATTACCTGCACCGCCATATAATTCATCGACAGAAGGCGCTCTAAACGCAGTAGAGCGTACACCGCGTAACATGATGCTATCGTTCACCTTCCAGGTTAACCCTAGTTTCCAAGTGTTATCGTCACCGAAAGTGTTGTAATCAAAGTAACGAATAGCCGCACTTAAGTCCACTTGTTCCGCAAGAGGCAAGTCACTCAACAATGGCACCGCCAGTTCAACATATGCCGCTTTGACGGTATAAGAACCTGACGTGGCTTCTTCACGATCATCACTGCCTAGCCCTTGTGCTGTAATAGGATCCGGTGTTTTACCCGCAGATTCTTTACGATGGCTCACACCCGTAGCGAAAGCGAGTTCTCCAGCTGGCAACTCCATGATATCACCTGACAAGTTTGCCGAGTAAATATCCATTTCAGTGTAGGTTTTCTCTACTGCAGTATAGTTATATTCAGCTAAATTAGCCCCAGACCATGAGGTTTGCTTCACAGGATCAAAAGAACCGGAAATGATATCATTTGTAATCGCAGTCATATTGTGCAAGTTTTCAGTGGTTGAGGTTGCATCATTACGCCCTTTATTCAATGCAAAATCCCAAGTCCAACCATTATCGAACTCACCTTCGAGACCGGCAACAATTCTAATAGTATCAACTGATTGTGAAAAGTTACGAGTACCAGACTCTAATAAACGACGACTATAATCGACCATCTCACCCGTTTGTACTAAGTCTCCGAAATCTGCGCTCATCCAACCCGCTTGATGATATGAATTAGTACCATCTATATCGATATCGATCCCATTGCCACCAATAGGATTATAGGCAAATTCAACACCTACTGGCTCTGGCGCCATTTGTTGGTTAGTCCAGCGCTTACTGTACATCGCTTCGGCAAAGAAAGTTACCGAGTCAAATAACTCGTAAGTACCAGATGTAGTTAAGTTAATTCTTTCAAGTGGAGTGTAAAGGTAACTATATTCATTATAGTTAAATCTATCATTACCTTCTCCACTATCAATGTAATTATGATAAGTACCACCACGACCACTTAAATTAGCAGGAGTTGCACTATCATCATTATACGCATATTGCAGATTACCATCAGTATCATCATAATAATAACCGTAAAAGCCTGCATCACCAGCTTGATAAGTCGGTTTACCAAATTTATCTACACCACTTTTATTAATCTGGAAGTTTTTGTCACCACGAATATGACCACCTAAAGAAGTCGCACTTCCTCCACAATAGAGGCTAGTTCCACCATCAGCCTCTCCATAGGGGCAAGAAGAGAAGCCACGATCCGCTTGGCCGGTTTCACCTCGTTTAGTGTATTGGATGTTCATCACAAGGTTACCCTTGTCGAAACTGTTACCGATAGTGGCATCGATAATGGTTTCATCACCGTCACCATGTTCTGTCATGCCTGTTTGGGCATTAAACTGAAAACCTTCAAAATCACGTTTTAGAATAATATTCACTACGCCTGCAATGGCATCTGAGCCGTAAGTCGCTGAAGCGCCATCTTTCAATACTTCAATACGTTCTACCATAGACACGGGAATGGTATTCAAATCAACAGTCGATGTCGCACCGGTCCCCGATGGGATCATACGACGACCATTGACCAGTACTAGGGTGCGCTCTTCGCCTAGACCACGTAAATTAACCGTCGCATTACCACGGCCGCCATTATTGGTTGTCGCACTTGTCATGCCGCCACCCGATGCCGTTAACTGCTGCAATACACCATCAATAGAAGCACTACCCAATGCTTGAATTGCAGATGCATCAATCACAGTCACAGGACTGGCAGTTTCCATGTCTGAGCGTTTAATACGTGAGCCGGTTACTGAAATACGCTCAACTTTAGCGGCTTTTTCTTCCGCTTCTGCTGCAAAAACAGCTGGAACGCTCAATACACTCGCTGCAACACCACTGATCAGTGCTATGTGCACCGAACGAGCTAGATAATTATTCTTATACATATAGTCAATCTCCCTAGACTTTTTTTATTTTTTTAACGACTCAGACTTTTTAAAGTAACTTCTCGGGCTACATTCGATACACCTGATACATCGGGTACAGATAAAAACACAAAAAAAACATTTAATCAACAAAAAAACCTTTTGAAATTACAATGATTGCGTCGTATTGAGACTTATGTGAATAAACAATATCTAAGTGACACTTTTAAAAATCACACTTTAGTTACGTTCATTACCGACTCAATATTCGAATCAACTAAATGAGTAAGACACCGTTACGCTCCGCAGCAATAACATCACAACGAATTGATTTATAGTTAAAAATATTTAAATACAGTTTATCCTTCCCCCACATATTAAACATGCAGCATTTCAATCAATAAACATGATAAGTACCTAGCAAAAATAACTAAAATTCAAAAAATGAATAGTAGTAAGGTCTATGTCGTTGGGAACAATGCCGTGAGAAGATGTAACTGGAAGATTAGACTGAAGGAGTGAACGAGAAGGTTAAGCCAATGAACATACTGAGACTTGTTATACTCATCCTGCTAAGTAAGTACTCAATTCAGAGCCACCCAAAATTTTTAATTCGAAGCGCCTTGATGATGACATTAAGTCAATGCAACACCTATAATGGAATGGCTGAGAGGCTCATAGAGTGCGGATTTCAAAACACGTTAGCGGCATTAGATGTTTTCGATATAACATCCCATCGATGGGGAAACTAGAGCGACGTTTGAACCCAAGCCGAGAATAACGACACAACAATCTTGAAAACACCGAATCATGATCACTGGCTTCAAATGATACACTCGTCAAGCCTATACGAAGATGCCGGACACATAAGCATCTTGAAAGGGGACCTCCCTGAATTGGACATTAACGATGACACCGTGAAGGCAATAATTGAACCGATAGTAAAAAGCACCCTATAAAGGGTGCCAATAACAATCACGTTGATAAAGTCTATGACTATAGGTAATAACGTACGCCAATCGCGACGGCATCACTCTCATCATTATTCATTAAAGTTTGAGTCGATGCAGTGCTGCTCGAAGAATCGCTTAAATCTTTACGTGCTTCAATATAAACCACGGTTTTAGGTGTCCAAACATAATGTAACCCAACCACTAAGAATTCACGTTTAAACGTATCGCCGCTATAGTCATCGCCATAGCTACTATCAGCTTTCAATACATTATAGGCCACTAACGGACGCAATCCATTTTCAAACTTATACGAAAACAATGATTCTAAACCAACCGCTTCGGGTATTAAACGACCTGCTGGATCGGTATCATGATATCTTTGCTGGTTAATGTTTGCAGCAGCATAAAAACCTTCGCCATTCCAGTTGCCATAAGTGGCACCCGCACCATAAATAGAATCGGTATAGTTATTTTTAGTCCAATCCGTGGTGACTGACGTTGAACCCGTCCAAGCATCAAACTCACCTTGGTTACCACCTGCTGTCAAGACGATGTTATCCGTTAACTGATAAGTCATCGAAATACCGTAAGTATTATAATAATCCAATTGTTGCACGCTCTGAGAGGTCACAAATAAACTACTATTATCCGTTGTCCCAGTATTCGTTTCATAACTATTTTGTTTCAGTTGTGCTTGCACCGCAAAACTAAAATCTCCGAAGGCATTTCGATATTGCACCGCTTTATCGGCGCGCCCCGTTCCATTCACCGAACCATCAGCGGCGTTATAAGAATAAGTCCCTGAAGTATTCCCATCCCAGCCTAAAAGGTTTGTGTTATACACCACATCATACCAAACACCCCATTGCTTACCGATCGCGACAGAACCATAAGTATCATTACTCAATCCAACATAACCGAGGCGATTAGTTAAAAATTCACTACTGCTCGAAGTCAAACCGCTAGAGTCAGTGGAAGAGTCTTTATAAGAAACACTCGTGTTACCAACCATGTTAACGGCCCATTCGAGCTTTGAGAAGGCTTTCCAATCATGGGTTAATTGGCGAGTAAAATTAAAATTAATACGAGTAGAGCCATTAGAGACATCCGTTTCACCTTGAGTGGTGATCACCTTCGCATCTATCCAACCACCAATACCAACTGCATTTTCATTATCTTTATAAATTTCAATTGCTGATGCTGATGGAACAAAAATAACTGCTGCTAATGCCGATGCAACTAGAGTCTTTTTCATACGATCCCTAACCTTATTTGTTTTTAGTATAATTAAATTTGTTAAAACTTAACTTATTTTAATCATTCCGTTGTTTTTTCACTTCCTTTGTTGCTCACGATGTTAGCAACAAATTAGTATCTACTTAAAGACGAATATCACAAAAAACAGAGATTTCGGCACCAAGTTAACCAAAGGAACCATACGCCATCATGTGATAAAACCAAAACAGAACAGCAAAACATCTACATCACAACAATACAAACTTTAAATTAACATTATCTGATTACTTGCAACCTCACTAAATCTTTTATTCAAAATGGTCAGCACGGGTTCAGCAATAGGCGCGAGTTGCTTATTAATATAATAATCAAAATCAATTCTTGATTGTCTAAAAGCCGCTGGCTCTGCGCCATTTATGGTCATGACATATTCAACCCTGGTGCCTTTTCGTAAATAATCGGCATTTCCGCTCAATAAAGATAACTTTCTAGCCGCGTCTAAATGAGGCGCTGACTTAATTTTGTAGTCATCAATGTTTCTTTTTAAACGTTTAGTCAATACCAACTCTGAATTTAACATTTCACTTGTTAAGTCATTTAACGTATTTCGCAAGAACAAAACAACATCTTGGCCTTGAAACAACCTTAAATAAAGTTCATATTGCACACGCTTTGCAATCGGACTCCAGTCACTTCGAACTTGCTCCATGCCTTTAAATACCATATTGAGAGAGTGATCTGGCCTTTGAATCGCACCGACATAACGTTTTTTAGAACCTTCTGTGGAATCGCGTAACGTCGGCATAAAAAAATGCTGGTAATGACATTCATATTCTAATTCTAAAAAACTATCCAACTGCCACTCAAGTCGTAATTTATCTGACCATTTGTCCGTTATCATCCTAGCTAATTGCGCGCCCAATTCATCAATATCGTATTGAGGATCAGGCACCTCGTCCCCTAACCACACAAAAGTAGAATCCGTATCACCATAGATCACTTGATAACCATATTCTTGGATCCAAGTGCGAGTTTGTTTCATTATTTCATGACCCCGTAGGGTTATTGAACTTGCTAATCGAGGATCATTAAAGACACACCCTCCTGAACCTAAAACGCCATATAATGAATTCATGATAATTTTAATCGCCTGCGATAACGGCCCATTACCCTCTTTTTTGGCTTTTTCTCTTTGCATGGCCAGTGTCGCCACTATTTGAGGTAAAATCGGATTGTCCCGACTAAAACTCGCCTCTAAAAAACCCTCGACGGCCTTATTTTTAGACTCTTTCATCCCCTCAATTAATCCTTTAGGATCAATTAAAAAACTGCGAATAATAGAAGGGTATAAACTTTTAAAGTCCAATACCAGAATGTGTTGATATAGCCCCGGAATAGAGTTCATCACATAGCCACCTGGACTTTCTCTGCCACCCTTATCTTTCATACAAGGAGCAACGTAACCTGAACGATGAAGATGAGGTAAATAAAGGTGATTAAATGCAGCAACCGATCCCCCAACCCGCCCCAACTCTAACCCGGTGAGTCTTGCTCTTTCTATCGCAAAATCAAATAACTGTGTTCTTTCAAAAATATCCCAAACAAGACGACTATCAGTAATATTGTAATGCGCAAGAGCGATTTTATCGTGCGTAAAAAGAGACACTATTTCATCGAGTCTGTTATCCACTTGATGAATAGCTTTTCCTTCTCCGAGTAAAGCATGCGCAACAAAATCTAAAGAATAACGCTCAAATTGATAAAAAGCGGCCTTTAACCAATCAATGCCTTCTAATACCACCCTACCGGGTAATAATAATGTTTCAGGCCGGTATTTATCGACGATTTTCCACTCTAAGAGACTCCCCTCTCTGCCTATTATTAGCGCAACATTATGATGTTTGGCCCGTTTATACAGTAATGCCAAATCAAAATTGACAACAGACCAACCAATAATAATATCGGGGTCAAACTCATTGAACCAGCTGATCAAGCGGTAAATTAACATCACCTCATCTTTAACCCACTCAATGTACTCCGGTGACTCAACCTGCTCAGATCCCACCATCAACACTTTTTGATAGACATGTTGATCATTTGTTTTGCCATAAAGTCCAACGGAATAAAGTTCCCCATTGGGACTACACTCAAAATCCAATGAAATGGCTTTGAATGCTAATTCTATTTGAGCCTGACGCGCTCTGTTTGCGACAAAAATATCACCCTGCTCAGCCACTGTCTGTTCATGGCCACTAAACTCAACATCTAATGCGACAAAACGCTCCATTAAAAATCGATTCTCAGCTTTTATGTCTGCTTCATATAATTCAATATCGGCATCTTTCGCAATACGTATTAATTGCCTGTGATAAAGAAAAGAGGACGAATAAAGGGCTGATACTGGCTCGAATTGGAAATTACTTAATGGGATAGCTTGCGCCCTAACCCTACGGTGCCCCATCAAAGATAATAATCTCTCCACATCCGTTGCTTGGCAAAAACACACATGTTCGCTCTTAACTAAAACTTGCTTAGCCCCCGTGTGCGTTTGTATAAAATATTGTAAAAATAATTCATCACGGATCTGTATCGCTTGGCGTGTTAACACCCTCCCCTTAAGGCTCACAGGCTCAGCTAGCATCAGACTCATTCAGTTAAACTCATAAAATACATTTAAAGACTTCTTAGGCTATGCATTCACTGTTATTATGTACAGCATTATTTCTTTTGTTTGTGAAATCATGTTATCGGCAGATGTTAAAACTCAAATTCGTACTATCTATAAAGGTATTGCAGACTCTCTTCCCCATTTTTGTCCTCGTAAAGAGCAAAACTATATTGTGGCAGAAATTTCCAAAACTTTGGCTGGTGAATATGATAAACACAGACGCATAATTGTTGTTGAAGCAGGAACAGGAATAGGTAAGTCGCTGGCCTATTTACTGGGGGCAATTCCACTGGCTCTCGCCAGTAAAAAGAAAGTCTGTATTGCAACGGCAACAGTGGCATTACAAGAACAATTACTCCAAAAAGATCTGCCGTTTTTTCTACAGCAATCTGGGCTTGATTTTAAATTCGGACTGGTAAAAGGCAGGCAACGTTATGTGTGTTTATCCAAATTGGCGATGATGGTCGAAGATAATAATACGACTCAAATGGCCATGTGGCAAACCAAGCCAGACCCCAGTCAATTAGACACCCTTAGTACCTTACTTTATGAATATAATCAACAAAAATGGAATGGTGAGAGAGATACCCTAAACCAGCCTATTGCCGATCATTTATGGCAACAGATCGCCTGTGATAAACACAGTTGCCACAAGCAACATGCCAGTCACAGACAATGCCCTTTTCACAAAGCCCGAGAAGACCTCGATACCTGGGATGTGTTAATTGCCAACCACAGTTTATTATTGGCCGATCTAGAATTAGGCGGTGGCATCATCCTACCCGATCCTGAAACACTATTTTATATCATTGACGAAGCCCATCACCTTCCCAATGTTGCTCGAGATTTTAGCAGCGCACAGGCCACGTTACGAGGGGCTATTGATTGGCTCGAAAAAATGGAGAAAACCTGCGCTAAACTGCAAAACCAAATCAAGAGTAATTATATCATCGCCCCAGCGCAAGCCATGCAAGATCACATCAGTGATTTATCGGCCCAGCTCACACAAATAGCCTCATATTGCGAAACACAAACAGCCCGTTTTGACAATCCAGATAACCGGATCAGGTTCGAACATGGGGTCCTACCAGAAAGTTTACAGATCCAAGCAGAAAATGCCGCAACACTGTCCAATAACACGCTCAAACAATTTAATAAAATGCTATCACTGCTCAATGAAGCCATTAAAGACGGTGACATTGCTAAACACCAGTCTGAAGCCCTCCTTTCAGAAACGGGGTTTATGTTGCAACGCTTAGAAAATCTACAGAAACTGTGGAAAATGATGGCAAAAAAAGATAGCCTTAAAGGTGCGCCTCAAGCGAGGTGGATTGAACAATTAACGGGTCGACAACCCGATTATTTATTTAATTCATCCCCCATTGAAGTTGGGTTCATGCTCGAGTCCTTGTTATGGGAAAAAGCAGCCGGTGTGGTATTATGCAGTGCCACCTTAAAAGCACTCAATACTTTTAATCATTTTACGCATCAAGTCGGTTTATCTCTTACCGATGGCAGTCGCTATTTAGCCATGAATTCTCCCTTTGATTTTGAAAATAATGCCACCTTGTACTTACCTCAAATGAAAACTGAGCCCACTCATGAACATTTTACTGAAGAGTTAGCCACAAAAATTATTACGCTTATTGAGGATGAGCAGGCAAGCCTCGTATTATTTGCCTCTTATTGGCAAATGGAAAAAGTAGCGGGGTTAATCGAGTCTAAAATAAAAACCCCATTATTCATCCAAGGCACCGCTTCGAGACAAGATATTTTGTCAAAACATAAGCAACTTTGCGACAAACAGCAACAAAGCACCATATTTGGTACGGGTAGCTTCTCTGAAGGATTAGACTTGCCAGGTGATTATTTAACCAACCTCATTATCACTAAACTCCCTTTTGCCGTCCCGACTTCCCCAATCGAACAAGCACATGCTGAATATATTAAAATAAAAGGGGGAAATCCCTTCTTACAACTGACTATTCCTGACGCTTCGCGTAAACTAATACAAAGTTGTGGCCGATTATTACGTAAAGAACAAGATTATGGTCGAATTACCATTCTAGACAGACGGTTGGTCAGCAAACGTTATGGTAAATCTTTACTCGATTCTCTCCCCCCTTTCCGTCGTGTCATTGAATAGGATACCTTTTGGACTTATTATTTGAGCCTAGCTCTTGGGCTATTCTTGCATTAGTTGGATTTGTCGCAGGATTTATTGATGCCGTCGTCGGCGGAGGTGGGCTTTTGTCTATTCCAGCATTATTGACGATGGGAGTGAATCCCCATATGGCTTTAGGAACCAATAAGCTAGCAGCTTCTTTTGGCTCCTCTATGGCGGCCTTTACCTATTATAAACAAAGATTATTTTCTCCGAGTCTTTGGTATCACGCCTTTATAGCCACCTTCATTGGCGCGGTTATTGGCTCTTTTTCTGTTTACCTTGTTGACAATGAATGGTTAGAAAAAGGGTTACCGTTAATCATCATTACCATCGCGCTCTATACTTTATTTCAACCTAATGCGATGGGTGATCAATATTCTAAAGCCCCTCAATATCCAGCCTCCCCATTGAAACAATGGCTTCAAGCTATTCCGTTGGGTTTCTATGATGGATTTGCAGGCCCTGGTACAGGAGCGTTTTGGACAGTTTCCAGCAGTCGCTACCATAAATTACCCTTACTCCACAGTTGCGGCCTTGCAAGAGCAATGACTTTTACCAGTAATTTTACTTCGTTGATCATTTTCTTTATCTTACAAAAAGTGGATATTACTCTGGGGCTCTCTATGGGAGCATGCATGATGCTAGGTGCCTATATTGGCGCTCGTTCAGCCATTAAATTTGGCTTTGCTTTCATCCGCCCTATTTTCATTACCATCATCGTCATTATTGCAGCACAACTCGCTTGGAGTGCATGGTAATGACAACAAATGAGCTCATCAATACATTAAAACAACAACTTAAACGCCTTGAGCAAGATGTGCTACAACATGATAGCCATTTACATAAAACACAACAGAAAATGTTACTCGATATTGAACGTTTCAATCGCGCACTTTTTATACAGTCTGGCGCAAAGTTATTCCCTTGTATCGAACAAATTGCAAAAAATATTCAACAACTTGAAAAACAGTTAACGTTTAATCTCACCTCTCCAGCCATACTTTATCATTGTGAACGTATTCAGGATCAATTTACGGCAGTTAAACGCGCCTTAAAAGCCACAAACCTCGATGTCAAAACGGCGCAACATAAAAAAACAATTAAACGTAATCAAGCGATTAAACGTAATCAACTCGCTCACCAAGACAGTGGCTTTAGCTGGATAGCATCAAATGTCATGCAAAATAGTCATAAATTATATGACGAACGGAATAAACACCTTGATTGGCAAAAGAAAATGCAACACAAAATTGAGGTTTTACAATCTCAATTAGCCAATTGTCATAAAAATGACAAGATAGTCCGACAAAATGACATTCTCTTATTACACCGACGCTTAGGGAAATGCCGTCAAGCCATTACTTATATTGAAGAACGTATCCAACTTTTTGAACGGCCTAACAAAAATCGAAATTATTAGCTTTTTATGACATGATAAATACATTCAAATAAAATAACGTATTTATACCCAAGCCCAAGCTAGCTGAAAGTTCAAGGTTCAGGTGACTTGGGTATAGAACCATAAAAAAAGCAAAGACTGATAAAAAATAGAATGCTCTAGCTCTTTAAGGAATGAAAATGAAATCAATACGTACCATAACCGCTTTACTGACACTACTGGCAAGTAGCTCTTGTCTTGCTGCTACTCTGACTATTCCGATGTCTTTTGAATATTTGGCTATTGACGGACAGAAAATAAAAACCAATATTTTTACCCATAAAGCTGATTTACAATTACAGCCCGGCAGCCATAAAATCGCTATCCGGTATAGTGACATGGTAGAAGATGATTACAGTGATAGTGAATATCGTGTTGAATCATCACCTTTTATTGTGACCTTAGATGTCAATGGTGACTATCAATATCACTTACTTCCTGTTGGTGGTATTCCTGTAAAAGACCCTAATACTTTTTCAAAATCACCTAAGGTCATCATCAAACGTGGCGATAATGGTGCCGTTGACTATCAAGTTAAACAAACTGATTTTACTGAAGAAAGCTTCGTTTCTCAGTTATTTACTCGAAACAAGCAAGATATTGATCCTAAAATGGCTGCAACGGCGGCGACCAGTAAAGGCAATGCAGCGCCCATACCTCAGCCACAAGATCCTATCACCCATGCCACATCCAATAATACAACTTCCACTCAGTCCTCAAAAGAAGCACAAAAAATGTTAAAATATTGGTGGGAACAGGCCGATGCCCCCACTAGAAAAGCATTTATGGGTTGGGCTATACAGCAGATGTGAACAGACCATTTTAGACAAATACATTGAGTGCCTGTATGGGCGCTCATATTCAAATAACGAAGAGATCCCTGAGGCATTAGCCCTAAATTCTCATTCGCTCTAAACCTTAAAGAGAGATTAGGTTATCGTTAAGATTGGTCTGAACGTAACCATTCACTCACAGTCTAATACGGCATTGCTTCTAACTCTTTTCCTTTTGTTTCGTAAATATATTTATAAACAAAGATAATCGACAAAAATGCCATAATAGTATAAAGCACATAAGCACTGGTTAATCCAAAGGCCCCTAAAATAATAGGGAATGTCATTACTGTGATTAAATTTGCACTCCATAGAGCCACGCCACTGATGGCTAAAGCTGAGCCACGGATCTGGTTAGGGAATATTTCTCCTAACAGCACCCACATAACAGGTCCCCAAGATAGACTAAAAAAGAATACATAAGCATTGGCTGCAATTAATATTGTTGTATCTAAATGTCCCAAGTCTAGCGTGCCTGCTCTCGCTACTGGTACTTGAGAAAAAACATATACCATCACAGCTAATGATACTGTCATACATATTGAGCCAATAAGTAAAAAGATTCTCCGTCCCCATTTATCGATAAACAGTAATGTAAATAAACAGGCTACCAAGCAGGTAAAACCGATGATGACATTAATCAACAGTGCATCTAATTCAGTAAAACCCGCAGCTTTCCAAAAAATAACACCATAATAAAAAATAACATTGATCCCAGTTACCTGCTGAAAAAGAGCCAAACCTAACCCAACCCATACAACTCTGTTCACTTTCCCTGTCTTCTGATCCTTCAAATCAGAAAATCGAGGTAAATGTGTATCTGATAACGTCAACGAAATTTCAAGGTATTTGGCTTCTCCAACAAACTGACCATAAAGACGTGTTAATACCTTCACAGCTTTTTTATGCTGCCCATGCAGTACTAAATATCGAGGGCTTTCAGGAATAAATAATAACCCAAATAAAAAAACAAAAGATGGGATCAATTCAACCCAAAACATCCAACGCCACACTTCATATTCAAACCAAAAAATATGGCTTGATCCACCCGTTAAATTAACAAAAATATAATTACTTAAAAAAGCAACAAATAAACCAATAATAACGGCGACTTGCTGAAAAGCACCTAAAGAGCCACGATAACGAGCTGGGGCAACCTCAGCTATATACATAGGAACAATAACAGATGCAGCACCCACCCCCATTCCTCCGAGCAAACGAAATGCAATAAATACATAGGATGTGGAGGCTATTCCAGAACCCCAAGAGCTCACAACAAACAATAATGCGATGACAAGTAATGTTGAACGACGGCCGTAAACATCGGCCAAATGACCCGCAAAAAAAGCACCAATAGCGCAGCCCACAAGCATAGAGGCAACGTTAAAGCTCAATCCCATATACTCAGAATTAAAAGCCACCTCTAACCCGCCCAATGTTCCATTAATCACCCCAGTATAAAAGCCAAATAAAAATGAACCTATAGCAGCAATAAAGCTAATCAATGTAATAAAGGGTATACGTTCATTATTGTGTGTCATACCATTGTCTCAATATATTAATATCGCTCTTTATTTAAAAAGTATAAAAAATTCTCTGGTTAATTTATCAAGATATCTCAACAAAATAAGCTGACTTACATGCTCATTTCTTCTAGTTCTTTTCCTTTTGTTTCATCTAAATAGCGGTAAACAAAAATAATGGAGAGAAATGCAAATAAACTGTATCCAGCATAAGCCCCCACTAACCCCATATTATTGAGTAATAATGGAAAACTCATGGTGATAATGAAATTAGCAATCCAATGCACAAATCCCGTTACTGCCAAACCAGACCCTCTAATTTGATTTGGGAACATCTCCCCCAAAATGACCCACATCACGGGTCCCCATGATAAATTAAAGAAAAAGACATAAGCATTCGCCGCGATTAAAGCCAACGTATCATAATGGCCTAAATCCATGACGCCATAAATGTCTGGGGTTGCCTGATAAAAAACAAACACTAATAACAATAAACAAATAATAATGCCCGTAGAGCCGATTAAAAGAAAAGGCCTTCGACCCCATCTATCAATAAAAAGAATCGTAAAAACACACGCACCTATGCTTAATGCAGCGCTAATCACATTGATAAGCAATGCATCAGATTCAGAAAAACCTGCCACTTCCCACAAAATTGCACCGTAATAAAAAACAACATTGATCCCCATAAACTGTTGAAATGCCGCAATTCCAATACCTATCCACACAATACGGCGTACTTTTCCTGTAACTGGATTTTTTAAATCTGACAATCTAGGTTTATGATCAGCTGATAGAGACAATGAGATTTCCATTAATTTTGCCTCACCAAAAAATTGCCCGTACAATTTCGTGAGTACAACGAGTGCTTGTTTGTTTTTTTCTCTAACGACTAAATAGCGGGGACTTTCCGGTACAAAAAAAAGGGTAAATAGAAAAATGAAGGCCGGTAGTAATTCAGCCCATAACATCCACCGCCACGCTTCATAACCAAGCCAGAATGTGTTTATTGAGGTTCCAGCCCAATGAACAAGCAAGTAATTACTCATAAAAACAACGAACAACCCTACATTTATAGCAACTTGTTGCAATGCGGCATACGCACCTCTATAACGTGCAGGCACGACTT
The DNA here is from genome assembly GCF_023284005.1 of Shewanella surugensis. GTDB lineage: Bacteria > Pseudomonadota > Gammaproteobacteria > Enterobacterales > Shewanellaceae > Shewanella > Shewanella surugensis. The sequence goes on from NZ_JAKIKS010000014.1 coordinate 28,297, forward strand.
CAGCAATATACATAGGCACTAAAATGGATGCTGAGCCCACAGCAAACCCTCCCACCATGCGATAAAAAATAAATACATTAGAGGTATCTGCAATTCCTGAGCCCCAAGCACTTAAGATAAACAATACTGCAGCAATTATCATCATAAAACGACGACCATAAATATCGGCGAGTCGGCCGGAAAAAAAAGCACCTACAGCACAACCAAGCAAGGTTGAAGCCACATTAAAACTAGAAGCCACAAGCGTTAAGTTAAACGCTAACCTAAGCCCTCCAATAGTGCCATTTATCACTCCAGTATCAAAACCAAATAAAAATGCTCCCATCGCTGCAACACAACTAATGGACATGATAAGAACAGTGTTTTCATTACTGTATTTCATACAGTATGCTCAGCTTGAATGATTCAATTTTCATTTCAACAATGACCTATAAACCGAACGTTTATGATGACAAGAACATGATAACGGTAAGCGATTAAGTGCTTATGTAAAAGTTTACAAAGGTTGGGTTTAGCCCTTTAGATAGCGCGACCCCATGTGCTATCAGGTAATCAACATATCGACCAAGGTCAAAAATCAAACAAAATACCGGATAACTTCAATTCATGTACTTATCGTATTAAAAAATATCATTTACACAGGAATAAATGCATTAAAATTGTCTGATTAACTTTTAAGTTCTTCTAACTCTTTATCTTTTGTTTCAGTAAGATAATAAAATACAAATAACGTCGATAGTAAGGCAAATAAACTGTATAGACTAAACACCCCAGCTAACCCAACATACCGGAGTAATAATGGAAACGTCATAATAACCACAAAATTAGCAATCCAATGCATGAAACCTGTTACCGCAAGGGCAGAGCCTCTAATTTGATTCGGAAACATTTCCCCTAACATTATCCACATCACCGGTCCCCAAGATAAATTAAAAAAGAAAACATACATATTAACAAGTACTAAGGTTAACATCCTATACTCGCCTAAATTGATCACGCCATAAACATCTTTCTTTACATTAAAGAAAATAAAAGCGATGATTATCAATGTAATAAAGAGAATAATACTGCCTAATTTTAACAGCGGTCGCCGTCCCCAATAATCGACTAAAAAAATCATGCAAATACACCCCAGGGCCCCCACACTCGCCACCACAATATTAATCAATAATGAATTTAATTCAGAAAAACCAACTAGCTCCCATAAAACAGAGCCATAATAAAAAATAACATTAATCCCCATTAGCTGTTGCAGCACGGCGATAACAAGCCCTATCCAAACGATCCGACGAATTTTTCCAGTATGATTACTCCATAAATCTGATAATCTTGGGGCGTGATCACTCGAAAGCGACATCGAAATATCCAGCAATTTCGCTTCTCCTAGAAATTGCCCATAGAGTTTAATTAACACTTTTAACGCTTGCTTATTTTTCCCTTTAACAACCAAATAGCGAGGGCTCTCAGGGATCCAAAATAATGTGATAAAAAAAATGAACGCAGGTAATAGCTCCCCCCATATCATCCAACGCCAAGTTTCATAACCCAGCCAAAATTCGTTTATTGAGGTTCCTGACAAACTGACGAGTAAATAATTACTGGTATAAACCACTAAAAAACCACTAACAATGCCCAGCTGTTGTAAAGTACCATAGGCACCTCGATAGTGTGCCGGCGCAATTTCAGCAATGTACATCGGCACAAGAACAGAAGCAGAGCCTACGGCTAACCCACCAATTAACCGATAAAAAATAAAGACATTCGAAGAATCAGCCATCCCCGATCCGCCAGCACTCAGTATAAATAACACCGCAGCGACAATAAGCATGGTTCGTCGACCATAAATATCCGATAGCCTACCCGAATAAAAAGCCCCAATGGCACAACCTAATAACATAGAAGCAATGTTAAAACTCGATACGAATAAATTTGAATCAAAGGCTAACCTCAACCCTCCCACGGTACCGTTAATAACACCCGTATCAAAACCCAATAAGAAGGATCCCATTGCAGCAACGCAACTAATCGACATGATAAGAAGAAAGTTGTTATTACTGTATTTCATCGATTATGTGCATTCCTTTCTAGTCGTCGAAGAGTGTAAAACGCAATGAAATAAAAGCTCTAAAATCCCTAAATACCCACTATTACCTAATCATAGGATATTTATTCTTAATCAACTTGAAAATAAACCGAATTTAATTAAAAACACGCAGCATTAGTCTCTTATTATTGATGCCCTGCTATCAAACAATAATCGCAATAGTTTACTTATCTTAAAAGCGCTCCACATCACTCCCTATAATAACTAAACATAAAACAAATGTTTTTAACATCAATAAGGCATAGATTCTAATTCTTTACCTTTTGTTTCATATACGTAGATAAATACAAAAATAATAGACAATAGAGCCGAAATACCATAAAAACTATAAGTTACTGCTAATCCAAGCGCTGAGAGAAACAAAGGAAAACTGACCGTCACACAAAAATTAGCCCCCCATTGCACAAACCCTGCAACGGCTAATCCAGATCCCCTGATTTGATTAGGAAACATTTCGCCTAACATTACCCACATAATCGGCCCCCAAGACAAATTGAAAAAGAAGACATAGGCGTTTGCTGACACTAAAGCTAACAGTCCAAAATCGCCTAAGATAAGTTTACCGTTGCTGCCCATATCTGCTTGAGAAAAAGCAAAAATCATTAAACCTAATGCAATTGACATCCCCACAGAACCAAGGAGTAAAAAAGGCTTACGTCCCCATTTATCAATCAAGAACATCGCTACAATGCATGCAGCCACACTCACAGCACCGGTTGAAACATTGATTAATAAAGCTTTTTCTTCAGAAAATCCTACAGCCTGCCAAAGCACGTCACCATAATAAAACACGACATTAATGCCTATTAATTGCTGAAAAGCGGCTAAACCTATACCTACCCACATCACATGCTGTATTTTACCTGTTTTAGAATCTTTTAAGTCTGTAAAACTAGGAGGATGATCAGATAATAAAGAGTCATGTATTTCACTCAATTTAATGCGACCTTGATGTAGCCCATAGAGACGGGTTAACACCTTTCGAGCCCTCGATATTTGGTTCTCTGCAACCAGATATCGAGGACTCTCAGGAATAAACAATAGTGCAAATAAAAATATAACAGCAGGCAATATCTCCACCCAAAACATCCAACGCCAAGCTTCATAATTAAGCCAAAGAATAGTCATTGATGTACCTGCAATCTTGGTAAGCAAGTAATTACTTAAAAATGCCGCTAACAATCCAGTTAATATTGAAACTTGCTGCAATGAAGCCAACGCACCTCGATAACGTGCCGGAGCGATTTCAGCAATATAAATAGGAGAAAGGATTGAGGCGGCGCCCACAGCAAAACCGCCCAAAACACGAAAAAAAACAAAAAGACCTGAGGAGCCAGCCATCCCAGAGCCCCAAGCACTAATGATGAAAAAAATCGCCGAAATGATTAACACCGTTCGACGACCCCATCTATCCGATAATCGCCCAGCAAAAAAAGCGCCTATTGCACACCCAAATAGCATTGAAGCGACGTTAAAACCTGATCCCACCGAAGTAGAATGATAGGCGTGCTGCAAACCCTCTATCGTTCCGTTTATCACACCACTATCAAAGCCAAAAAGAAAGCCACCAATAGCTGCAATGCAACTAATTAACACCACAAAAAACATATTTTCATCTTGATGTTTTTTCAGCTTTAACACATTGCTCTCCTATTCATATTATCTTCAACAGGCCCATCCCAGTTGTGTCATGATCTTATTTATAAATCATTCTATTAATATAATTTTCTAATGCCTCTTGCTGCCCAGTAACTCCTTGAGGATTCAGTTTATTTTGCGCCACATAATCCATTAGGACTTGTAGGCTCATTTCTCCATTTAAAATATCTTGCCCAAATAACGTACTCCATCCTTTATACCTAGCGGTAACCAGTGAGGATAAATGTTCATCCAGTATGATTCTCTCTGCTTTAAGTAACCCTAATGCAATCGTATCCATCGCTCCAATATGAGCATGAAAGAGATCTTTTTTATCAATACTTTGCCGACGAAGTTTAGTGTCAAAGTTAAAACCTCCTGTAGTAAACCCTCCATGTTTAAGGATTTCATAACAAATTAAGGTCATCTCTTCCACGCTATTAGGAAATTGATCGGTGTCCCACCCCAGCTGAGGATCGCCTCTATTGGCATCTAAAGAACCAAAAATACCCAACGCAAAGGCATTACTCACTTCATGGTGATAAGAATGCCCCGCTAAAGTCGCATGATTAGCTTCAATATTCACTTTAAATTCTTTCTCTAAACCGAATTGACTCAAAAAAGCATATACCGCAGAAGTATCATAATCATACTGATGCTTAGTCGGCTCTTGTGGTTTAGGCTCAATTAATAATGTGCCTTCAAAACCTATTTTATGCTTATGTTCAACAATCAAATTTAAAAAACGTGCCAATTGCATTCTTTCTTGTTTTAAATCGGTGTTTAATAATGTTTCATAGCCTTCCCGCCCCCCCCAAATAACATAATTTTCCCCTCCGAGTTCATGGGTTGCTCGCATCGCGTTGCATACTTGCATCGCAGCATAAGCAAAAATATCAGGATCGGGGTTAGTGGCAGCACCTGACATATAACGTTTATGAGTAAACAAATTTGCCGTCCCCCATAAAGGCTTTAAACCTGTATCTTGTTGCTTAGTCGCAAGCACCTCTTGCATAACATTAAAGTTATATAAATAGCTTGCTGGGCTGTCACCTTCCGGTGATACATCCGTATCATGAAAGGTGTAGAAAGGCACGCCTAGTTTTGCAAAAAACTCAAAGGCCACATCCGCTTTTAACTTGGCCATTTTAAGCGGATCACCGCATTGATGCCAAGGTCTATCAAAAGCCGGCTCTCCAAAGATATCGACCCCATTCCAACAAAAATTATGCCAATAACATGCCGCAAAACGACAATGCTGTTTCATTGATTGCCCTAGCACTAAGCGTTTCTCATCATAAAAACGAAAAGAAAGTGGATAAGAAGCATCAGTCGCTTCATACTGAATAGCGCCAAGATCACTAAAATATTCACTCATAGCATCCTCCAATAAAAATGACTCATCTATTAACTTTAACTATTTCTTTTTAAAGCTATTCCCAGTCGAACCCGATTAGAACAAGTGAATAAGGCTTCTATAAAGCTCACTAAATTTAGCGCGGTTCTCAAGATGCTCCCTATACAATGACAATTCAGGTTCGTAGCACGCGATTAGCTTAGGGAGTGGAAAAATATCTGATACTTTATTGTTAGGCATAAGAGCATATTTTGCCAATCTTGCCGCGCCCAATGCCGGTCCAATCTCCCCGCCTTCACGATACTCCACTTGCTTACCCAACACATTCGCTAACAATTGCCGCCAATAGACACTCTTTGATCCTCCCCCTATCAGCGAAATAAATTCAACGTCTGGCTGTACTTCATGTAAAGCTCTAAAGCCATCCGCTAACGCATAGCTCACTCCTTCTAACACCGCTTTGGTCATGTCAGCTCGCGTGGTTGAATGCGATAATCCCAAAAAAACCCCCTTTGCATTGGGATTATTATGAGGCGTTCGCTCACCGGACAAATAGGGTAAAAATAATAGCGAAGCAGGGGAAGAAAGCGTAGAGGTTTCCACTTCTTGTAATAGTTGAGATACCGAAAGGGGACCTATCATATGCGCAAACCAATCTAAACAAGAAGCGGCACTTAATATCACCGACATTAAATGCCATTGATTAGGCAGCGCGTGACAGAAGCTATGAACGCCTGCATCTGGATTTTGCTTTGCCCCATCACTTACCACAAAATACACCCCTGAAGTGCCCAACGATAGCATCGATTGTCTAGGTTTACAGATCCCCACACCTAACGCACCCGCTGCATTATCGCCTGCACCAGCAACAATCGGTACGCAGTGCATTTTCCACCTCTTTGCTAAGTGGTGTTGTAAATAGCCGCTAATCTCATTACCTTCATAAAGCTTAGGCATTTGCTCAATGGTCATTCCTGTCACATTAAGCAGCTCTTCACTCCACTGACGCTGCTTAACATTCAGCCACCCCGTCCCCGATGCATCTGATAAGTCAGAGGAAAATTCACCACTTAATTTAAATCTAAGGTAATCTTTAGGAAGTAAGACTTTATGGACTTTATCGAAAATTTCAGGCTCATGCTTTTTCACCCAGAGTAACTTCGGGGCAGTAAAACCTGGCATCATTTGGTTGCTGCATAACATTCTGGCTTGGGGTAATTGCGCTTCAATTTCTTGGCATTCAAAGGCACTTCGACCGTCATTCCATAATATGGCAGGCCTTAATAACTGCGCTTTGTTGTCTAATAAGGTCGCGCCATGCATTTGACCCGTTAACCCAATCCCTTTGACATCAACCAACGCTTGTTTCAATGACAGTCGATCAAGCGTAGCTAAAAGTGCATTCCACCAAGCATCAGGCGATTGTTCGGACCATAAAAGTTGAGGACGTGATATGGATAACACTTGCTCCTCTATTGCTATGGGTTGATTATCATCCGCTAATAGCACCACTTTTATCGCCGAGGTACCGAGATCTATCCCTAAATACACTCACATCCCCAATCAAAAAATTGATAAGTATAAGCATAGCTAAACATTGAAGTAACGAAGATAAACTGGATGATAAAAATGAATGATAAAATATTGAGGTTGTTAAATACGGGAGGTTATTTATAATAAGTAAGTAAGTAAAAAACATGAATATTTTTGGAGGTTCCCCTAGAGCCACACCTCGGCACATGATTCGCTTGCTGCGGTTGCTCCCTTCCAGGCCTGGCCGAGTTCACAAGTTATCATTGCGAGGGGACCCTAAGGTCACCAGAGGTTTCATTGAGAAAATAACGTTAACTCCTCAAGAACAAGCGTATTATCTACTATGCTCTTAACGCAATCAAGTCATAATTCACAATTACACCTCGATCGTTATCTGACTGGCTACTTAGCAGCCAAACTGACGATAAAGAGATCATTTTCTAGTTAAATGCTATGCGATTTTTATTCTCTTCAATCACACTACTCCCAATACCACTCACCTCCTCCAAATCAGCAAGAGATGAAAAGTCGCCATTAGACCGCTGATATTGCTTAATAGCCTGCGCTTTAACAGAGCCAACGCCTTTTAATGTCGCCAGCTCAGAAACGGAGGCTGTATTGACATTAATCTTATCTGATGACACTTGGGCTGTTTGCATTGTTGATGATGCTTGAGGGGCTGAAATGGCCTTCGCCAAAGAGTCACTGCCAGCATTAGCACTGCAAATCACGAATTAAAGTAGCAAATAACACACTGCATTTATTAACTTTCATAATTGTTCTCCTGATCTAAATCCATTTAAGTATCAACCATCAATTTGCTTACTGGCCAATGACCATCATATCAATGTAGAGCAGATGTACCATATTCGCCAATTATTATTCTTTTTTACTAAGAAAAAAGAACAACCCCCAATGTCAACTAAGCAGCTCAGCTATCTAGCACCATTAACTCTACTCTATGGTATGTTCTATTTCAGCAATCAACTCGGTCCGATAATAATCGATACTCGCTAATGCTTGATTAAGATCCTCAATGATATCTTCGACTGATTCTAATCCCACTGAAATGCGTAATAGACTATCGCTGATCCCCGCTTCAGCTCGCTCATCTAAAGAATAGGGCGAATGGGTCATAGAAGCGGGATGTTGAATCAGGGTTTCGGCATCCCCTAAACTCACTGCAATAGCAATAAGTGACAGGCGATTAACAAACAAAATAGCTTGTTCTAAACTTGCATTTAACTCAAAAGCAATAACCCCACCCGCCCGTTTCATTTGAGTCCCAACTAACCCATGACCATCATGATAATCCAGTCCAGGATAATAGACTTTAGATACTAAGGGATGCATGTCTAAAAACTGTGCGACTTTTTCCGCATTATCACAATGTCTTTCCAACCTGACATCAAGTGTTTTCAGCCCCCTTAAAATTAACCAAGCATCATGTGGGGAGATCACACCACCAAAATCTTTAAGAATTTCGTATTTAATCACTTCCATTTGTGCTTTGCTGGCACAAACAACACCAGCAATGACATCACCGTGGCCATTTAAATATTTAGTTGCACTATGCACAACAATATCAATACCGTGACTAATTGGTCGCTGTAACAAAGGTGTCATAAAGGTATTATCAACAATGCTGATTAAACTATATCGTTTCGCAATATCGGCAATTGCACTTAAATCAAACACGTCTAAATGAGGGTTAACCGGTGTTTCACAAAACAACACCTTCGTTTCAGGTTTAATCGCGGCGCAAATCGCATGATGATCATTAAAATCAACTAATGTTACCTGAATACCAAACTTGGCCAGTTGCCCTGTCATCAATGAAAAAGTGCATCCATAAACGGCTTTTGAAGCAACAAGGTGGTCGCCTTGCTTAAGGTTAGCTAATAAAGCCGATGATACGGCAGCCATTCCAGATGCCATCGCGACAGCATCTTCACTGCCTTCTAATACAGCCATTTTCCGCTCTAATTCTGCGGTCGTCGGATTGCCTAATCGAGTATAAACATAGCCTTTCTCATCGCCTGAAAATCGCGCGCCACCTTGCTCAGCATTATCGAACACAAACGTTGCACTTTGACATAAAGGGGAAACTAATGCCCCTTCACTATTTTTTTGATGACCGGCATGAATAGTTTGTGTCGCAAGCTTCCATTTATTTTGCATTTTTCTACCCCAATAGGTTCAATGTTTATCAAATAACCCTTTGTAACACTGCAGCACCATGAACCAAGATGGGGGTAAATCACACTAAAAGCATAAAATAAATTCAATTTAGGGTGTAAAATCCTTTTTACGCTGCCTACTAGTACGATGAGTGTTTACGGGAAATGCGCTGCTTGAAAGCGCCTTTAATTCTAATAATAATTCTTTATGGATGTGAGATAATTTAGGCTTAGAATGTCCATCAAAAGCTAAGGGACGACATAATGCCATGGCTTGATAGCCTAATCTTGCCGTTAACAAACCACCGCCTAATCCTTGCGCCAATCTCGCCGAAAGCTTTCCCGACATTTCGACAGATAAAAGCTGCGTGCCGACATCCGTAATAATCTCACTGGTTCCCGCATAAATAATATTCATTAGAATCCCGCGGATCAGTTTAATTCGACTGCAATACCCAAGTTCAATGCCATAACAAGCAGCCAGTTCATTGATCATACGTTGATTACGCCAAAGCATAAATGCCATATCCAGAACTGCTAATGGGCTAGCGGCCAATAATAAAGCCGATTGTGCAGCAAAACGCCTCACCAATTTTTTAGCGATCTCATCGCGATCTTGTAAAATTAATTGATCAAATAAAATGAGTTTCTCCGCATCATTATGATCATCTTTACAAGAGGAATAATAGGCCTCGGTTGCTTTTGAAGGCGGTAAATGAGTCACTATCCCCTCAATGAATGTATCGGCTTCCCCCATTTGCATACTTTCAGATAATCGCATGCCAATTTGTTGCGTTTCTTCAACGCCTTTAAGCTTGAGTAATTTACGCCATTCAGTAAAAATCAGTTTGAGGGTCCCGACTCCGACTAACAATATCACGCTGCTATAGAGACTAAATAACCAAGAACTTTGCACCCAAGTCGACTGTAAGCCTAGATAAAGTTCAGATGAAATAAGTAAAAATAACGCCAGTAGCGTCAACTTAGCGAGCCAAGAGACACCTTTTTTGGGCCGTGTTCTCTCTTTAAGCAAGCCTTCATCTGCTGCTAACATGTCAAGAATATCATCAGAAAAAGTCCCGTCAGCGCTTTGCTCTTGAGACTCTTTATCCTCTAACACATCCACGTCATCAAAATGTTGACTCGGCTTCAAGACAGCTTCGCTCGGATCAGCATGTGAGGAAAATGTTTGTTTAGGCTTGATAAAATCAGATGTCTCTCTTGTCATCATTCACCTCTTTTTATCCACAATAATTTGCTCATGTTAATTTATCCCCAATTAGGTACTGCAACAAATGATCGATTCGAATATGATCAAAATCAGCGCCTTTCGTCGTAGACTGTCGCATCGGCGGAGCAAAATTCACAAACTCAAATCCTTGTTGTTGCCAAAAATCACTACGAGGTAATGTTTGCGGTACTTCCCCCGGGAATACCGTTATCTGAGTACGCCCAGCTAACTCCTCGCCTTGAACCACTTCTATTTCAGTATTATCTTGTTTTACCATGCCATGAGTCGTGGCTTTTATCGCACTAATCGCCATCGTTTCCACTTCACAACCGTCAAATTTAGCCCCTTGCTGGGTCGACTTAATCAATTGGGTTAATAATGATAAAATATGACTTTGTTGTGATCGCGTGACATGATCGACTTTACTCGCCGCAAATAATAATTTATCAATGCGGGGCGAAAATAGTCGCTTAAGCACATTAGACTGACCAAAACGAAAACTTTCCATAATGTCATTAATGGCATTACGCATATCCTCAAACTGCGCTTTGCCCTTATTGAGTGGCGTTAAACAGTCGACCAATAATAATTGCCGATCAAAACGTGAAAAGTGATCTTGATAAAAAGGTTTAACGACTTTTCGCACATATTCTTGATAGCGCGCTTTTAACACATGATAACCACTATCGGGCTCACCCGCCTCTAACTGGTCAAAATCGACTCCATTCATTTCAATGAGAGGAAAAAAAGCCAGCACAGGGGTATCGATTAACTCGCCGGGTAATAACATCCTGCCCGGTTGAGCATGATAAAAACCTAAATGAGAAACACTATCGACCAATAATGTTTGATAATGATCGGCCAATTGTTTTAATTGCATCTCATCGGCTTTTTCCATTAAATTCAATTGAGATAGAGCATGTTTAAAAGCATAAAAATAGCGAGATTTCGCCAAAACGGAAAGTCGTTGTTGTTGTCGTTGACACCAAGCTTGAAATGACAATTTGAGTAAAGGTAAATCTAATAACCACTCACCAGGATAATCGATAATATCAAGATATAAGGTCGCACTATCAGTCAATTTAGCCAATAAGCCTTTCTCAGGTTGATAGCGTATAGCAAGCCTTATCTCACTGATATTATTGGTTGAATTTGGCCACTGAGTCGGTTTATCGGTTAACATCACCATGGCATTTTGATAATTAAAACTGGCAATGGTTAAATCGGGTTGAAGCACTCTTTTCACCCCAAGTAACCGCCCTTCCCGAGCGACATGCCACAGGGGTAAATGAGCATAATCCCCCTGATCCCCAGATTCCAATAATTGATTCACCAGTCCTGTAATGAAAGCGGTTTTTCCCGCGCCAGACAAACCTGTTACCGCTAACCTTAAGTGTTTATCAGAACTTCGATGCACGAATGATTGTGCCTTGCGGTTAATCTTATTGACAGCTCTCTCTACAGCATTTTCAATATTCAGCATAATAGCTCAATTCACCTCAACATCTAAGATCCAACAAGCAGTTCAATGTCATCAAACTGCCATAAGGGAGGATACGCAATCATTGTAATAAAAAAGGTCTAAATATCCGATCATTAATATCTATCATCTTGCTACAAATTATTAATTTGATTTTTTAAATCGAAATTATCCGATGTCACATGACGCTCCATGTGCTGTAATCGCAATTCTAACGCCTTAAATTGGGCATTCACATCTCTCAGAACCGTTTGTGCTGGTTCACCAGGTCGCCATACTTTGTTTTTTATATCAACATCTTGATGCTCAAAATCAGCATTAACATCAACGGGTTTAATATCTAAAATTATCCATAATAAAATATAAATAATCAGTACAATGCCGTAGCCACCTAATAAGAATATCGACGCTGTGACCACACGTACCAGCCAAACTTCGACATTAAAATACTCAGCCACACCAGCACACACACCCGCAATTTTACCTGATCTGGGTATGCGATATAAGGTTTTTCCTTTAGTGTCCTTCATCTCGTTTTCTCCACTGCGGTGCTTCTGAGTCTAAAATCGCCTCTAATGTCTCGATCCGTTGTGACATTTTATCTGCCTGCTGCTTTAAATCATTCAGCAATACAAACTCATCTTCAGTTAAACCCTGTCCAACCTGCCGTTTACTGCGATAATGAAGCACCAACCATATGGGTGCCACAACCACCATAAAGATGATAATTGGTACCATTAATATTTCCGTATCCATGTCCCTTCCTCACTCTTCTATTGCTCTGTTTTGGTTTTTTTCTTTGCTTGCACTTTCTTTTTCAGCGCTTCAAGCTCTGCACTCATCGAATCTTCAGCCGCTAAAGCCGCAAACTCATCCTTTAATGAAGGCTTATTACCCAATTCGTAAGCATCCACTTGTGACTCAAGTCCTTCTATACGGCGCTCATATTGATCGAACTTATTCATGGCATGATCAATCTTGCCAGAATCGAGTTGACGTTTCACTTCTAATCTTGATGAGGCCGTCTGTTTACGTATTATCATTGATTTTTGACGCACTTTTGCATCGGCTAACTTTTCTTGCAGTAAAGTAATCTCTTGTTTTAACTTTTGAATTTGCTCTTCAATGATCAGTAATTCATCTCGTAAACGCGAACTTAATTCATCGGCTTTACGTCTTTCACCTAGCGCCGCTTTTGCCAAATCATCTCTTTCTTTTGACAAAGCCAATTCCGCTTTATCTTGCCAGTCCTGTACTTGCGCCTCAGCGCGACTCACGCGATGTAAGATTTCTTTCTTCTCTGCCAAAATCTTTGCCGACGTTGAGCGTACCTCCACTAAAATATCCTCCATCTCTTGAATAATGAGACGGACCATTTTTTCTGGATCTTCTGCTTTATCAAGTAATGCACTAATGTTTGAATTAACAATATCTGCAAATCGAGAAAAAATACCCATAATCTTATCCTTTAAATTTATTTGATTTCAAAGTAACACAATCACATTTCATGCCAACTATAAATAATTGTTATTTTATAGTCCGTTAAATGATAAGTTAAGTTTTACTTTCTTTTACTAAGCCAACATCTTATTATAATTTTCACCATTAATTAGCGTAAAAGACTAAAATTTACCGTGGCAAATCCATTCAAGCAAGACAATCTTATTGGTCAGTCTAATTCATTATTAGAGGTCCTTGAACATATCTCCCAAGTTGCACCACTGTCAAAGCCTGTTTTGATCATTGGTGAACGAGGCACAGGTAAAGAATTAATCGCTGAGCGTTTACATTATCTATCAAAACGTTGGGAACAAAGCTTTATCAAACTCAATTGCGCTGCGTTAAGTGAAAGTTTACTGGAAAGTGAACTCTTTGGTCATGACGCAGGGGCATTTACTGGCGCAAACAGAAAGCACCAAGGTCGTTTTGAGCGAGCAGATGGGGGCACCTTATTTTTGGACGAATTGGCCAACACTTCAGGCTTAGTACAAGAAAAACTCTTACGCGTCATTGAATATGGTGAATTTGAGCGGGTTGGCGGCAGTAAAACAATGCAAACGGATGTCAGGCTCATATGTGCTGCCAATGAAGATTTACCCACACTCGCTGATGCTGGAGAGTTTCGGGCTGACTTATTAGACCGATTAGCCTTTGATGTAATTACCCTTCCCCCTCTGAGACATAGAGCTGATGATATAATGCCCTTAGCTGAACACTTTGCGGTCAATATGGCCAAGCAACTTGAACAGTCGCTGTTTACCGGATTCAGTCCTCAAGCCGCAGAGCAACTCATGGATTATACTTGGCCTGGCAATATTCGGGAACTTAAAAATGTAGTTGAGCGAAGTGTTTACCGTCATGGTGATGACCCTTCAGCCATTAAGCACATTGTTATTGATCCTTTTGACTCTCCTTATCGCCCGACTCAACGCATCAAAGCGCCCACTCAAACCTGTCTAAAACCTCTTCAACCTAACACAGAAACACCCAATCTCCCGCCCCAGCTAACACCCGCCCCGCTGGAACGAGAAGATCAACAGAAAAAAGAGTGGCAACACACTCAGTTTCCAACCGATTTTAAACAACTCTGTGAGGCCTATGAAACCAAGCTATTAAATCAAGCACTAAAAGCTGGGCAATTTAATCAGAAAAAAACGGCAGAGCTTTTAAACTTAAGTTACCACCAATTAAGAGGAATATTGAAAAAATACAACTTATTGGATAAATGACAAAATTAGGCGTTATTAGGGTCTCCTGAGCTTTGTTAATTAAATTCTATTCAAGAAAAAGCGTTTTAATCGCGGCGTCGGTGATAACACCGAGCCAATCGCCAAGAATAAAGAGAAAAACACTTTTAGCTGAACCCTTCTGAATTAACGGCATGAATGCAGTACTTGTAATGCCTTTTTATCACCTTATCACTTATTTAATGTACGGCCCCATGCATGAAAAAGGTAGAGCGACGTTTGAACCCCAATCGAGAAAACAACAACTCAGCCGCTCTTTATTGTCTCAATAATCCACAAAAAGCAGCAGAAATCATCACGAAAGTTCAACAGACCCTAGCAGTACTGCTAGAATAATATTTACACTCCGGCATGAATGATCATTCAGATGAAACAGCGGTTACAGCGATTATCCTACTGCATTACAACGTTATTGGTGCTTTTAATGTTATCTGGTTGTGAGCGCTCAAATGCACCGTCTGGATTAGTGTACTGCTCTGAAGGCAACCCAGAATCTTTCAATCCTCAAACTACGGTCTCCAATCTCACTACAGATGCCACCTTCCATCAAATTTATAATGGCTTAATAGATTACAAAACAGTAAAAGGAGACATGGAGGGCGCACTGGCTAAAAACTGGAACGTAAGTCAAGATGGTTTAGTGTATACCTTTATATTAAGAGATGATATTCACTTTCACCATACCCCTTACTTTTCTCCGACACGTTCTCTGAATGCAGATGATGTGGTCTTTTCTTTCAATCGTGTTTTAGATAAAAACCATCCTTTCCACTCTGTCTCCATTACGGGTTATCCTTTTTTTGAAAGTCTGGCATTTTCTAAACGCGTCAAGAAGATAGTCAAACTTGACGACTATAAAGTCGCTTTCCATCTTTATCAAAAAGATGCTTCTTTCCTATCCACTCTATCATCGGCTCATAGCATTATTTTATCAAAAGAATATGCCAATCACTTAATCCAAACAAATACACCTTTGCGCACCATTGATTGGCAACCCATTGGTACTGGCGCTTTTATTTTTATTGAATACTTACCCAATGAATATATTCGCTATCGCCGCAACGATGATTACTGGAAAAAATTACCGACATTCGAACAATTAATTTTTAATATATTCACTAATAATATCAAAAGATTGTCACACTTCATCACCAATGACTGTGAAGTATCAGCGTTACCCAAAATCAGCGATATTAATTACATTAGAAAAAATAAAGATATTACAATTGACGTTCAAGAAGGTCATAACTTAGCCTATTTAGCCTTTAATATGAATAAACCCCCATTAGATGACATTCGTGTCAGACAAGCCATATCTTATGCCATTAATAGGAAAAATTTACTCCATTCTGTTTATAAAGACACCGCAAGAGAAGCCACTAATATATTACCGCCTTCATCTTGGGCTTTTGAAAAGCGCACCAATAACATCCATTACAACCCAATCAAAGCAAAAAAGTTATTACGAGAAGCAGGTCTCAGCCAGCTAAAACTCAATATTTGGGTACAATATGCTGCCCGTGTCTATAACACCGATGCGGAAAAAATGGCTGTACTCATACAAGCCGATCTTAATCATGTCGGGATAGAGATATCAATAATCCCTTTTACTTGGGCAGATTTCGAACATAGAGATATTCAGAGCTATGATACGATATTAACAGGGTGGAATGCTACGAATACCGATCCCAATGATTTTTTCTATCCTTTATTTAGTTGTGCAGGCATCGCACCTTCTAATAATCTCTCCCGTTGGTGTGACCCAACATTGGATACTCTTTTAGATAAAGCTCGCTCCATACAAGACAAAGTAGAAAGAAAAAAATTATATCAACAAGCTGAAAATAGGATTGAATCTATGTATCCCATTCTTCCCATTGCCCATGCTAAGGAAGTCACATTGTTGAATAAATCATTATCATCATCACAAATTAATCCTTATAATGGCATTGCTTTTGAAAATATTCATATAAAATCCTCCGAGGGAAAACACTAATGGGTCGCTATTTACTTCGCCGCTTCAATCTTTTTATCGCGACCTCCATTATTTTAATTGCCGTTCTTTTTATCGCCACCGATCTTTTTCCTGCCCATAAAACATTTGTTCTCAGTGGCATTGCTTTTCCAACAGCCTCTGAAACCATTAAAATTAATAATGAGTTTAAGTTAGATGAAAATAAAACTCAGCAATTTGTGGCTTACTTATGGCAAAAAATCAACGGAAATATGGGTGTCTCTGTTGCATCACAACAGCCAATTAATGCAGAACTGATCAGAGTCTTACCCGCTTCTTATGAATTAGCCCTCACCGCTGGCTTTCTAGCCTTCTTCTTTGGTTTTCCTGTCGGTATGCTAGTCTCTCTCAGTAAAAACAAAATAGGACAAAATACAATAATGGCATTCATTTTAGCCGGATACTCTAATCCCGTTGTCTGGCTGGGGCCTCTCATTGCACTTTGGTTTGGGATCAAACTAGGTTGGTTACCCACATCAGGGCAAATAAACTTACTCTATGACATAAAGCCTGTAACTGGTTTTATGCTCATCGACACCTTACTATCCGACTCTCCTCACCGTCTTTCCGCTTTTTACAGTGCGATACGCCATATTATTCTCCCAGCTGTCACCTTAGCGATTCTTCCATTTACCGCCATTGTTCGGATCACTCGCGCAGCAATGATGAATATAATGAATCAATCTTTTATTCAAGCAGCTGAAGCAAGAGGCTTGCATACTAGCGGCATTGTATTACGTCATGCTCTGCCAAACGCATTTATTCCTGTGCTAAAAAATTTAGGATTGATGTTAGGCAGTTTCACCGGTTACGGTATCTTAGTCGAAATGGTATTTGCCTGGCCAGGTGTAGGGTTTTGGTTAATATCGGGGATAGAACAACGTGACTACACCGTCATTCAAGGTGGCATATTAGCGGTATCATTGAATATTATTTTTCTGAGCATTATGATTGATATTATCCATACCGCTTATAATCCATTGAGTAAGAAGGAAATATATGCCTCAAATTAAAACCTACCAAGAAGATAGTATACCTTCTCCGAGGCAAAGGTTATGGCAAGACTTTTCAAGCAACCCCTTTTCTCTCATCGGGTTATGGACTGTCGCTGCCTTTATCATTATTGCGATTTGGGGACCTTGGTTGGCACCTTATCCCGCACAGCAACAAGATCCTTTGGCTATATTACTGCCTCCTTCTTGGGATATATCAGGAACCGTTGAGCACTTTCTTGGAACGGATGATTTAGGTCGCGATATCTTCAGTTTAATTTTACACGGCGCCTCTCTAACCTTTGGTATGGCACTTCTGGTCGTGGCTGCATCTTTAAGTATCGGCTTTTTAATTGGTTCATTATCAGGCATGATGAAAGGATTAAAGTCAAGTATTCTAAGTCACTTATTAGACGTATTACTTTCTATACCTTCATTACTCATGGCCATTTTAGTCGTGGCCATTAAAGGACCAGGCCTGAGTAATGTTTTCTGGGCGGTAGGCATAGCACTGACGCCTTTATTTGTGCGCTCCATTCATCAAGCGGTCCATGAAGAAAGACAAAAAGAATATGTCATCGCTGCCAAACTTGATGGTGCCAATACCCTTCAAATCTTCTGGTATGTGATCATGCCCAATGTATGGGAGAAGCTTATCATCCAAACAACCTTAGCCATATCAACCGCTATTTTAGAAATTGCTGCGATGGGCTTTTTAAATCTCGGCGCACAAGCCCCCAGCCCTGAATGGGGATCGCTTCTTTCACAAGGATATGATGATTTATTAACGGCACCTTGGACAATGGCAATCCCCGGCTTTGCCATTTTAATCAGTGTGTTCGCCATCAATTTAGTCGGCGATGGCTTAAGATCGGCGTTAGCGCCCATTAGACATTAAATTATGCCTTTACTCGATATAAGAAACCTGACAATAGAACTCGATACTCCATATGGCCGAGTCAATGCCATTGATAGAGTAAGCTTAAGTATCAATGCAGGGGAGTTACATGGGCTCGTGGGTGAGTCGGGCTCAGGACGAAGCTTATTAGCTCGGGCCATTCTTGGGATCCCTGGACAGAATTGGCATATTAGAGCCGATCGTATGATGTGGGATGGTCGTAATTTATTGGAAATGTCACCTAAACAAAGACGAAATCTAATGGGCAGTGATATCGCTATGATTTTTCAAGACCCGTCAAGCTGTCTCGATCCCATTCGTACCGTAGGCAGCCAAATGATTGAAGTCATGCCAGCTGATAAAAAATATCCATTTTGGAAGCGCCGATCACAAAAGAAAGATACCGCCATAAAATGGCTGCATCGAGTCGGGATAAAAAATGCCGATAAGATCATTTCACGCTATGCTTGGGAGCTATCAGAAGGTGAATGCCAAAAAATAATGATAGCGATGGCTGTGGCCAATAAACCCCGTTTACTCATTGCCGATGAGCCGACTGATTCGATGGAATTAAGTACTCAAGCACAGATATTTAGATTACTCAGTAAGCTGAATCAGAACCAAAATGTCTCAATTCTCCTCATTAGCCATGAGCTCGATACCATCGCTAACTGGTGTCATAAACTCACCGTACTTTATTGCGGGCAAGTCATGGAATCGGGAATAACGACACAGGTATTAGACAAACCATTCCATCATTACACCAAGGCTCTTTTAGACAATATCCCTAATTATTCAGGGGTAATAGCCCATAAATCACTCATGAAAACACTCGCGGGCTCATCACCCGCTTTACAGCATTTACCCATAGGATGCCGGCTAGGTCCACGCTGTCCTGAAGCCCAAAAGAAGTGTGTTAATCCACCACCCACAACTCATAAAAAAAATCGGTCTTTTGCCTGTCATTTTCCTTATAATAGCAAACAGAGTAACGATCTACCCAATAAAGATCAGAGTAAAAATAATGACGCCAATTCTTCAAGTTAATCACTTAAGCAAAAGCTATTTTGTTGGCTATAAAGGCTTTAAACGCCAATATACTCAGGCACTCTCCCCTATCTCTTTTTCATTAAATAAAGGAGAAACACTCGCTATTGTGGGCAATACCGGCTCAGGAAAAAGTACCCTTGCTCGCTTGCTCGTGGGCGCTGAATCCCCCACACAAGGTGAAGTATTCTTTGATGGACAACGCTTAACAAATCATGATTTAAAACGCCGTTGCCGCTTAATTCGAATGATTTTTCAAGATCCCAATACCTCATTAAATCCACGGATCACCATAGGCGCACTTCTCGAAGAGCCCCTTAGATTTAATACCCGACTCAATAAGAAACAAAGACAGTTTCAAGTTTATGAAAAATTGATGAAAGTCGGTTTATTACCCGAACACAGTGATTTTTATCCTCATATGATTTCAGAAGGGCAGAAACAGCGTGTCGCCATGGCACGCGCCTTAATGCTTAATCCTAAAATAATCATTGCGGATGAAGCCTTAAGTGATTTGGATTTATCCGTCAGGGCCCAAATCCTCAATTTACTCATCAAATTACAAAAAGATATTGGCCTCTCTTATATCTTTGTTTCTCACAACTTGAATATTGTCCGCCACTTTAGTGACAAAGTTATGGTGCTTAAAAAAGGTGAACTCATTGAAAAAGCAACTACAGAACAGTTATTTACCTCACCTAAACATGAGTACACCCAAAGGCTTATTCAAGAGCAAGCGCTCTATTCACATAAAAAGTAAACTGCTCCAACCACTGACGAAATCACTTATTTTTAATAAAAAATAAGTGTCATTTCACGTCGGTTTATTTATCCTAGCGTTAATTTTTCAAGAGAAATATAAACATGATCATTAAACCTAAAATTCGTGGTTTTATTTGTACTACTACTCATCCAGTAGGCTGTGAAACCAATGTATTAGAGCAAATTAACTATATCAAATCACAAGGCGTTAACCCTAATGCACCAAAAAATGTATTAGTTGTCGGTGCTTCAAGTGGTTATGGTCTTGCTTCTCGAATTACAGCCGCATTTGGTAATCAAGCCGCCACCTTAGGTGTCTTCTTTGAAAAGCCCGGTACTGACAAGAAAACAGGCACGGCGGGTTGGTATAACTCAGCCGCCTTTGACAAATTAGCGAAGGCTGATGGTCTTTATGCAAAAAGTATTAACTGCGATGCCTTTAGCCATGAAGCGAAAGACAAAACCATTGAGCTTATCAAGCAAGATTTGGGTCAAATTGACATGGTTGTTTATTCACTGGCCTCGCCAGTACGTAAAATGCCTGATAGCGGTGAGGTCATCCGCTCGGTATTAAAACCTATCGGTCAGACCTATACCACAACAGCAGTTGATACCAATAAAGATCTCATTATCAAAACCAGTGTTGATGCGGCTAATGATCAAGAAATTGCTGATACTGTTAAAGTTATGGGCGGAGAAGATTGGGAACTATGGATAAAAGCATTAAGTGACGCCGGCGTATTAGCGCCTGAATGCAAAACCGTTGCCTATAGTTATATTGGCACTGAAATTACTTGGCCTATTTATTGGGATGGCGCTCTTGGGGAAGCAAAAAAAGATCTCGATCGTGCCGCTCATGCCCTCAATAGCCAACTTTCTCCAACAGGTGGTAGTGCCAATGTTGCCGTGTTAAAAAGCGTTGTCACTCAGGCCAGTTCTGCCATACCAGTAATGCCATTATACATTGCCATGGTCTTTAAAAAGATGCGTCAAGAAGGCATTGACGAAGGTTGTATCGAACAAATCAACCGTATGTTTACCGAGCGCTTGTATCGTAACGATGGTCAAACCCCTGCGGTTGATGACAATAATCGATTACGTCTTGATGATTGGGAAATGCGTGATGATATTCAAGAACATTGTCAAACATTATGGTCACAGATCACCACCGAAAACCTAAGTGAACTCACTGATTATCGAGAATATAAAGCAGAGTTCTTGAAATTATTTGGTTTTGGTATTGACGGAATTGATTACGAACAAGAGGTTAATCCCAATATTGAGTTTGATGTTATTCAGCTATAATTTTTAACCCTCAAGATTACAGCCTAAATAGCGGCGTTATCACGTCGCTATTTTCATATTCCGCATCAGCATTTATTCCTAAACTCACACAAGATCCACCTTTTGAGATAAACGCTTCTTTGATATTTAATCACGTCCCCTTTTACTCATTTTTATCAAATGACGCTATAAAACCAGCGCTACATTTTTATCGAATAAGAAATATATTTACATAGGTATTTAGTCTATTCAGACCCTTGAAATTATCTCTCTAGAGGCATATCTTAATGGTATCAAGATTTTTTAATCAATAAAGCCAAGGCGATTACGGCATTAAATAAATTGTTCACATTTAATCAGTCCATTCAATGCAAATAAACCTTGTTTTATAAGAGGATTTAATCATGAATATTGAACGTCTTAATCCATGGAACTGGTTATCAGATAATGCACACTCGAGTGATGACACTCAAATAGAGCACCAAAATCACTTACAACCATTTGCCTATCTACAGCAAGAAATGATGCATATCGTTGATGATTCACTTCGTAGTGCAGGCCTAACTAGCCACGTCTTCGGGCAAGATCTCATCAATCATACCGCATCATTTAAACCTAAACTCGATGTCATCACGACAAAGGAACAATATAACGTCATACTTGAAGTTCCAGGAATGAAAAAAACTGAATTAGCCATCACTATCAAAGGTGAGCATTTAACCTTAAGTGGTGAAAAAGAAAATATGGTCGAACAATACGAGAAAAACCTGTATCACAATGAATTATCTTATGGGCAATTTTCACGTCAGCTAACACTGCCAAAAGATGCTAACACTGGTCTTATACAAGCTGATTTAAATGATGGAGTGTTATCAATCACCATCCCTCGAATGCCCCATAGTAACGTAGTGATGAAAGCTATCCCGATTAACCAAGAATATCATTAACACAATATAAAAATAAAAATGCCAATCACAAATGGGTGATTGGCATTTTTATTATTAAAGCTAAACCATTGCTGCTAGCTATTCAATGTGAATAATAACCTTTAACAGGTTAATCGCAACTATGATCCACAGCAAATATCATGATTAAATAACATATGACTCATTTCTATTATTGTTGCTCAACGCTAGGATAAGTCACTTCACCTTGTGCTTTAAGCATGGCAATAATCGCACGGTAATCCGCTTCGCTATATTGAGAAGATAGTTTTTCCTCGAGTGCTTTTAGCTGTGCTTCATCAGCAGGTTTTGCGGCATTTATTTTATCTAAAATAACCACAGCATAGCCTGAGCCTAGTGCTACCGTATCAACAGATTCACTGTCTGAGTGCGGCATTTGGAACGCTTTTTTAACAATCGCATTATCCACATCCGGATCGTTACGAGTCACATTCGTCTTCGTCGTAAAGTCGGTGATACTTTCTTTATTTTGAACCGCGGTCATCACTTCTTGTGCTTTCGCACGCGCCGCTTCATTCGCCTGCTGCTGCTTCAATTGAGCCACAATATTCTCTTTCACATCAGCAAAAGGTAAGGAGCCTGCAGGAGTATGAGTTTTCGCTCGAAGTACGACCACATGATTAGGCTCAACTTCAAGCACATCACTGTTCATACCGTCCGCTAATACGTTAGCAGAAAAGATCGCTTTAACTATATCGGGCTGATTAAATAAAGGCGGAACATTATTACGTGTAAAACGGGCGGTCGTCTCAACCTTGGAATCTACCGCTTTAGCGGTTTCAGATAAAGTATCAGGCACTTCATAGCTGGTATCAGCAAGTGTTTGCTGTAATTCATAAAACTTATCGACGGCTTGTTTTTCTTTCAGCTGATCCTTAATTTTTGTCTCAACGTCGCTAAAAGGGACCTCTTGGCCACCTTCTATATCGAGTAATTTGACAATTTGAAAACCAAAATCAGTCGTCAACACAGTAGAATATTGACCTTTTTTCAAGCTAAAGAGCGCCTGATCAAAAGTAGGTTGCATCACGCCTTCTTCAAACCAATCTAACTTTCCGCCTTGCTCGCGACTAAAGGTATCATCTGAATCTTTCTTGGCAAGCTCAGCAAAATTAGCACCTGCTTGTAGCTGCTTATAAATCTCCTCAGCCTTTGCTTTACTGGCCACTTCATCATCGCCTTTTTCAATCAGAATATGAGCCGCTAGCCGCTTTTCTGCAGTACGATATTGGGTCTTATTCTCATCATAATACGTTTTAGCCTGCGCATCAGTGATTGTAATGCCTTTCGCCATCTGCTTAGCATCAAGTTCAACATAGTCCAAACTCACCGATTCTGGACGAATAAATTGAGCTGAATTATCATCAAAATACGTCTGAGCCTGCTCATCTGTCACTTTGACATCAGCTAAGAATGGCTGCGACTTCACCACAAGATAACGCAGATCACGTGTTTGATCTTGCAACTGTGCCACATACTTAGCTTCACTCGGTAACACAAATTCAGAGGTCACTAACGCACGCACTAATTGCGTCCGAGTCATATCCGTTCGCATCATATCTCTGAAGGTTTGCGCTTGATAACCCAGTTGGCGCAAAATAGCTTGATAACGATCATTATCAAACTTCCCATCTGTTTGAAAAGCGGGTTCATTCATAATGGCATTTTTTATCTGCCCATCAGATACTCGCAATCCCAAAGATACAGCAGATTGATCTAATAGTTTATCGGCAACCAATCGTTCAAGGACATTTTGTTTAACACTTTGCATATAGCTATCATTTGCAGCTAATGTATCAAACATGGTGCCTAGCTGTTGTTGTAATCGAGCACGCTCATTTTGATAAGCTTGTTCTAAGGCAGGCTGAGTGATTATCTCTCCATTAACAGTAGCAGCAGGTTCTTCAGTCGAAGAACTCAAATAACTGCTAATACCCGTAAATGCAAAAGAAAGTATCACCAGCACTAGGATGCTTTTTGCAATCACGCCCTGTGAACCTTCACGGATCTTTTCTAACATCAGACTTCTCGCTTGTTGCGATTAATAAAAAAAAGGCGCATCAATCTAAGGATGCGCCTTTCTGTTTAAGTTAGAGTATTAAATGCCATCAATAAGTTAGTCATTTAATCACTCAGAGATGATCATCTCATGATCACCCTTTCTATTCGTAAAAGCACTGTTAACACAGTGCTTATCATGCTACGAAAGTACGAAAGCCTCACAAAAGGCTACCTATTAACCTATTCTTAGTTAACAGCGTCTTTCAAAGACTTACCTGCTTTAAAAGCCGGAATATTTGCCGCAGCAATGGTGATTTCTTTACCCGTTTGTGGGTTACGGCCAGTTCGCTCTGCGCGTTGACGTACTTCGAAAGTACCAAAACCAACAAGAGAAATCTTATCGCCTTCTTTTAGACTATCAGTCACAGCACCAATGAAAGAGTCTAATGCGCGGCCAGCCGCAGCTTTAGAAATATCAGCACCAGAAGCAATTTTCTCGATTAGTTCAGATTTGTTCATGTCATCCCCTTGATTGTAATTGTTGCGCCGCAACCAAATCCTTGTCCAGAGCGGTCCGCGGAGGCTTTTATAACAAGCTTAGAACT
This sequence comes from Shewanella surugensis, assembly GCF_023284005.1. Lineage (GTDB taxonomy): Bacteria > Pseudomonadota > Gammaproteobacteria > Enterobacterales > Shewanellaceae > Shewanella > Shewanella surugensis. The sequence goes on from NZ_JAKIKS010000014.1 coordinate 53,135, forward strand.
AAAGTTCAAGTATTATAAGAAAACCTAATAAATATAAATAAGATACCGCTAAAATCCAGTCAAACCAAGGGCTGGCCTCACTGGATAAGCACCGACTTAGGCTACCACAGGTCGAGACATTGTTAAGCCTCTTTTTTGCATTTTTTTAATGCAAACCTGATTTTGAGCCTCATTATCCTACATTGGTGACCACATCGAAGCCTTCAATCGGTCTTTCAAGAGATAATTTAAGCACTTCATCAATCCATCTTACTGGATGAATTTCTAAATCAGCAATGACATTAGCAGGAATTTCTTCTAAATCACGCTCATTTTCTTTCGGGATCAGCACACGCTTAGTACCGCCTCGATGTGCTGCTAATAATTTCTCTTTTAAACCACCAATGGGTAAGACTTCACCGCGTAAGGTAATTTCCCCTGTCATCGCCACATCTGCGCAAACAGGATTGCCGGTTAAGCTAGAGACCAATGCCGTGCACATTGCCGCACCCGCCGAAGGACCATCCTTCGGTGTCGCCCCTTCAGGGACATGCACGTGGATATCACGTTTCTCATAAAAGTCAGGGTTAATGCCTAATTGCTCAGCACGGGCCCTCACAACGGTCATCGCGGCTTGAATCGACTCTTGCATAACATCACCTAAAGAACCAGTGTAAGTCAATTTCCCTTTTCCCGGCACCGAAGTGGCTTCAATCGTCAACAGATCCCCTCCGACTTCAGTCCATGCCAGCCCTGTCACTTGACCAATTTGGTTATTAGACTCCGCTTTGCCGTAATCATAACGTAGTACACCTAAGAAAGACTTTAAGTTTTCTTGGTCCACATCCACTCTTTTAATGCTCTTGTCTAATAAAATTCTCTTAACAACTTTACGGCAAATTTTTGATAATTCTCGCTCTAACGAACGTACGCCCGCTTCACGAGTATAGTAACGAATAATGCCGACAATGGCACTGTCGTCTACATGAATTTCTTTAGATTTTAATCCATTACGTTCAACTTGCTTAGGCAATAAATGTTGCTTAGCAATATTCAGCTTTTCATCTTCGGTGTAACCTGCAAGACGGATCACTTCCATTCTGTCGAGTAATGGACCTGGAATATTCATCGAATTAGAGGTGGCAACAAACATCACATCAGATAAATCATAATCCACTTCAAGATAGTGATCACTGAAACTCGTGTTTTGTTCAGGATCAAGCACTTCAAGTAGTGCTGAGGCTGGATCGCCTCGCATATCCGAGCTCATTTTATCGATTTCATCGAGTAAGAATAACGGGTTTTTCACACCCACTTTTGACATCTTTTGGATAACCTTACCTGGCATAGAGCCAATATAAGTGCGGCGATGACCCCGAATCTCGGCTTCATCACGTACGCCACCTAACGCCACACGGACATATTTACGTCCCGTCGCTTTAGCAATCGACTGGCCAAGAGACGTTTTACCGACACCTGGCGGGCCTACCAAGCATAGAATAGGGCCTTTTAGCTGCTTCACACGACTCTGTACCGCGAGATATTCTAAAATACGCTCTTTCACCTTATCAAGACCAAAGTGATCGGTATCAAGTACATCCTGAGCTTTAGCTAAATCACGTTTAATTTTAGAACGCTTAACCCAAGGCACTGAAATCATCCAGTCAACATAGCTACGCACAACCGTTGCTTCTGCCGACATGGGTGACATCATTTTCAATTTATTCAGTTCTGAAGTCGCTTTTTCTTTCGCTTCTTCAGGCATCTTAGCTTCATCAATTTTTCGCGCTAAAGACTCAAATTCATCATGAGATTCATCAATATCACCGAGCTCTTTTTGAATGGCTTTCATTTGCTCATTCAAATAATACTCACGCTGACTTTTCTCCATCTGCTTCTTAACACGAGAGCGAATACGTTTTTCAACCTGTAATAGATCAATTTCCGATTCCATCATCGCCATCAAGTATTCTAACCGCTCACCAACATCAATCATTTCTAGCACTGATTGCTTATCTTCAAGCTTAAGAGGCATATGCGCCGCCATTGTATCAGCCAACCGCGCCGCTTCATCAATACCCGATAAAGAGGTTAATACTTCAGGAGGGATTTTCTTGTTAAGCTTGATATAGCCTTCGAATTGACTCACGGCCGAGCGGACTAAGACTTCCTCTTCTTTATCTTCAAGAGGAGCCGATTCTAGGTATTGTGCTGTGGCAACAAAAATCTCATTCTCATCAGAATAACGTTCTATTCTCGCTCTTTGTCCACCTTCAACTAATACCTTCACCGTACCATCAGGTAATTTAAGTAACTGTAAAATGGACGCTACAGTGCCAACATCAAAAATATCATCACCTGTTGGATCATCTAGTTCAGCATCGCGCTGTGCAACTAAAATGATCCGTTTATCTTGCTCCATAGCCGCTTCTAAACAGCGAATGGATTTTTCTCGCCCGACGAATAACGGAATTACCATATGAGGATACACCACTACATCCCTTAGTGGTAACACGGGTAGTTCGATTCGCGCTTCACGCTCTAGTGTCATAGCTCGATTCCGTTTTATATAATTATTACAGAGTATATTGGGATAAAACGTTAGGTTTCAATGGAAGATAAAAAATAAATGAAAATGATATAAAAAAAGGAGTCTAATAGACTCCTTTAATCATATATAATAGCACTTATATCCTAAAAATTACTCAGCAGCAGCCTTTTTAGCATCGCTACTTTGATAAATTAAAATAGGATCCGACTCACCTTTCACCACAGACTCATCAATCACGACTTTAGCGACATTTTGAGTTGAAGGCAAATCATACATAATATCCAGTAAAATACCTTCAACAATCGAACGTAAGCCACGAGCACCTGTTTTACGGGTCATTGCTTTTACGGCTATTTCTTTTAATGCATCTTCACGAAACTCAAGATCAACCTCTTCCATTTCAAATAAGGTCGCAAATTGTTTCGTTAATGCATTTTTTGGCTCAGATAAAATCTTAACGAGCGCATATTCATCCAACTCAGTTAACGTAGCTAATACGGGTAAACGACCGATAAACTCAGGAATTAACCCGTACTTAACCAAATCTTCAGGTTCGACTTGTAAAAGAGTATCTGAAATACTCGCTTTATCATCTTTACCTTTAACTTGTGCGCCGAAACCAATCCCAGTCCCCGTATGGGCTCTTTGCTCAATGACTTTTTCAAGTCCAGCAAAAGCACCACCACAGATAAACAAGATTTTCGATGTATCAACTTGTAAAAACTCTTGTTGAGGATGCTTACGTCCACCTTGTGGTGGCACAGCAGCAATCGTCCCTTCAATAAGTTTCAATAATGCCTGCTGTACACCTTCCCCAGAGACATCACGCGTAATCGAAGGATTATCTGATTTTCGGCTGACTTTATCGATTTCATCGATATAGACGATCCCACGTTCCGCTTTCTCAACGTCATAATCGCATTTTTGCAATAATTTTTGAATGATGTTTTCAACATCTTCGCCCACATAACCCGCTTCAGTTAATGTGGTCGCATCCGCCATAGTAAATGGCACATTCAAAAAGCGCGCTAAGGTTTCGGCCAGCAGTGTTTTACCACTACCCGTTGGGCCAAGCAGTAAAATATTACTCTTACCCAGCTCAACATCATCTTTTGAACTGCTATTTTTAAGACGCTTGTAATGATTATAGACAGCAACAGATAATACTTTCTTCGCCTTATCTTGACCTATAACATAATCATCCAAATGCGCCCTTAGCTCATGAGGTGTTGGTAGCTTGTCTTGCTCTTCCTTTGGTGAGATCTCTTTAATCTCTTCTCTGATAATATCGTTACAGAGTTCAACACACTCATCACAAACATATACAGAAGGCCCAGCAATTAACTTTCTCACTTCATGCTGGCTCTTTCCACAAAAAGAGCAGTACAGCAGCTTATCACTGTCACCGTTATCTTTGTTGTCGCCCATTACTCTACCTCTTTTTGCAGTTACTTTACTGCCTGAATCATTTTATTACTTTAAATTGAGCATAGCTCAGCCTAAAACAAAAATCAGCCTCTAGTTGTTAATATTGAGTCAACTAGTCCATATTCAACCGCTTCAGTTGCACTCATGAAATTATCACGATCGGTATCACCTTCAATTACTTCCAATGGTTGACCCGTGTGTTCAGCTAACATAGAATTTAGCTTATTTTTAATCCCTAAAATTTCCTGTGCATGGATAGCAATATCCGATGCTTGCCCTTGAAAACCACCTAAAGGCTGATGGATCATCACACGAGAGTTAGGTAGGCAATGACGCTTACCCTTAGCACCACCGGCTAATAGAAATGATCCCATACTTGCCGCTTGACCAATACAAACCGTACTCACGTTCGGTTTAATAAATTGCATAGTATCATAAATCGCCATACCTGCGGTGACCGACCCGCCTGGCGAGTTAATATACAGAAAAATATCCTTATCTGGGCTCTCTGACTCCAAAAACAGTAACTGAGCCACAATAAGGTTTGCCATATGTTCTTCAACTTGGCCGACTAAGAATATGATTCGCTCTTTTAATAAGCGAGAATAGATATCATAAGAACGTTCACCTTTAGCCGTTTGTTCAACAACCATAGGCACAAGTGTATTAAGTACTGTTTCTGGCGCTTGGTTCATGTTTTACCTTCCCTAAATAAAAATGGCCCGCATGAGCGAACCTCATACGAGCCATTATAAATGACGAACAGCCGTTTAAGTCAAGCTAAGCTTAACCGCGAGCAGTAGCCTTGTTCATAAATTCTTCAAAATTGACTTCTTTCTCTGTCAATGTAGCAGATTTTAACAAAGCTTCAACTGCTTGTTCTTCTAAAGCAACGTTACGCATGTTTTGCATAAGCTCTTTATTATTGTTGTAATAAGTCACAACTTCACTTGGATCTTCGTAAGCTGATGCCATAGAAGCAATCAATGTTTGAACACGTTCATCTTCTGCTTTTAGTTCATTAGCCTTGATCACTTCACCTAATAACAAGCCCACTTTGACACGGCGCTCGGCTTGTTCAGTGAACAAGTCAGCTGGCAGTTCAGGCATGTTGGCCGCTTGATCACCAAAGCGTTTCATGGCTTGTTCACGCAAGACTTTCACTTCACCTTCAATTAACGCTTTAGGCAGTTCAATCTCATTCTTTTCTAAAAGACCATTAAGCACTTGCTCTTTCACATTAGCTTTTAGCGCTTGCTCAAGTTCACGGCCCATATTTTTGCTGATCTCCGCACGCAGTGCATCGATACCGCCTTCAGCAATACCAAATAGAGTCGCAAATTCATCATTCACTTCAGGTAAATCAGCACCTTGAACCTCATTAACAGTGATAACGAATTTAGCCGCTTTACCTTTTAGGTTTTCAGCGTGGTAATCTTCAGGGAAAGTGACATCAATTTCGAACTCATCACCCGCTTTATGACCTTCAACACCCGTTTCAAAACCAGGGATCATACGCCCGCTACCCAGTTCTAATTCGAAATCTTCCGCTTTACCGCCTTCGAACTCTTCACCGTCGATAGCACCTGTGAAATTAATTTTAGCTTTATCACCCGTTGCCGCGTCACGATCAACCACTTCAAATTTAGCATGTTGCTTACGAAGCGTTTCGATCATTGCATCGATATCCGCCGTCGTTACTTCTGCTGTTGGTTGCTCGACAGTGATCGCATTAAGATCTTTTAGCTCAACTTCTGGGTAAATTTCAAAAGTCGCGATAAATTCGAAATTGTCACCTTCACTGCTACCTGGCGTCAGTGTAGGCGCGCCTGCTGGGTTCAGTTTTTCAGCAACAATGGCTTCAACAAAATTACGTTGCATCACTTCACCCGTCACATCTTGACGGATCGCTTGACCATAACGTTGCTTGATAACACTAACAGGAACTTTACCTGGACGGAAACCTGGAATACGTGCTTTTTTCGCTTCACTTTTCAAATTATTTGAAATAAGCGTCTCAATCTGCTCCGCAGGAACAGAAATTGTTAAGCGACGCTCTAGGCCTTGAGTGGTTTCAACAGAAACTTGCATTTTATTACCTCGAAATATGTCTAACATCCTTTAAATAGTCGAAAATTCAACCATTCTTATATTCGTTTCTTGATCCGTTAATCTAACGAGTCTACCCGTAAAGACTGGCGTCTAGCACTGGTCACTTATTCATTGATTGATATCAAGACGCGATATTATATACCCAAATCCTTTGGAAATACAAAATTCAACGGCAATTGAAAAACATTTATAGAAGAGAATAAAAAATAAGCACGTTATTTAGCGAAAATGGTGAATAAATGACATTTACGGGGTGAATTTTAACGCGAGTTGAACGGCTCAGCAACCTGCTTCAAGCTCAATAAACAAGTTCGAATAAACAGATCAACATAAGAAAGGGAAGTGGGGTGGGGTGGGGTGACTGATGGGGCTCGAACCCACGACAACCGGAATCACAATCCGGGGCTCTACCAACTGAGCTACAATCACCACAAAATTTGGTGCGCCCGGCAGGATTCGAACCTGCGGCCATCCGCTTAGAAGGCGGATGCTCTATCCGACTGAGCTACGGGCGCTTTGTTGTAAATTAATTATTTACAATCAAATATCTTACTCACTATTCACATTAGAATCAAAATGAAAATAATAAAAAATTTGGTCGGTGATAGAGGATTCGAACCTCTGACCCTCTGGTCCCAAACCAGATGCGCTACCGGGCTGCGCTAATCACCGAAGTTGCCCAACATTAAATGACCTTAACTTGCTCAATCACTTGTTTGCTGAGAACGGAGCGCATCTTATCCCCTCACCTAAAGTCCGTCAACGGTTTTTTCAACATGGGTGGTTCACTTGATTACTTAAACAACTATCAAGTCTATTTTTAGTCAGTTAGAAGATAGAATAAGCACTTTTAGACACTATCCTCTCCCTCTATAAAAAATGCGAGCTCGATTTCAAGTCATCACTGGAATTGATAACTATCTACACTCAAATGTAATATACCCTATCCACTCCGAATGAATGCCCAAGATCAAAGATAATTAAACAACGCAAATCATCCAACGTTATATTTTCCCCCTCAAGTATACGCCTTAAACGGTGTAATTTAAGAGATGATGACACTAACATCTTCCTGCCATTGGGGTACAAACTCCATCACAAGTTTGATTTAACTTCGGCTATAATCAATGACACACGAGGCCCCTGCTGCTAATATAACGCCGTTTCCATTATTGCGGCCCGAAGGATACCCTACCCCCAATGACAGCTCAAATTATCGATGGTAAAGCCATTTCTCAATCCATTCGAACTCAGCTTAAGCATAAAGTCTCTGCCCGTAAAACGGCAGGCCAGCGGATCCCAAGTTTAACAGTTATTCTCGTTGGCGCCGATCCCGCATCACAAATCTATGTTGAAAACAAGCGACGTGCCTGTGAAGAAGTGGGGTTTATTTCCCGCTCCTATGATTTACCCAGTGACACAAGCGAAGCAGACTTACTCACATTAATCGATACTTGTAATGATGATGTCAGTATTGATGGCATTTTAGTCCAACTGCCATTACCTGAACATATCGAAGAATCTAAAGTCATCGAACGTATTCGTCCCGATAAAGATGTCGATGGTTTCCACCCTTATAATGTGGGACGCTTAGCCCAACGTATTCCCGTACTGCGCTCTTGCACGCCAATGGGAATCATGACGTTGATAAAATCTACTGGCGTTGATACTTATGGACTCGATGCTGTCATTGTTGGCGCATCTAACATCGTCGGTCGTCCCATGACACTTGAGCTCTTGCTCGCGGGGTGCACCACCACCACATGCCATCGTTTCACTCGTAATTTAGAGGATAAAGTCAAACAAGCCGACTTAGTCATTGTTGCAGTCGGTAAGCCCGGCTTTATTCCAGGCAGTTGGATTAAACCTGGCGCCATTGTCATCGATGTCGGTATTAATCGCCAAAAGGATGGCAAGCTTGTCGGGGATGTTGCCTTTGAGAGTGCGCAGCAACATGCCGCATGGATCACGCCGGTTCCCGGCGGCGTCGGCCCAATGACCATTGCCAGCTTACTTGAAAACACCTTATATGCGGCTGAAGAATATCACGATTAATCAATCATGTTTTAAGCCGTGCTTAACGTAGGTCAGATTAAATATTAATATCATTGAATTTAAGCCTGTTAACGTTAACAATATAAAAAATGCCTGCTATTTAGCAGGCATTTTTTATATATGACTCGACTATAATTAATGATTATTTCTTACGCCAAGTGGTGCCATTATCACCGTCTTCTAAAATAATACCTAACGCATTTAAGCCATCACGCGCCACATCAGCAGCGGCCCAATCTTTTGCCGCCCGCGCTTCATTACGCTGGACGATTAAGGCTTCAATTTTCGCCACCTCATCATCACTGCCCTGCCCTTGAAAATAGCTATCAACATCTTGTTTTAACAAACCCAGCACATCGGTTAAGCGTTTTAAACTCACCCCGAGTGCCGAAGCTGCTGCCATATCACTCGTTTTCAATCGGTTAATTTCACGCACCATATCAAAAAGTACCGAATAGGCCTCTGGCGTATTAAAGTCATCATCCATAGCGACGTTGAATTTTGCGACAAAGTGAGCATCAGCCGCCTCAACGGTTAAATCCAATCCTTTAAGCGCTGTATATAAACGCGCTAATGCCGCTTTTGCTTGTTTAACATTATCTTCGGAATAATTTTGCTGACTACGATAATGCCCAGAAAGTAAGAAATAACGTACCGTTTCTTCATCATAATGAGATAACACATCACGAATGGTAAAAAAATTATTTAATGACTTGGACATTTTTTCTTTGTCCATCATCATCATGCCGGTATGCATCCAATAATTCACATAAGGCGTATCATGGGCGCAGCATGACTGAGCTATTTCATTCTCATGATGCGGAAACTGGAGATCTGAGCCGCCGCCATGAATATCAAAATGCTTACCAAAGCTTTTACTTGTCATTGCAGAGCATTCTATATGCCAGCCTGGACGACCAGCTCCCCAAGGCGAATCCCAAGTCGGCTCACCCGGTTTTGACATTTTCCAAAGCACAAAATCCATCGGGTCGCGCTTACTCTCGTCCACTTCAACGCGTGCACCCGCTTGCAACTGGGTTAAATCTTGTCCCGATAAACAGCCATATTCTTTAAATGAAGCCACACTAAAGAGCACATCACCATTGGTCGCCACATAAGCATGCTCTTTAGCAATTAATGTTTTAATCATCTCAATAATTTCAGGTATATGCAGTGTTGCTCTGGGTTCAAAATTTGGGCTCTGAATATTCAAGGCTGCAAAATCTTTATGCATCTCGACAATTAAACGCTCAGTTAACGACTCACACGTTTCATTATTTTCATTCGCACGCTTAATAATTTTATCATCAACATCGGTAATATTACGTTGATAATTCACTTCGAAACCAGAGTAACGCAAATAGCGCACCATCATGTCAAAAGCGACATATGTCCGACCATGACCAATATGACAGAGATCATAGATAGTCGTTCCACACACGTACATATTCACCTTTCCAGGTACGATGGGCTTAAATTCCTCTTTTTGGCGGGTCAGACTATTGTATAGCTTTAACATTAATTTTCTCTTCAAAAATCCAGATATGATTTAAAGGTTTCAGTCTACCATTGCCTAGAAGGGGCTTCCAGCTTGTTTTAACACACAAAGTACAAAAACCTCGACTACCTGCACTTTTAGTACCCCTTATTTCACTCAAGGCTTTATGCGCTAGCGCTATTAGGTTAGAATCTCGCGACTATTTACCATTATTTTTTGTACACTTTGTACAGAGTAGAGAGAAATTATGATAACACTCCACACAAACCACGGTGATATCCAGCTGAATTTAAACAGTGAAAAAGCCCCTGTTACCGTTGAAAACTTCCTTAATTACGCAAAAGAAGGTTTTTACGATAACACCATATTTCATCGTGTTATCGATGGTTTCATGATCCAGGGTGGCGGCTTTACTGAAGACATGAGCCAAAAGCGCTGCAATGAAACCATTAAGAATGAAGCTAACAATGGCTTATCAAACGTCATAGGCAGCATTGCAATGGCAAGAACCTCTGATCCACATTCGGCAACAGCCCAATTTTTCATTAACATTAGCGACAATACTTTCCTTGATTTTAAAGCAGAAAATGCACAAGGGTGGGGATATTGTGTGTTTGGTGAAGTCACTGCAGGTGACGATGTTGTGAGTAAAATTAAAGGCGTTAGCACTGGCAATAAAGGCATGCATCAAGATGTGCCATTAGAAGCGGTTATTATCGAAAAAGTCAGTATCGCAGAAGCATAATTTATTAATGCATACTTTCTTTGTGGGCGATTTGCATTTAAGTGCCAATCGCCCTGATATCACCCACGCTTTTAATGCATTTCTTGATACGCTTACAGCCAATACTGATGCATTATATATTCTTGGCGATCTTTTCGATGTCTGGGTGGGCGATGATTTAGCCGAACCTTTTGCACTCGATATTGCCAACAAACTCAAGACGATATCAACTCAATTACCGATTTACTTTATTCATGGCAACCGTGACTTTTTAATAGGCAAAGCTTATGCCGAGCGCAGTGGCATGACATTACTTCCTGAAATCACCCGAGTCGAGCTTTACGGTGCCCATTATGTGCTATTGCATGGTGATAGTCTTTGTACATTAGATAAAAGCTACCAACGTTTTCGGACATTTAGAAACTGGTCTTGGTCAAAGTGGATCTACAACCATTTACCTAAGCAAGCACGGCAAAATATCGCCCGTAAACTGAGAAAAAACAGCCAAAATGTGAATCAAACTAAAAGTTATTCTATTATGGATGTTGAGCCCAATGCCGTCGATACACTATTATCGACAACACAAAGCCAATATATGATCCATGGTCATACTCACAAACCCGATATTCACGTGCTAAAGCAGAATAGAAAACGTATTGTTGTTGGAGATTGGTACGATCAAGGCAGTATCCTTAAGCTCTCTAAAGCAGGTATTGAACTCAATCAATTACCTTTTTCGACAAAAGATTAACATACACTCTCAGCATCTAAGGCAGCTGACTTTCTAAAGAAAAGTATTCAATTCTTATATCGAAGATGCCTTAGTTTATTCTACCGCCACAATAATATCCTATAGCCAAGAGACACTTAAAGTGTTACTGCTGGATCCAGTCAAACCCTTTTAGCATTGTTCCCCCTTAAACTTCCCTTTACTCATAAAGCGTTTCTTTTACGCCCATTTCTATCAAAAATACCTTCTCACTCATCATCAAGCAATAATAATGATATCGACTATGATTTAAGAGTTGTTGTACCTTTAAGGAGAAAGGTGATGAAAAGTATAAGACTGTCTATACAAGGGGTTATTATACTCTTATTTATCTCTTTGTTGTTTACATTAAGCCCCAGTGTTGCAGACCAGGGCGGGAGCATACTTTGTCGGATAATTAACCAAAGAAAACTTTTGCCCTGTAATCATCGTCCCAACTCGCCTTTTTTAGCTTATTTCGCTGACTTGGCGCACCGCAA
>NZ_JAKIKS010000015.1 GCF_023284005.1 Shewanella surugensis
CCATTAACGTAGCCAGTTCAGTTTCAATGGCTTGAGCTAATAACGCTTGTGCCCCTTTTTTTAATAGCTCTTCTAACGGATTGACTGGTGTCTCAATAGAAATAACATTATCATTTTTAGTCATTGCGATGTTCCTTTTGTTAATTGTTGATCGGCCAAGATCAATTAACAGGTTACATCGCAATGCTTTATCCTCATACACCAGAAACGACTATAGCTCGGTAAGGTTTCGCTATGCCCAATAACAATGGATGGGCGCATAAAATAGTAGTCTAGTCCACTTTTATAATGGGCATTGTTTTGATTATCATTCATATTAATTCCTTGAATGTAAACCGGTTAATTTATCACTAAAACAAGATAATCGAGTTTATTTCATGGGATTAACAACAGCATTGCTGTTGCATGGCAGAATCTTTATTATTAAACCCTGCGACATTAAGCATTAATTGGCTGATGACTTCAGGTTCAACGCCTGCTTCATCTAAGGTTTCCATATACCTATCTAAGGCATTTAATCTTAACGTATCGAAATCAAGGCCGATTTCTTCAGGGCCGAAGGAGCCACATTCAACGTTCATTTCGCCACATAAAGAGTCACAACCATTACGTATGAGGTTATAAACTTGGGGTAAGACTCTATCATTAACTTCATGCAATTTTTGATAAGTCACTTCTTTATTCAGGCTTAAATTTCTCTTAAGATAAGTGATGCCTGAATCGACATGCTCTAATTCATCAGCCAAAATACGCTTGCTAACTTTTGCTGTCAGATCGTCGACTTCAGAACCCTCTCCTGACATTGTTTGATATAACACGATAGCCATACTTTCTAAGACAATTTCTTGTGCGAGAAAGCAACTCATATAGTCGTTATTATTGGCTTTTTCTTGGATAAAATTGAGTATGTTTTTCCACTCAGGCTCTATGATGCGATTGACAAAGGGGACATTGAGTTGCTTAGCTAATTTTTCTAACATGTCGGCATGCATTAATTCTTCTTGGCCTTCTTTTAATAAGGCTTTCATTTCAACTCTGTCATCAGTTAAAAGAGACATTTGTGCATAGGCTTTAGCGGCAACGATTTCACCTGCGATGGCACTTGAAATAAGATATCCAATCAAGTGGCGATATTTTTCTTTTGATAACATTTCTTGTGATAATATTGCTGAATTCTCTTGGGTATTCATTTCAACCTCCAAATGACTATCTTAAATAGATATTACGAGCTTTAGCACTTTGCTATTTTATAGCTTTACTAACTCAATTAATTAGCAAAGGTAAGATATGGCTAATGTAAAAGGCATGCAGTCACTATACATTAAAATAAATGTGCAATCTTGAGTTGATATTGCTTTAATACTCATTTTAATACTTGTCTAATACTTATCTAATACTAAATGAGGGAGTGCAAACATAATAAATGTAAAAACTAATACTAAATTAATACCAAAACGATGTGGATAATTATAAAATCATACTTTATCGATGTTTTATATAAATTGTGGATATTGGTCTCTATATATTGATTCTATTAATTATTAATGTCAGTTTTGATTGTTGAGTGATAAATGATGAGGCTTGATAATATTTTCTATAAAACTAAAATGTAATATCTGTTAATACATTGCATTTATTATTCATGAAGTATTTTTTAGTGTTTATTTAATGAGTGTTTTACAATAGATGTGAGTATATATCAAGTGCTTATAGAGATGATTTCGTTCTCTTTATTTTATTGATATTGACATTCTTATATTGTAATAAGATTAAGGGGTTCATATTATGTATGAGGAAAAGAGCGATACTCATCAAAAAATCATAAAAGAAGCTTATTCTAAAGCGGTGACCTCAGATGCTCCTTATGTTAATGGAGAACAGATCATGGCGACTGACAGCGAAGCTATTTTTGCGCTGGCGGGTTATTCTCTTGAGGGATTAGCTGAGATTGATAGTCACATTTTAGAACATAATTTTGCCTGCGGAAACCCCATTGATATTGCTAGGATAAATCAAGGCGAGACCGTGCTGGACTTAGGTTGCGGCACCGGACTTGATGTTATCCTTGCTGCTGAGAAAGTGGGGTATTCTGGGCGAGTTATCGGCATTGATATGACGGATGAAATGCTGACTATCGCTCAGACAAAAGTTGATAGCTTACATCTTGATAATGTTGAACTTAAAAATGCCATGATTGAATCTATTCCATTAGAAAATAGCAGTGTCGATAAAGTGATTTCCAATTGTGTGATTAATCTTTCTTCGGATAAGCGCCAAGTGATGGATGAGGTTTATAGGGTATTAAAGCCTGGAGGCAGTATTTCGTTTAGTGACATTGTGATTGGGGATAATATTCCTAAATGGATTTTGAAACAAGCCGCATTATACGCAACGTGTGTTTCAGGGGCTACTCAGTTAGAGAATTATTTACACATAATGAAATCAGTAGGATTTAAAAATATTAAAGTGGCTGGTTTTAAAACTTATACCAAGGAGGAAATATTATCTGTTTTAGATTTAGAAGCGACAAAAATAAAAGAAGGAGTGGGTGAGTTCTTTTTTAATCGTATGCTAAATGCTGTGTCAGGCAGTATTCATAGTGTGCATCTCTATGCTGATAAATCATGATAAATATTGGACATTTATTAAGTTATATATTTATTTTATTAGTGTAGGAGGGATGATGACAATGAAACGATTAACCTTAACTATTATAACAATGAGTTTTATTATTCTAGGTTGTCAACCGAAAGATGATAGTGCGCAAGAAAAGATTATTATTACAGGTTCGAGTACGGTCGCACCTTTGATCAGTTTGATTGCTGAGGCTTATGAAAAGCAACATCCTAATGTGTACATTGATGTGCAAACGGGAGGGTCGTCTCGTGGGATCGCAGATGCGCGTTCGGGAATGGCTGATATTGGCATGGTGTCAAGGCGGTTAAAATCAAATGAAGCTGACTTAGTGGCATACACTGTTGCTCTCGATGGTATTGCGATGATTGTTCATAAAGATAATCCTATTTCATCTTTGAATGATCAACAAATTCAAGCTATTTACACCGATCATATTAATAACTGGTCGGATGTGGGTGGGAACAATCAAGCCATCACTGTGATACATAAAGCGGCTGGCCGTTCGACTCAAGAGTTGTTTCTTACCTTTTTTAAATTAAATGAAAAGAGTGTGAAAGCCGATCTTATTATTGGTGATAATCAACATGCGATTTTATCTGTTATGCAATCTAGGCAAGCGGTAGCGTATGTTTCTATCGGTGCCGCTCAATTTGAAATCAATAATGGTACGCCGATTAAGTTACTGCCTATGAATGATATTGAAGCATCAATTAGCATGCTTCAAAATCATGCTTTTCCCATTATACGAGAACTGAATTTAGTGACTTTCGGAGAGTCTTCTTTGGCAACACAGAAATTTATTCAATTTTCCCAATCATCAATGGTTATGCCGATCATTAATGATCAATTCTTTGTTGCGGCTCATTAATGAAACGGCCTTGGATGTTGACATCAATCTTGAGGAGCACTGCTTGGATATCGGGCAGTGTTCTGCTTTTTATTGTTATGTTTTTGGCATGGGAAAGCGCAAAATTATTTGTCACTATTTCTCCTTCACAGCTGTTTTCTGATGAAGGGTGGTTTCCTTCTAGCCAACATTTTAATTTAGTGCCCATGCTAGTTGGGAGCTTATATACTGCATTAGGCGCTGTATTGATTGCGATCCCTTTTGGTATCGCTCTGGCTGTTTATGTTCGCTTCTACGCGCCTAAATTGTTTGCTCATTTTTTTCGGATGGTGACCGAATTATTAACCGGTGTGCCTTCTGTTGTTTTCGGGCTGTGGGGCTTACTTGTTATTGTCCCTTTTATTAATCAAATAGCGCCTCCTGGCGCCAGCTTGTTAGCTGGGATTTTGGTTCTTGCCTTGATGATATTACCTTTGGTTGCAATAACAACGGATAGTGCATTAGAAGCGGTACCGAAAGAGTACTTCATTTCAGCTTACGCTATGGGTTTACCCCGTTACAGCATTATTCATCGCATTATTTTACCCTCTGCTTCATCAGGTATTATGTCAGGCATTATATTGCATCTTGGACGGGCATTAGGTGAAACCATGGCGGTGTTGATGGTGTGCGGTAATGTCGTGCAAATACCGCATTCTATTTTTGATCCAGTAAGAACTCTCACGGCAAATATTGCTTTAGAAATGTCTTACGCTATGGATGTACATCGCTCTGCATTATTTGTGAGTGGTTTTATCCTGTTATTGACGACCAGTTTTTTGGTTATTGTTGTGAGCAGATATAAGCATGAATATACAAAGAACGCATAAAGTCAATTGGTTAGATGTTTTTTGGACCGGCATGATTTGGTTTATGGCTGGGTTATGTCTCTTTTTACCTTTCATGCTTGTCGTGGATATTCTATATCGAGGTTTACCGTCTTTAACGCTGAATTTTTTATGGGACGATCCGATGAGTGCAGGAAGAGAAGGGGGCATTTATTCCATCATTATATCGACTTTTTGGGTTCTCTTGGTGTGTTTTTTAGTGGTCATTCCTATTGGTCTTGGTAGTGCTTTGTATTTGAGTGAATGTGTCAAGCTTAACAGTAAAAGAGGGCAGATAATCCGCTTAAGTTTGCGTATTTTATCTTCGGTACCTTCTATTGTGTTTGGGTTATTTGGTTACGCTATGTTTGCGATTTATTTAAAAATGGGATTTTCAATTTTATCCGGTGGTTTGAGTTTAGCCTGTATGGTTTTACCTTTATTTATTTTGATTTCAGAGCAAGCTTTCCAGGCTGTCCCTATTGCTTATAAACAGTCTTCACTCGCGCTTAATATTTCTCAAGGTGCTTATATGGTTAAAATATTGCTGCCGATGAGCAGTTCGGGTGTGGTGAGTGCACTGATTATTAGCATTGGCAGGGCGTTGGCTGAAACCGCTGTGTTGATCTACACGGCAGGATATGTGACGCGGATGCCGGGAACACTTTATGATTCAGGCCGGGTTTTATCTGTTCATATTTATGATTTATCGATGAATGTTATCGGTGGGCAGCAAAATGCCGCCACGACGGCGGCTTTCTTATTAATCTTATTAATACTCTTAAATGTATTGGCAAGAAGAGTGAGTCATCGATTAACGCGATATGCAAGATAAGGAGTTAGTTATGGGTTTTTTGTATCGAGTGACAAAGCATGATGAGCCTTTATATTGTCAGGCTCAAGCAGCAAGGGTTGACATTAACCAGTTATCGATTAAGTACAAAAACAAGCAGGCTATTAATAATGCTTCTTTGGTTGCTCAGCCTGGGCAGATCACCGCGCTTATCGGGCCTTCAGGTTGTGGGAAAAGTAGTATTTTGAGTAGTATTAATCGCATTCACCAGTTAGTGCCTGATTGCTGTGTTGAAGGAGAGATTAAACTGGATGGCGTTAATATCAATGAGATCCCTGATAGGTTACTGCGGCAACGTATCGGTATGGTATTTCAGCAGCCTAATCCTTTTCCACTTTCCGTAGAGGAGAATATTCGATTTCCTTTACGTCAGTATGGCATCTCAAACAAGCAAGCCTTAAAGGAGAGAGTCGAGAAAGTATTGCGGGAGGTAAACCTTTGGGAGGAGGTTAAACAAGATTTAAAAGCCAGTGCTTTTTTACTTTCAGGTGGGCAGCAACAAAGATTATGTATCGCGCGTTCACTTGCTTTAGAGCCTGATATCTTATTATTAGATGAACCTTGCAGTGCACTTGATCCTATCTCAACAGCTAAAATTGAAAGTTTATTGTTAGGGTTGAAAGACAAGATCACCATTATTATAGTGACACATAATTTGGCACAAGCTAAACGTATTGCCGATCAGATCTCTGTTTGTTGGGTGAATGATAAAGGGGGCTGTATTGTTGAAAGTGGTGGCATTGATAAAATATTTAATCATCCGACTCACCCAACAACACATTTCTTTTGTAATGGTTTACAGGGGTAGATTATGAATATTCTCGTTGTTTGTACTGGGAATGCTTGTCGTTCACAAATGCTACATGGTTTTTTAAAACAATATTTAGGTTTTAATGTGTATAGTGCCGGTATTGAAACACATGGTGTTAACCCCATAGCGATTCATGTTATGAAAGAAATAAATATTGATATATCGAGTCATACTTCTAATTTAATCCATGAATATAGTGATGTGACTTTCGATTATTTAATTACTGTGTGTGATAGGGCGAATGAATTCTGTCCTATCTTTTCTAATAATATTAAGAAAATTCATCAGAGCTTTGACGATCCGGGGTCGTGTTTAGGTACCGAGAATCAAATATTAGCGGAGTTTCGCCGAATTAGAGAGCAAATTAATCTTTTTTCAAATCAATTACACCAAGCGTTAATGCTACCGGCTTCATAATGTTATGTTGTGAATCCTATCGTGTTTTTATTTTTGTCTGTGGGATCCTTATTTACAAGGGTATGCTTATGTTGTAGGGTAAAAAATCATCTTTAAAAAATAAGATAAGGGCTGAGTCTTACTTTTTCTGGCAGGGTTGTCATGATTTGAGGGGCGCGGTCAAAATGAATACGTTTGAGTCATCGATATCTTATATCCCCAAAAAATTTAAATCTGCAGATTATCAATTATTAGATAAAATTGGCCAAGGTGGATTTGGGCAAGTTTATACCGCTATGCAAGTGAACACTGGCCAAATCGTTGCAATAAAATTTTTGACATTAAATCCTGATTTTGATGAAGATAAACGTCATCGTTATATTGCTCGCTTTCACAGAGAGACCCAGCTAAATAGTCGACTTTCCCATCCGAATATTGTTCGCTTATTGGATAAAGGTTGTGTTGATAACGATTTGATTTATGCGGTTTTTGAATATATAGAAGGACAGTCTTTAAAAGAAATCCTACTTGAAAAAGGCGCATTAAGACCAATACAGACAGTTAATGTTATGTCTCAAGTTCTTGATTCATTGGCTCATGCTCACGATCGTGGTGTTATCCATCGTGATCTTAAGCCGGCTAATATCATGTTGATGACATCTGATGTCAATCACCATGTCAAAATTCTCGACTTTGGCATTGGGGCTTTAACCAATGAGGCCCGTCAGGCTGATGACCAAAGTATAACATTAACGCAAGAAACCTTAGGAACGCCTTCTTATAGTGCGCCAGAGCAATTACGGGGAGAGCCACCCACCGTTAAAAGTGATTTATATGTGTGGGGGTTGGTTTTTCTTGAATGTTTGACGGGCCAGGCTGTGATGGCTGGGTCAAATTTAGCCTCAATTTTTCACAAGCAACTCAGTCAGTCTAATGTACCGATCCCAGCAGTATTAGCGGGACATCCTGTGGTGAGCTTATTACGCCGCGTGTTGAATAAAAAAGTACAAGACAGGGCTGGGGTTGCGATTGATGTTTATCATGAATTAAATAAATTAAATTTTTCGTCTTTAGTAGGGGATTTTAATGGATTAAATCATGACGATCGACGAGGGGAATTGACGCCGACAGTGGCACGGGTGTTTAGCAATGATGAAACGCAAATTAACCCTGATGCATTTGCTATCAGTGGATTTATTGAGCGTAAACAAATTTCAGTATTGTGTTTATCATTGAGCATTCGAGCTGTTAATGAAGGCGGAATTGACATCGATGTTATTGACGCTATTCATCGAGATCAACAATCACAATGTAGCGATATTGCGGTGAGTTATGGTGCTTTCCATGTGGGTAGTTTAGGTGACACTCAGTTATTTTATTTTGGTTATCCAAAGGTGAGTGATAATGATAGCCGCTTATGTGCCCGGACGGCATTGGAGATAAATAGTCGATTAAATAAATGTAATGCATTATTGAAATTGAGCGTTGGAATAGAAGTGCAAGTAAGAATGGGGATGAATACTGGTATCGTTACGCATTATCGGGATTCAGCACCTGAAGGTGACACGGCTAATCTTGCTATGGAATTAATGCGTCATGCCCAGCCCCAGCAGATATTATGTACTCAAGCCAGTGAGCGATTATTAGAAAATCATATCGAGTTTACCGCGTGTGCAATAACAGATAATCATTGTTTCATAAAAAGTTTACTGCTTTATCAATTTGTTGGTGAACGAAAAGTCGAAGCGTTTTGCTTTTTACGTGTTAACCGTACTCATCATGATTTTATCGGACGCAGTCAAGAACTCGAGCATTTGTTAGCTTTGCTAAAGCAGAATGAAAATAATGGCGCTTTTGTGTTTGGTGAAGCGGGTATGGGGAAATCTCGGCTCATATTTGAATTTAGACAACGTGCAAAAGGGCATCTTCACTTAATCGCTCAGTGTTTACCAGAACACCAGTTCAATGCTTTATACCCTATTCTGTCTTTACTTAAAGATCTGTACTCAGTGGAAGATTCATCTTCGAATACACTCATTGAGCACTTTACTTTGATATTAAATAAACACAGTAATATTGATACAGAGCAGGGAGTATCGGTGTTGTGTATATGGTTAAATTTACCTTTGCCTGAAGATATATCAATGATGGCCTTGATACTCGAACAGCAGAAAAAAATACTCTTTGAAGTGTTGGTTATATTGTTATTTATAACGGATGAAGACAGCGATAAAAAAAATGTGTTGTTTGTATTTGAAGATTTACATTGGATTGATCCCACCAGTTTAGAATTTGTTTGTTTTTTACTTCATCATTCACTGTTTAAGTGTGGAAAAGTGACGCTAGTCATGACCTCTAGAGTAGCCTTACCTCAACTATTGAAGGGGTTAATGATCACGCCTGTGAAGTTAATGGGATTAGCGCAAGTACAAACGTATCAAATCATTAAAAATATGTTTGAGCATCAAAATGTTGCATTGAGAGTATTAGAGTTAGTGTGTACTCGCACCGATGGTATTCCTTTATTTATAGAAGAGCTGGTAAATATGCTGCGCTATAGAAATTGGGTACAAGTGCTAAATGGTCAGGTTGATTTTGTCAGTGAAGCGGTCTTACTAGAGATCCCCAATACGTTACTTGATTCCTTACAACAAAAATTAGATGCCTTAGTTTATGCAAAAGAAACGGTGCAATTGGCGGCGTGTATTGGTCGAGAGTTTGATTATCAATTATTAGTTTCGACGTCTAATCGCACCGAAGAAAAAGTGCAGAATGATATTGTTGAGCTGCTTAGTCATGAATTGGTCTATCAACTTAGGCAAGTCAAAGGAGATCGTTATATTTTTAAACATGCATTAGTCAGAGAGGCGGCTTATGCCAACATTGAAAGTCGAAATAGAAAACTTTTTCACGGTTTAATTGCACATGAATTAGAACAGAGAGATGAACATAATGTCATGGAAGTGGCGCTTCATTTTTCTTATGCGGAGCACTTTACTCAGGCGACTCGTCAGGGGATCGTCGCGGTGACACAGCTTGCAACCGCTGGCGCGAATGCCGAAGTATTGAGCTTCGGGGAACGGTTATTGCAGTGGGTGGAAAAGATAGAAGCACCTATTATACGCGATTGTTCGGCATTGGCATTCTATCAGATGGCGATTTCTTCTGAGCTTGTTGTGAACAGTTATACCTCTGAAAGAGCCCATGAATGGAGCCAAGCTATTCGGGCTATTTTATTACGTCTTCCTGATGAGGTAAAACGCAATGAAAAGGTTTTATGCCATAAACTTAAGGTTGTGAGCGAGTTTCTCCGTTTTTTACATTTACACCATTCATCGCAATATCAAGCAGCCAGAACGTTAGGTGAAGCCCTATTAAGCCGTTATTCAAAAGAAGAATATCAAGAATATGATGTTCCCACGTTATGTTTTTTATCTCAAAATTACCAATTAACAGGGCACTTTCATCATTCGATTGAAGCATTTGAAAAAGCACTCTATCATTATGGAGTGGCTCCACAGCAATTATTCATGGAAAATAATACCGACTTTAAGCCTTATTGTTTGGGAATGTTAGCCCTATCGTATTTACATATTGATCAATTGGATAAAGCCATTGTATTAGCCCAGTCCGCAGTGAGTTTATCCGATCAAGGCCAATATCAGGTGTCTTGTATCGCGTCCCATATTTTTTATGCGCTTTGTATGAGTTTTAAAGGGGATGATGCTCAGGTGATCCGCATTTGTGAGGGGTATTATCAACAGTATTTTAATCCAGACAATCCAATATTTTATACCATTTACATTGATATTTTGCTGGAAACCGCACGCGATAACTTAGATAAGGCTAAGCAAAGAGTCATAGAGTTATGTGACTCTGATTATGATTTTGCAACCGGTTGGTATATCCATTTTATTGCCAAGAAAATGGTCAAAATGTCTCGTGTCGATGAGGCATTATCTTTAATGGAGTTGTCTTATAAAAAGTCGATTAAAAATAATGAAATGGCAGCATTACCGATAGTAAAAAATGCGTTAGCCTGGGTACTATTCGAAAAAGAAAAAAGTGCCACACCGAGAGTGATTGCGCTTTTACAAGAATCACAGACGTTAGCAAAAAAGCAAAAAGCGTATTTATTTGTCAAAGAAGCGCAGTTATTACAAGATAAAATACACGAAAATGTATAGAGCTGTAGATGTAATCTAATAATATCATTAAGTTAATATTAAGGTGGCACTATGAGTAATACAATTTTAAGTTTTAAAACGGCATATTTATCCGCGGTCGCTAAATCATGGGTTGATAAAAATTTTGAAGAAGACTTTCATCGAGAGGGTGAAAATAATCTTCTCACATTCTTGGAGGAACATTCAGGTTCCCCTAAGCAATTTATTAATCCTTGGAAAAATTTAACTATTAACTTTTTAAAGGATAAAAAGTCCGGTACTAACTTTTTAGAGGATGGTTTACATTGGGATCCGATTAAAACCGGCCGTTGGGTCGGTGATGATGATAGGCTCACTATTTATTTACCAAGGGATCCAGAGGATCCATTATTAAAAAATAATAATGTTCCAAATATGATTGATAACCGAGTTGAAGCCTTGGCTAAATATAATTTTATTTTTCCGACTTTTATGGGAAAAATAAAATCGAATTTTGAAATGTTGCTTAATGAAAAAAACCAACATGAATTTATTAAGTTACTGATTGAAAATGAAGTTCCTATTCCGAGCATATTAACCATGGGCGTGGCCGATTTTGATTTACTGGACTTTTCTGCCACAGTATTACGGGCCATATCGCTTTATTGGGAAGATGACACCTTTAAAACCAGTATTATTAATGTTGATGATAATTATTCGGATAAAACGCCGATTTTGTCGAAGTGGTTTGGTTATAATAACCCATGGAATTTTATTATTAATTTCAAAAAATGTGACTCTTTTTACCTGCTTAAAGCCAATGAGGCTCAATATCCCGCGAATGTTATTTCATTAGGTAAACCGAAAAAGCCACACAACCCCAATGGAAATCAAAATGATAAAGCTGTGCTTCCTATTGCGTTAGCGGCGTACAATGATGATGGTAATTCGTATCCTTTTACCTGCTGTTAATCATTACACCTTGAGACTCTTTTTTTGATTGAGCTTTTTGATAGAAAAGAGTCTTTTATTTGCTTTAAATCTGCTAAGTAACGATAAGATAAGGATGTTATCGCGATGAATATCTATGATGCTGATCGACATTTAATTGAGCCGATTGGAATATGGGCGCAATATGTTGATGAGGTGATATTTAAACAATTTCCGATTCATTTGATTGATGATGCATTTGAACGGATTACAGTGAAAAACGAACAAACCATGTCTGTGCTACCGACTTATGCCATCGGGCCTTTTCCTTTACTTTTTCATTGGGGTAGCGCACTTAAAATTGCCAGTAGTCAGCGCAATGCGCTGACGATGGCACAGCGAAAAAAAGCCATGACGCCGACTGAGCAACTTAAGAGTATGGATGCATCGAATATTCAGTGTGCTGCTATTTTGCCTACTTTCGCCATGTATATTGTCAATCATAGCCTTATCCCGTCCAATGTTTCTTTAGCTTATGCTGATGCTTACAATCGATGGTTAAAAGATTATTGTGGGGTGAACCCTCAACGTCTCAGGGCTGTAGGACTCATTAGTCGTCATCAACCGGATACGTTGCTTGAGCAGCTGACTAAGGTGATTGATAATGGTTGGACGTCGATTACACTGAGGCCAGAGGTGATTTCGAAGCGCAGTTTAGGACATGGTGATTACGCATCATTTTGGCAAGCGTGTGAACAGAATAATATTGCTGTCGTTATTCACGGAGGGACTAATTTACATGCATCGACAGTGGGCAGCGATCGCTTTCATTCACGATTTGCGTTACATGCTTGCTCACATCCGATGGAAGCGCAAATGGCTTTTGTCTCCTTGCTAGAGTCTGGTGTATTTGAGAGCCATCCTCAATTGAAATTTGGTTTTTTAGAGGCGGGTGCGTCATGGGTTCCGCATTGGTTGTGGCGTTTAGATAATATTTGCTTTCCCGAATTTCCATCGTTAGTCGATGACCATATTAAGATGCTACCGTCAGCGTATTTTAAACGCCAATGTTGGGTGACGGTTGAGCTAGGAGAGCCTTGTTTACGCGAGGTGATTAATGTGATCGGTCATAAAAAATTACTGTTTGGCAGTGATTTTCCCCATCCCGATCATCTGCATTTGGTCGTGTTGGATATCAAGCAGCAACTCCCAGAATTAACAGCGCAAGAATACGTCGATGTATTCGAAAATAATGCACGAGACTTCTATGATGTTGCAATTGACAATAATCGGGCTCGATATCTTGATCCCTTTGGCGTCAATGTTGCTAAAACCCCTTTTATTGATGATGAAGTCTATGAGGGGGAGTTTGATGGCGGTTGAATTAATAACGGATGAGGGACTTTTAGAATGTGAAGTGCTTACTGAATATAGTACGGAGCGAGCGCCTTTTTATTGCGTGCAATGGCATCCTAAATTTAATGTTTATAGCATCGATACTGAAGATGTTTTTCTTGTTTCTTCTCAGCAGCAATGGCGATTGACCTCGGGTCAATTTCCTTTTTTTTCTGTCATTGAAGGAGTGGTAAGCTTTGAGACAATTGTTCAATGTATTACAGCTAAAGTTTCTTCGTTATCAGTCTCTGCTGCTGTGAGTGCTTTTGTTACACAAATATATCAACTCGCCTCACAAGGCTTGTTATTGATCGATCAAGCTCCTGCTGTTTATGTTCATGCTGATTTTAACCATAATGACACTTATCTTGAGCATGAAGTGAATACGGTTCATCTCGTTAATGTATCGATTTTGCCGGAAAATGTGCGGCTTGAATGGTTTGCCAGTTTTCGAGATGAACTTATCAAAAATATGTACCTGAGTGATGAAGAGATCAGTATTGTGTTGGTTGATGATATGCTTGATCCCCGTATTATCGATTTATCATTAAGATCGCATTTTTTTGTGTTTCAAATATCGCCAGAGAGAATGTGGTTGAGCCCGTGTTTTAAGCTCACCGATCGGGAGTACTTTTTACGTTTTCAGCGACGACTACTCGTTAATCAGCCCATTAGGCAGTGGTTGATGATGATACGCCCAAATGAATGTCATTGTTATCCGATTGCCGCCGAAATATCAACGCTGAGTATTGAGGGACGCATTGACCGTTTTATACCGCAAGTAACAGCCAAAATAATCGCGTTAATACAGCAACAATTAGAACATGAAGATGATAAATTGCTCGAGTATAAGCTGGTGAGTGGCGAAGTCGAAAGTCATCTGATTAATGTTGATCTTAAAACAGCGGGTCATTTTTATCCTGATATACATACCCCTATACACATAAAAAATCGTGCGACGTGTATCCAGGTTGAAGGGGGCTTAAGAGTGGTAAAAGCCCGTCAAACCGTTGAAACATTAATGCCGCTAGTGAGTCCGATCACGGGAGTGATTAACCATTTAACCCAGCTGAATAAAATGCAGGATAAACCTATTCATATTTATAGGACGGGATTTTTTCGCGCGCCACTGATCTCTTTGATTAAAGCTGAGGAGCGATTTGTACAGATTTGTTTAGGGAAAGGGGTTAGTGTTGAGCAATCGAAGGCGAGTGGACTATCTGAAGCAATAGAGCGTTTCTGTGCTATTTATCAAAAAGAATTACCGTTATTTAAGTGTTCGGCTATTGCATTGAGAGCGGCGGGATTGCGTTATTTTTGTTTTCAAACATTGGCGCCTTTTAGTGAGTCTCAATATAGTTCATTCTTACTCTCAAAAAATGCACATCAGCAAGATGAGCATGCTGTTAAACCTTATGATGGCCGAGCCATTCATTGGTTACCCAGTTGGTCTTTAACTCAAGAAAAATGGGTGTATTTTCCGATGAGTTTGGGTGTCAGCCAATTGCCCTTTGATGATACCCAATTTGGTCAATGGCATTCCAATGGTTGCGCGGCAGGCAATATGGTAGAGGAAGCCATTTTACAAGGGTTATTTGAGTTAATCGAACGCGATGCGGTGGCGATTTGGTGGTATAACCGCTTGCACCGAGCTGAGTTTGATTTATCCCGTTTAGATGAGTCAAGATTAGCCAAGATAAGCGCGACCTTATCACCGAACCATGCTCATGAGATAGAGAATAATCGTGATGGGAAAGACGATGAGACCGGCTATGAATTTTGGGTGTTAGATTTAACTCATGATCTTGGCGTCCCTGTCATGGCGGCCATCGGTAAACACAGCGCGACGGCGAAATTTATTATGGGGTTTGGGTGTCACCTTGTGTCTGAAGTTGCCGCCGAGCGTGCATTAACAGAATTATGTCAATTACAGCTGATTGCTGATAGACATTCAGCTCCGTTTGATTTTAATGCCATCATTGATGGCGATCATCTTTACCCTCAAAGTAAAGTTAAACCGAGTCCGGATCGTTGTGAGCCCCAATCAGCATTGAAGCAAGCCATTAAGATGCTCGTGTGTAGACTCGATACGTTGGGTTTTGAAGTGTGTGTATTCAATTACAGTCAAGCCGCTATTCCGCTTAAAACTGTCAAGATTCTCGTCCCTGGTTTGTGTCATATTTGGCCGCAGCTTGCCAATGAAAGGCTATATCAACTGCCAGTGTCATTAGGTTGGTTGGATGAAGCCCTTGATGAAAACACGATAAACCCGCACTGGTTATATATTTAAGTTGAAACTGAGAGGTATGACAAGTGGACCTATACTGAGGTGTTCAGGATCCTAAATCTTCAACTGACTTGGGTATAACATGTTCATATTAGAGCTCAAGATCACCACAGTGTAATAGGATGTAATAGCATCGTTTGCCTTGCTTTGACAAAATAGAGAGTAATACTTCGGTTGATGAGGTTTACAGGTGGATTTTAACTTATGAGAGGTCATGAAGAGTTGAGACTGATTTTTGTTAATTCACATTTTTTGTTAATAAAATATAGGGGATGATTATGGCGATGATGCTTAATGAAGCCACAGGAAATAGCGTGTTACTTCAACCACAACATATTTTTGGACGTCATCCTACTGCAGCCACTCAGCTGACTAACTTAGAAGCGTCACGCACTCATGCGGTGATTATTTGGGACGGTGAATATTGGATTTTGCAAGATACCAGCAGTAATGGGACGTTTATTAATGGGAAGCGGCTTAAAAAAGGTCATAAAATACTGCTTGAAAAGGGAGATGCGATTCAATTTGGCAATATCCATACTGAAAACTGGTTTATAAAAGAGCTGACTCCTCCTGAAAGTATTTTGCTGCCGTTGACGTTAGGCTTAGAGACGATTCATTTAAGTGCCATTACTGCGTTACCCTCTGAAGACTCCCCTGAAGTGTCTATTTATCCATCTGCTCAAGGTCAGTGGTTATGTGAAACCAGTGAAGGTACAGTGATATTGAAGACAGGAGATTGCGTGGGAACAGCAGAGTTTCAGTGGCGATTTGTGGATGCCAAAGCCAGTATAGAGACCGATATTCTTAGTGATAAGAAGCCACTCTTATTTGACGATATTTGTTTTATTTTTGATGTCAGTCAAAATGAAGAGCATGTGTCATTAACGCTGACACTTGATGAGACACCGATCGACTTGGGTGAGCGTAATCATCATTATGTGTTATTGCTGCTTGCACGTAAGTCGCTTGAGGATAGTAAGCTGGGTGTGTCTGACATTGAAAGGGGTTGGCTGGATAAAGATCTTTTATGTGGCATGTTGGGGCAAAGTGAGAATCATATTAATATTCATATTTACCGTTTTAGAAAACAACTATCGGCTCTTTATCCTGATGCTGAGCAGTTATCGACGCTTATTGAGCGGCGAACAGGGGAAATTCGCTTTAGCCCGCGAGAGATTGAAATATTTGGAGGATTGACCATTGATCCTACAATCCAGCAGCAAGGAAAACCTATTCGTTTGAATTAAGTGATGGCAAGGTTAGTTATACCACTTTTAGAACATGAATTCGGATTGGAAAAAGGAAAAAAACCTAAGTGGGACTTAGGTTTTTGCAACGCATGTAAAGTTGCCCCTTGTTAAAGGCGACTCGTTTTAGGATTATTTGGCCATACGCTTGTAACGTAAACGATGTGGCTCAACGACATCTGTGCCCATGCTTTCTTTTAGCCAAGCAGAATATTCGCTGTAATTACCTTCATGGAAATTCACTTTACCTTCATCACGGTAATCGAGAATATGTGTCGCGATCCGATCGAGGAACCAGCGGTCATGAGAAATGACCATCGCACAGCCGGGGAACTCTAATAAGGCTTCTTCTAATGCCCGTAAGGTTTCAATATCCAGATCATTGGTTGGCTCATCGAGTAATAATACATTCCCGCCCGCCTGTAGCAGCTTGGCTAAGTGAACACGGTTACGTTCCCCTCCTGACAAGGTGCCGATAATTTTTTGTTGATCGCCGCCACGGAAGTTAAAGCGTCCGACATAAGCGCGACTGGGGATCTCAGTATTATTGATCCGCATAATATCTTGTCCATCAGAGATCTCTTGCCAAACGGTGTTTTTATCATTCATTGAATCACGGAATTGTTCGACTGAGGCTATTTGTACTGAGGTGCCTAATTCGACACTGCCGCTATCGGGCGCCTCAGTGCCTAAAATCATTTTAAATAAAGTTGATTTACCAGCACCGTTGGCACCAATAATACCGACAATTGCGCCTTTAGGAACAGAGAAGCTTAAGTCATCAATCAGTATCCGATCGCCATAAGATTTAGTCAGGTTGGTGACTTCAATGACTTTGTCGCCAAGACGAGGTCCCGGTGGAATAAATAGTTCATTGGTTTCATTTCGTTTTTGGTAATCATTGGTGTTCAGCTCTTCAAAGCGTGCCATGCGGGCTTTGCCTTTAGATTGACGACCTTTACTGCCTTGACGTACCCATTCGAGTTCTTTTTGAATGGTTCTTTGACGGGCACTCTCGGTGGCTGATTCTTGTTTCAAACGGGCATCTTTTTGTTCAAGCCATGAAGAGTAATTACCTTCCCAAGGGATCCCCTCACCACGGTCAAGTTCTAAAATCCAACCTGCGGCATTATCTAAGAAATACCTATCATGAGTAATCGCGACCACTGTGCCAGTATAATCTTGTAAGAAGCGCTCTAACCAAGCGACAGATTCTGCATCTAAATGGTTGGTCGGCTCATCAAGGAGTAACATGTCAGGGCGTTCGAGTAACAAGCGGCAAATCGCCACACGGCGTCTCTCTCCCCCAGACAATACGGCAATTTTTTCATCCCAGTCGGGTAAACGAAGTGCATTGGCTGCGCGTTCTAAGGCATTATCCAAATTGTGTGCATCTTGGGATTGGATGATGGCTTCGAGCTGTCCTTGCTCTTTTGCAAGGGCATCAAAGTCGGCATCGGGTTCAGCATACAGAGCATAGACTTCATCGAGTCGAGTCAGGGCGTTTTTTGCCACAGAGACGGCTTCTTCTACCGCTTCTCTGACCGTTTGCTCAGGATTGAGTTTGGGTTCTTGAGGTAAATAACCAATGTTAAGATCTTGCATCGGGCGCGCTTCACCTTCGATTTCGGTGTCGAGTCCGGCCATGATCTTTAACAGTGTAGATTTACCTGAGCCATTTAAACCTAACACACCAATTTTGGCGCCGGGGTAAAAACTCAGGGAAATATCTTTGAGAATTTGTTTTTTTGGGGGGACAATTTTACCGACCCGCAGCATGCTGTAGACAAACTGAGCCATTTGAATTCCATCATAATGAATAGTTAATCGTATAATCTTCTCATACAGACGTGTATCGACTCAAGCACAGCTTGTAAAAGAACAGCGTGTTCTTGATGAAGTCAATGGCGATGAAATGAGTTTGAAGGAATCCGATCTGCAGTACTTATGCTGGGTGATTTCTAGATGAGAGAGAAATAGTGACTTAGTATCGGTAGTTAGTGGGTTTAAAGAGTAATGCGGTACGATATTTTTTAGGCAAGACTTTGATTTTAAAGTGTCACTCAGTCATTTTTTAGTGTTATAAAGTGCGGGTCCATGGGAAAATAGGCAGACTGTTTCTAGATACGAATATTGAGTTTGTTATTTGCTACACAACTTGAATCAAAATCAGGTTAACTAAGCGGTTTTTTCATGTGTTAATACTGGGATTGTGCTCAATTGCGGAGTAGAATAGCACGCAACCCTACCAAGTGAATTGACAGCTGGAGTGAGCAATGCTGAAGAGAGATATGAATATTGCGGATTTCGACCCACAATTATTCCAAGCTATTGAAGATGAGACCCGTCGCCAAGAAGAGCACATTGAACTTATTGCTTCTGAAAACTATGCAAGCCCTCGAGTCCTCGAAGCGCAAGGTTCGCAATTAACCAATAAATATGCTGAAGGCTATCCAGGTAAACGTTATTATGGCGGCTGTGAGTATGTTGATATAGCAGAAGAACTTGCTATCTCTCGAGCCAAAGAACTATTTGGTGCGACTTATGCGAATGTTCAACCTCATTCAGGTTCACAGGCGAATGCGGCTGTCTTTATGTCGTTACTTGAAGGTGGTGATACTGTATTAGGCATGAGCTTGGCGCATGGTGGTCATTTAACCCATGGCTCACATGTCAGTTTTTCTGGGAAACTCTATAATGCCGTTCAATACGGTATTAATGCAACGACGGGTAAAATTGATTACGAAGAAATTGAACGTCTCGCTGTTGAGCACAAACCTAAAATGATCATTGGGGGTTTTAGTGCTTATTCGGGGATTATTGACTGGGCAAAATTTCGTGAAATAGCCGATAAAGTCGGGGCTTATTTGTTTGTTGATATGGCGCATGTTGCGGGTTTAGTGGCGGCAGGGATTTATCCTAGTCCATTGCCACACGCCCATGTTGTGACGACCACGACACACAAAACCTTAGCTGGTCCTCGTGGTGGACTCATTTTATCGGCTATCGATGATGAAGCGATTTATAAAAAATTAAATTCAGCGGTTTTCCCTGGTGGTCAGGGAGGTCCTTTGATGCATGTAATTGCGGCTAAAGCGGTTGCTTTTAAAGAAGCCTTGGAGCCTGAGTTTACTGTTTATCAAAAGCAAGTGGTTGTGAATGCCAAAGCCATGGCCAATACCTTCATCGAACGTGGTTTTGATGTGGTGTCGGGAGGAACTGATAACCATTTATTTTTGCTTGATTTAATTGACAAGGATATGACAGGTAAAGATGCGGATGCGGCGCTTGGTTTAGCGAATATTACCGTCAATAAAAACTCCGTTCCGAATGATCCACTCTCTCCTTTTGTGACCTCTGGTTTACGCATCGGCTCTCCTGCAATAACCCGACGTGGTTTTGAAGAAGCGCAAGCGATAGAGTTGACCCATTGGATGTGTGATATCTTAGATGATATTAGCAATGAAGCCACTATTGCACGCGTGAAACAACAAGTCATCGATTTGTGTGCAAAGTATCCTGTTTATGGTTAAATTGGTGTCATAAATAAGGTAAACTTAGGTGGTCGCATTATGCGGCCATTTTTATTTATTCGGCTGCTAAGCCGACGTATTCAGATTGAGAATAGGCAGGAGGCTTGAATGCATTGTCCGTTTTGCAGCGCAATAGACACTAAGGTTATTGATTCACGATTGGTTGCTGATGGCCATCAAGTGCGTCGTCGGCGTGAATGTGTGAAATGTCATGAGAGATATACGACATTTGAAGGGGCTGAATTAGTCATGCCTAGAGTGGTTAAGCAAGATGGCAGTAGACAGCCCTTTGATGAAGAAAAATTAAGAGCCGGAATGTTGAGATCGGTTGAGAAGAGACCGGTATCGATGGATCAAATAGAAAAATCGATTACGCAAATTAAATCCACGTTAAGAGCGACAGGTGAGCGCGAGATTAACTCTCAAATGATAGGTAACTTGATGATGGACCAGCTGGTGGACCTGGATAAGGTGGCGTATATTCGTTTCGCTTCTGTTTACCGAGCATTCGAAGATGTGTCCGAATTTGGTGATGCCATCGCAAAATTACAAAAATGAATGTGATGCCTGTCGTGATAAAAGGGAGATGACCTTTTATCATGCTCAGTGTTAAATTAACCTGCTAGCTAATCAGTTGTTTAGGGAGCATTTCTTGTCAGTGATATGGATTGAAAATGTGGTCTATTCAAGATATTAAGATGATGAATCGTGCCCTGAAATTGGCACGTAAAGGGACATATACGACGAGGCCAAATCCGAGCGTAGGTTGTGTTATCACTCAAGGTGATGAAGTGATTGGAGAGGGCTATCATATCAAGGCAGGTGGACCTCATGCTGAAGTTCATGCGCTTAATGATGCCGGTTTGGCGGCAAAAGGCAGTACGGCTTATGTCACACTTGAACCTTGTAGTCATTACGGCAGAACGCCGCCTTGTGCCTTAGGGCTTATTGAAGCGGGTGTTGTTCGTGTGGTGATAGCGACTGAGGATCCTAATCCGCAGGTGAAAGGTCGTGGCATTGCCATGTTAAAAGAGGCGGGCATTAGCGTTTCTGTGGGCTTATTAGCCGCTGAAGCGAAAAGGCTTAACAAAGGTTTTATGAAATGTATGGCCATTAGGTTGCCTTGGGTGACGGTTAAATTAGCAGCCAGTTTAGATGGAAAGACCGCATTGTCGAACGGGGTGTCTCAATGGATAACAGGGCCTGAGTCTCGCCGAGATGTACAACGCTTAAGAGCGAGACATGGCGCGTTAGTGACAGGTATCGAAACAGTCTTAGCAGATAATCCGAGTTTAAATGTTCGTCACAGTGAGTTAGGTGAGTTAAAACAGTCTTTATCTGAGACGGATATTATTCAACCTATTCGGGTGATATTAGATAGCCGAGCACGATTGCCTGTCAATATGGCCTTATTTGAGGTGGAAAGCTCGATTTTATTGGTGTCCTGTGTGCATTATCCAGAAGAGGTTCGTAATGCTTGGCCCGAGCATGTGAGCCATTTATTACTGCCTTCGATGGATGGGCGTGTTGATTTGGCGAAATTGTTGGAGCATCTTGGTTCACTTTGTCATTCAGTGCTCATTGAAGCGGGGGCGACATTGGCGGGCGCCTTTATGGCGGAAGGTTTGGCAGATGAATTAGTGTTATATCAGGCTATTAAAATCTTGGGTGACAAAGGACGCAATTTGTTATCTTTACCTGAATATGGTTCGATGGCGATGTTGCCTTCGATGACATTAATCGATGAGCGTAAAGTGGGGGCTGATACTCGATTGACGCTCAAACTGGGCTAATAAAGACGGCTTTTATGTTTATCTTCATTGTGAATTTATGCTTAATACTGAGTAATTGATATGTTTACTGGAATTATAGAGTCCGTTGGCTCATTACGATATGTTGAGCGCCGCGGTGATGATATTCGCCTTACTGTAGCCAGTGGCAAGCTTGACTTAAGTGATGTGAAGTTAGGGGACAGTATTGCTACCAATGGTGTTTGTTTGACGGTTGTTAAATGTTTAAGTGATGGCTATTTAGCTGATATTTCAGCTGAAACCGTGGCATTAACAGGCTTTTCTCATTATCAGGTGGGCAGAGCGGTTAATCTTGAAAAGGCGCTGACACCGACGACTCGTTTAGGCGGGCATATGGTCAGTGGTCATGTCGATGGCATTGCGATTGTTAAAGAGCGACAACATCGTGGTAAAGCGATAGAGTTTTGGTTGAGCGCACCTAAGGTGCTTACGCGTTACATTGCCCATAAAGGCTCTATTACTATTGATGGTGTGAGCTTGACGGTGAATGAGGTTAACGATCATCAGTTTCGTGTGACGATTGTGCCCCATACGGCAGCTGAAACGACGTTGATAACACTAAAAGTGGGTGATAGCGTTAACCTTGAAGTGGATTTAATCGCCCGTCATTTAGAACGATTGATGCTTTACACAGGGGCAAAAGATCAACCCAATAATGCCGATGGCGTGACGATGGACCTATTGGCACGTTCTGGCTTTTTACGTTAATACTGTTTTGCGTTAAGATTCTATTTTTGGAATAGATAATCTATTTTTAATGACTGGGCTGCGATGATCTGGGATTATTTTTTGTGATGACAGATAATGTCCTTTACTCAGTTAGTGGCTAAATAACGATAAGGTTCGACTAATGGCATTACACAGTATAGAAGAGATCATCGAAGATATTCGTCTCGGAAAAATGGTGATCCTCATGGATGACGAAGACCGTGAGAATGAAGGCGATCTTATTATGGCAGCA
This sequence comes from Shewanella surugensis, assembly GCF_023284005.1. GTDB lineage: Bacteria > Pseudomonadota > Gammaproteobacteria > Enterobacterales > Shewanellaceae > Shewanella > Shewanella surugensis. Next base: position 22,723 of record NZ_JAKIKS010000015.1, read on the forward strand.
GATTGCGTGACGCCTGAAGCGATAAACTTTATGGCCACCTATGGCCGCGGGTTGATCTGTCAAACATTGACAGAGGATCGTTGTAAACAACTCAACTTACCGTTAATGGTGAGTAATAATAATGCACAGTTTTCTACCAACTTTACCGTATCGATCGAAGCGGCAGAGGGAGTTACAACCGGTATTTCTGCTCATGATCGGGCTGTCACGGTTAAAGCCGCGGTCGCTAAAAATGCGCAGGCAGTCGATTTGGTCCAACCTGGGCATATTTTTCCTTTGATGGCGCAAGAAGGTGGCGTACTGATCAGAGCGGGTCACACTGAAGCGGGATGTGATTTAGCCCGATTAGCGGGTTTTGAACCTTCTGGTGTCATTGTGGAGATTTTAAATGAAGATGGCACCATGGCACGTTGTCCAGATTTAGAGGTCTTCTCTGAAAAGCATGATATTAAAATTGGCACGATTGCTGATTTAATCGAATACCGTAACACCAAAGAAACCACCGTTGTCCGTGAAGGGCAATGTAAACTGCCGACACGCTTTGGTGAGTTTGAAATGATCACCTTCAAAGATACCATTGATAATCAGCTACATTATGCTTTGATAAAAGGTGAGGTAAAGGAAGGTGTCTTGGTTCGAGTTCATCTTCAAAATACCTTTAATGATCTTTTATATTCAGAAAGAAATCAGCAACGTAGCTGGCCATTAGATCAGGCTATGCAACGTATTGCGGAAGATGGTGGCGTATTGGTTTTACTCGCAAACCATGAAAATAATGATGATATTATTGCGAAAGTCAAAGCTTTTGAGGCTGAAGATAACGGACAAGCGCCGAGTGCGGCTAAATGGACGGGCACGTCAAGACGTGTGGGGGTAGGATCACAAATTTTAGCCGAGATCGGCGTGACTAAAATGCGTTTGTTGAGTTCGCCAAAGCGTTATCATTCCCTATCGGGCTTTGGTTTAGAAGTGACGGATTACATCGCTGACTAATTTTTCCCTTGGTGAGTTGTTGATGTCAGTGTCAGATGTTCCTTACATCATCAAGCCCCTTAGGTAGGGTAGCAGTAAGTTATCACATTTCTTATCAATTGCATGGGGATCAGAGAAGAGTGCTGTGGTATCATAGCGCCTCTTCCGCCCTGATGCTGGGTAATTAAGCTAATTTAGGTAAGATGATGAACGTAGTGCAAGGTAATATCGAAGCAAAAAATGCCAAGGTTGCGATTGTAATATCGCGTTTCAACAGCTTTCTAGTTGAAAGTTTACTTGATGGGGCGGTGGATACCCTTAAGCGCTTTGGACAGGTCGCAGATGAAAATATCACTGTTATTCGTGTCCCTGGCGCTGTTGAACTGCCTCTGGCTGCTCGTCGTGTTGCGGCAAGCGCTAAATTTGACGGTATTATTGCACTGGGTGCAGTGATCCGTGGTGGCACACCTCATTTTGATTTTGTTGCAGGTGAATGTAATAAGGGATTATCTCAAGTGGCACTTGAATATGATCTTCCGGTTGCATTTGGCGTGTTAACGACCGATACCATTGAACAAGCGATTGAACGTTCGGGTACTAAAGCAGGCAATAAAGGTGGTGAAGCTGCTTTGAGTTTGCTTGAAATGGTTAACGTTCTGCAAGAACTTGAAGCACAGTTGTAATATTAGGAACCCGTAATGAAGCCTTCTGAGCGCCGTAAGGCCCGCCGTTTAGCCGTTCAGGCTATTTATTCTTGGCAATTAAGCGGTAATAATATTGCCGATGTTGAACATGAATTTTTAACTGAACATGTTGTAGACGGCGTCGACGTAGCGTATTTCCGTGAGTTATTCGCGGGTGTTGCTACTAAGAAAAGCCAATTGGATGAGCTTATTGCTCCTCATTTGGAACGTCCACTTGAAGAAGTGGATCCGGTTGAGAAAGCCGTTTTGCGATTAGCCACTTTTGAGTTAACTTATCGTAAAGATGTCCCTTATAAAGTTGCCATCAATGAGGCCATAGAGCTCGCAAAAGCTTTTGGCGCTGAAGAGAGTCATAGATTTGTCAATGGTATACTTGATAAATTAGTGGGACGTAAAAAATAAACTGGAACGGTATCTTAAGGATACCGTTTTTTTTAGCTGTTTGATTCCAATATTTTAAATATGTGATTGCTATTGTGAAAGAATTTCAATTGATTGAACGCTTTTTTACCGGTAGGTCGTCACCGCGTCGAGATGTGAGTCTTGGCATTGGCGATGACTGCGCATTAGTCGAGGCGACTGATAATAAGTCGATTGCGATTTCATGCGATACATTAGTTGAGGGCGTCCATTTTTATAAAGAGATCCCTGCACATGCTTTGGGTTATAAGTCCTTAGCGGTAAATTTATCGGATTTAGCCGCGATGGGGGCAGAGCCTGCATGGATGACGTTAGCACTGACTTTACCTGAAGTTAATGAGTCATGGCTCAGCGAATTTAGTGACGGATTATTTGAGGCGGCGCAATACTATGGTGTGTCTTTGGTTGGGGGAGATACCACTCGTGGCCCCAGAAGTATTACTATTACCATTAATGGTAAAGTGACCAAAGATGAAGCCTTGACTCGAAGTGGTGCTCGAAATGGTGATTGGATTTATGTGACTGGGACCTTAGGGGATTCAGCGTTGGGTTTAGATATATTACGAGGGAAAGTTGAAGTGAATGCAGCTGACAAAGCTTATTTCATTAAACGGCATTATTATCCGACTCCTCGCGTGTTAGCAGGTCAGTCTTTACGGCAATTGGCGACCAGTGCTATTGATTTATCTGACGGCTTAGTTTCTGATATTAATCATTTAATAAAGAGTTCTCACGTGGGTGCTATTATTGATGTTGATGCATTGCCTTTATCATTGGCTTTAAAGAATGCTGTCCCGATCGATGAAGCGTTGGGTTACGCCTTAACTGGTGGTGAGGATTATGAATTGCTCTTTACCGTTCCCGAAGCCCAAAAAGGTGCGTTAGAAACGTCGTTAGCTCATACTGGAGTGACATTTTCTAAAGTTGGCCAAATAACGACAGGCGAACAATTGAAATTGCAAAGCAATGGTGCGGCCTTTGAAGCTATTAATTGTGGATTTGAGCATTTTTAAATGAATTTATTATCAAAAGATAAAGCGTTATCACGCTTATCCTTACGCAATCCTATTCATTGTTTAGCTTTAGGTTTTGGTTCTGGTTTAGTGGCCAAGGCTCCAGGTACCTTTGGTACCTTAGCGGCGATTCCTTTCTATTTACTGATGATGCATTTAAGTTTTCCACTCTATTTAATGTGTGTTGCAATCGGCGCCATTGTGGGGGTTTATATTTGCGGTAAAGCGGCAAAGGACATGCAAGTACATGATCATGGAGCCATTGTATGGGATGAAGTCATCGGCTTGCTGATCACTATGATTGCGGCGCCTGCTGGTCTGTTGTGGCTGGGAGTGGGATTCGTATTATTTCGGTTTTTTGACATTATTAAGCCTTGGCCAATAAGTTGGTTAGATAAGCATGTTCATGGTGGGTTTGGCATTATGATTGATGATGTCTTAGCTGGAATATTAGCCCTATTTTGTATGCAAGTGTTAGCCTTTAATTTTGCTTGATATGGCTTTTATTATATTAATAACCAATACAGTTATTGGCAGTGGTAGATAACCATACTTTGCTTTTTAACTCTATTTCTCGTTTTCATTTAGCCGTTAATGGTGCTTGTTATTCATTATTCGTTAGCGCATCAGATTGGCCCCAATATTGTGCAAAGGCCTCGACAGTTAATCCCGATTTATTGGTGAGGCTTTCATCACAGCTCTGGTTGTAAAGCAAGCGTGTGATTCGTACTTCAGCTTTTATCAAAGCGCCCATGATGGCTGTGTTACCTCGTTTATCTTGTAAGCATGCATTGGCACCTCTTTGGAGTAATAGCGCTGTGGTTTCGTATTGTCCATTATAAGCGGCGACCATTAATGCTGTGTAGCTTTGCTCATTGCTTTGATTAATGGGGAAACCGGCATCAAGGAAACGATTAATGATTTCATTATCACCCAGTCTCGCAGCAGCAAAAAAATAGTCGACCAGCTCAGCTATTTTGTCCTTATTATCGATTGTGTTTGCTTGAACGATATTGGCAATACTGAAGAATATAAGGTTAATTAAAATGAGTATCGCGAAAAACATTCTCATTAGAGATGATCTCTTTGAGCTGAGTGATAGGGGGTTAGAGTAAAAAAATCATGGGGTTAAACAGATTTTTTACTCGTTTCGGCTGGGTTGATTATTTTGCCATTACTTTGACTTTTGATAAATCGGCATTAACGGCTTTTGTCAGGCGTTGGCCAAATTGGTTATCGGCTAAATAGAAATAACTTAGCATGGTGTATTTGACTTTTTGATTAGCGACTTGCCCTAGATCGCCCGCTAAGTTCGAGATCAAATCCTTTTTATCTTGCTTTGTTAAACTTCGATATAAGACACCCGCTTGAGAGAAGTTATCTTCTTTTTTTATGGGTAATTGTTGAACCGTCCCATTTAATTGGGTATTTGTATTTTTATATTGTGGATTACCCGCTAAAGGTACTTGCTGACTTGGCTGGTAATTTATATCGGATTGTGTATTGCCGTTATCTGATTGTCCATCTTGATCGTAATTAGCTATGGTTACTTTAGCTCGATTAATAGGTAATTGGGATAGGTTAGCCCCTAAGCGATATAATTGTGTGTCAGCATAAGAAAATATCCTTCCTTGCAATAATCGATCTTCAGAAGGTTCAATACCAGGGATTAAATTCGAAGGTGCAAAGGCGGCTTGCTCAGTTTCTTGGAAAAAGTTATCTGGTACGCGATTAAGCGTCATGGTACCCACTTTTACTTCTGGGATATCGAGCCACATTTTTGTTGCATCAAGTGGATTATAATCAAAGTTATTCAAATCTTCAGGTTTCATGATTTTGATATATAGATCCCATTTAGGATAGTTTTTCTTGCTGATTTCACTGTAAAGGTCATCGGTCAAGTGGTTAAAGTTTTTTCCTTGGATCTGACTGGCTTCTTCAGCTGTTAAGCCTTTTACCCCTTGCTGACTTTTCCAATTAAATTTGACATATTTGACATCTTTTTGTTTATTAACCCATTTGTAGGCATGGACTCCCCAGCCATTCATTTTTCGATAGCTTGCCGGGGTGCCTAAATTGGTATAAAGCCAAGTGAGCATATGTGTTGAACCGGGCTCATTACTAAAGAAATCAAAGAATCGGTTGGGATCTTGTATATTAGTGATTGGTGACGGTTTTAAAGAATGCACCATATCGGGAAACTTAATGGCGTCACGAATGAAAAAGACAGGTAAATTGTTACCGACTAAATCCCAGTTACCTTCATCGGTGTAAAACTTCGTAGCGAAGCCTCTGGGGTCTCTTAAGGTTTCCGGTGAGCCTTTAGAGTGAATGACCGTTGAAAAACGAACAAAAACAGGGGTTACTTTACCTGCTTGAGAGAAAGGGCTTGAAAGGGTGAGTTCACTGAAATTGCTATCGGAGACAAACTCTCCGTAAGCGCCCGTTCCTCTAGCATGAACCACTCGCTCTGGTATGCGCTCTCTGGCAAAACGTTGCAGTTTCTGGATCAAATGAACATCTTGAAGGAGAACGGGACCTTGACTGCCAGCTGTCATTGAATTTTGATTATCGCCAATAGGCGCACCATTATCTCTAGTCATAGTTTCTGCTTGTACACATAATGAGAATCCTATTGATAAACAGGTTATGCCTTTAGTCAGTTTCATTACGAGTCTCCATGTATTAACTAAGTGTTTGGGTTATGGTCTCCGTATTTTAGTATAGTAGGATTAAGATCTAGTGGACTTAATATTAGCGAGTGTTATTTTTAATAAAATGAAACATGCATTTTCATTAATTTGGATACGTTGCATGAACTACTTGAGGGGAAAGGCATCTGATTGCCCCCAGTATTGTGCAAAAGCTTTGACGGTTAAGCCTGATTTATTAGTGATATTTTCATCACAACTTTGATTGAAAAGTAAACGCACAATATTTAACTCTGCTTTTATCAAGGCTCCCATGATGGCTGTGTTGCCCCGTTTATCTTGTAAGCATGCATTGCACCTCTTTGGAGCAATAGTGCTGTGGTTTCGTATTGTCCATTATAAGCGGCGACCATTAATGCTGTGTAGCTTTGCTCATTGCTTTGATTCATGGGGAAACCAGCGTCAAGGAAACGATTAATGATTTCATTATCACCCAGTCTCGCAGCAGCAAAAAAATAGTCGATGAGCTGACTGGCTTCTTGTTTATGATCCACTTCTTTGGCTTGTACAATATTACTCAGACTGAATAATATCAGATTAATTAAGATGAGTACGCTGAAAAATATTCTCATGAGATATGACCTCTTTAAACAGAATGATGTGAAGTGAGAACAAAGAGTCATGAGGATGACACTTTGTTCTGTTTAGGCGGACTTTATTGAGTTATGACTTTTACTTTTGATAAATCGGCATTAACGGCTTTCGTGAGTCGTTGACCAAAATCTTTATCGGCTGAGTAGAAGTAACTGAGCATGGTATATTTCACTTTTGGGTTAATGACTTGTCCAAGATCGCCAGCCAAGTTTGAGATTAAATCCTTTTTATCTTGCTCGGTTAAACTTCGGTATAAGACACCCGCTTGAGAGAAATTATCTTGTTTTTTAATCGCCAGCTGTTGAATGGTGCCATTAAGTGACGTATTCACACTTTTATATTGTGGATCATCGGTTAAAGGCACTTGCTGACTCGGTTGATAATTAACATCTGATTGTGTTAGATCGCTATTGCCTTGTCTGTCTTGATTATAATTAGCCGATACGACTTTAGAACGATTGATTGGCAGCTGTGATGCATTAGCGCCTAAGCGATATAATTGTGTATCAGCATAAGAAAAAATCCGACCTTGTAATAAGCGATCTTCAGAAGGCTCGATACCCGGAATTAAATTTGAGGGGGCGAATGCTGCTTGCTCGGTTTCTTGGAAAAAGTTACCGGGTACTCGGTTAAGCGTCATGGTACCCATTTTAACTTCAGGGATATCGAGCCACATTTTTGTTGCATCTAATGGGTTGTAGTCAAAGTTATTGAGGTTTTCAGGTTTAAGTACTTTGACGTATAGATCCCATTTAGGATAGTTCTTATTGTTGATTTCACTATACAGATCATCGGTTAAATGATTAAAGTTTTTTCCTTGTATTTGGCTGGCTTCTTCAGATGTTAAGCCTTTTACCCCTTGCTGACTTTTCCAATGAAATTTGACGTATTTAACTTCATTTTGTTGATTAATCCATTTGTAGGCATGAACTCCCCAGCCATCCATTTTTCGATAGCTAGCGGGTGTCCCTAAATTGGTATACACCCAAGTGAGCATATGCGTTGAACCTGGCTCATTACTAAAGAAGTCAAAGAAGCGGTTAGGATCTTGTATATTGGTGACTGGGGAAGGTTTTAAAGAATGCACCATATCGGGAAACTTAATGGCGTCACGAATAAAGAATACCGGTAAGTTATTGCCAACCAGATCCCAGTTACCTTCATCGGTGTAAAATTTGGTTGCAAAGCCTCTTGGATCTCTTAAGGTTTCTGGTGAGCCTTTAGAATGAATAACCGTTGAGAAACGAACAAATACAGGGGTGGCTTTACCCGCTTGAGAAAAAGGGGCTGCGCGGGTGAGTTCACTAAAGTTACTATCGGAGACAAACTCGCCATAAGCGCCCGTTCCTCGAGCATGAACCACTCGTTCAGGAATACGCTCTCGAGCAAACCTTTGTAGCTTTTGAATTAAATTAACATCTTGTAAGAGGACCGGCCCTTGGCTACCCGCAGTGGTTGAGTTTTGATTATCACCGATTGGTGCTCCATTGTCTCGAGTCATTATTTGTGCTTGTGCGCTTAATGAGAGTCCTATTGATAAACAGGCAATGCTTTTAGTTAGTTTCATGGTTAGTCTCCATTGATGTATTCGGTTATAGCGCTCAGTATTATCGATAAATCGAATTAATTGCAGTGGCTTTTATCGATTATATGAATTAATAAAATCGATTAGTGCGCTCAGTATATGGCTGTGGATCAGGGAGGGAGAATGTGAATAGAGATATATTGGGTGTTGATATAAACATTGAATAAATATTTTAATCGATATTTATTAGTGAGTTATGTTTTTCGTGTTAATTTAGAGTGAAAAGAGGCGAACGGTAACAATTTAGGTTAAGGCAACGAGTTGTAAAACGATTAAGCGATGGAATAGTCAGAGAGCGGCTTGGTTGTTTGTGTTTATCTTGTGTTATTTCTGTTGTTAAGGTGAGTTGTATTCTAATTAAATATGTTTTTTGTCAGCCTTGCTAAGTCGCCAATCATGATAGCATCTTGAACTTGGACATGATTGTGGGGCGTGTCAATGTTCAAACAAGCCCGTTGTACTCAGTATCTGGACGGGCTAGGGTATGATTGGCCATTATGACACTTAGGTATAACCCACATTTTATTGCAACAGTTCTTTTGCGTTGGCGAGTGTGTTATTGGTGATCATATCGCCCCCTAAAAGACGGGCGAGTTCTTCAATACGGCTAGGTTTGTCTAATGGAACCATGCTTGTTTCTGTATTGCCAGCTTTGGTATGTTTATTCACGAACATGTGTTGATGACCATTTCCTGCAACCTGAGGGAGGTGAGTGACACAAAAGACTTGGGTTGAGTTACCTAATATTCGCAGCATTCGTCCAACAACAGCGGCAGTAGGGCCTGAAATACCCACATCGACTTCATCGAAAATCAGGGTAGGGGTGGAGACTTTTTTGGCGGTAATGACCTGGATCCCTAAGCCAATTCTGGATAGTTCACCACCTGACGCGACTTTCGCTAAGGCTTGAAGTTCTTGACCGGGATTGGTTGATACGAGAAATTCAATATGATCGCAACCATTACTGGAGACGCTTTCAGCATTAAATTGGATATCAATGGTGAACTTGCCTTTAGGCATATTTAATTCATGTATAGATTGGGTCACTTTTTTATCAAGTTCTTTTGCATAGCGGCTACGACTTTGATTGAGCTTTTTAGCGTGTTGTAGATAGTGTTCTCTACACTGGAGCAATTGTAATTGAACTTCTTCAAGTTTGTCCTCATTAGAACCTAGCTCATTGAGTTCACTTAATAACGCTTGGTGATGAGTATAAAGTTTATTAGGTTGGACTTGGTGCTTTCTTGAAAGCTGCATGACTTTAGATAATCGCTGTTCTAAATAAGCCAAATGTTCAGGATCGAGTTCGAGTCCATCCAGGTAATGGGTGAGTTCATTAGTGCTTTCTTGGACTTGAATAAAAGCATCATTGAGCATAGCGGTGATGTTGGTTAATTTGGGATCATAGCCTTCGAGCACTTGGGCTTGCGAAATGGCATTGTTTAATAAGTATTCAATACTACCTTGATCGTTTTCTTGTAATAAAAATAATTGATTTTGACAAGATTCTACCAGTTCAGTGCCATTGGCGAGCTTTTTATGTTCGGCTTCAATTTGTTCAAACTCATTTTCTTCAATGGAAAATTCATTGAGTTCTTCAACTTGGTATTGGAGTAACTGTTTACGGGCGAGTCTTTGTTGTTGAGACATTTTCAGTTGCTTGAGTTCTTTTTCGACTATTTTGCAGCGTTGATAACCATTACTCACCGCGTCTAACAATAATTTATGATTGGCATAGTTATCCAACAATGTCAGTTGGTGCTCACTTTTAAGCATGGCATGATGGGCGTGTTGACCATGGATACCAACGAGAAGTTGCCCAAGAGACTTCAGTTGAGCTAAAGGCACTGGATTGGCATTAATATAGGCTCTAGAACGGCCATCTGTGCTTATTGTACGCCTAAGAATACATTCATTATCGAGCTCGAGATCATTGTCTTCTAGCCAACGTTTGGCTAACGGCACATCAGCCAAAGCAAAGCGGGCACTGACTTCTGTTTTACTGGCACCAGCACGCACGGTATTGGCATCGGCTCGATTACCTAAGCATAGTCCTAGTGCATCAATCGCAATGGATTTACCGGCACCTGTTTCACCAGTAATACTGGTCATTCCCGCTTTGAAATCTAATTCGAGAAAACGCACAATAGCAAAATTATTGATACTCAGTTGGCAAAGCATAATGATGTCCTGTTCTCTAAATACTGTATTGATAGACAGTGGACTGTATTTTTATACAGTATAGACTGTTTTTTTATACAGTAAATACTTTGTCAGTATCAAGTGGTGTTTTTTCACCCTGTTGAAGAAAAATAATTTTCTACGCGGCGATTGTTTTTTAAACTTGTGCCAATAATTTTTCAATAACAGGTAAAGTAATAAAGCTGATGATGGTGCCAACTAAAACGACGTATGCGCTGCTTAACGTATTGATTTGGTAACGTTGAGCGAGTAAATAGACACTGGCAGCAGTCGGTAGAGCCGTTAAGATGACCCCCATGAATAGCTGTTGATGATCGACGTTAAAATAGATAAGAAAACAGTAAGCTAATATTGGTTGAAGCACGAGCTTTACGGCATTGATTGTTAATAGCTCAGAGAGTTTTATTTTCTGAGGATTAGCGGCCCCCGATTGTCTTGGAGCCTTGGCAAGTACCATCCCTATGGCGAATAATGCACAAGGGCTTGAGGTTGCCCCGATTTGAGTGAGCATTAAATCGATGGGCGTGTAGAGTGGTAATGACAAACTGGATAAAGCAATACCGATGATGCCTGCGATAATGATAGGATTAGTACTCAGGGCGCGAGTGATAATCATGATACCTGAGCTCTGTTGTCTATTGAGTTGGAGCTCTATGGTGACTAAAGCAATCAAACATAAGGATAGAAATTAAACTGGCGATGGCGGCTGAGGTGAACGCTGCAGGTTGTTGTGGAAATAACAACATCATCACAGGAATACCAATGAAGGCGGTATTACCAAAAGTGCCATTGAGCGCTCTGATGGCTGCCAGTGCCTGTTGTTTGGGCTTGACGATTAATGACACTATAATGCATAAGCTGTAAGACACGAGCATCGCCAGAGTCAGACCATTATAAACCCCATTGCAAAATTTCATTAATGGGTGTGTTTGACAGCGCGGTAACGATGATGGCGGGCAGGGCCACATAGTACACATATAAATTGAGACTTTGATCGGCATTACTTGGCAGTATTTTGAGCTTTTGTACCAGCGTGCCGAGTAACATGATGAAGAATATGGCCATTAACGGGGTTAAAATAAGCGGCATAACGTTAACCTAAAGCGATGAGCTAAGTCGTTTCAATTCGAAAGGCTTGGCAAGAGAGACTGAATGTTAGTTGAAAGATAGGTACTTATTCCTTTGAATAAGTATAGATGAGTAGAGTGTTATTTAGGGGATAGCCATTTTAGCGGCCATCACCTTGTTATACTTTTTGGGTCTATATCCGTGATACTTGAAGATGCATGTTTTCAGAGTTCGAAAAAGTGCGTAATTCAAGATGTATTATTGCAGGAATGCTTATTGCCTTTTAAGATAATGCAACGCAGAAGTAGGTGTTTTTACGAACTCCCCAGGGCTGGTTTAAAAGCTTTTTATACTGTGTTACTGAACATCAGCTTAGAATCATCACTAGGCTCTCTGTTCAAAGCCTTGCCTAAAAGGCTTTTAATTCCAGCTGAATCCTGCATCTTCAAGTATCACGGGTATCGTGCTTATTACTCTTGTATGGGCGAACTGATCCCTATGTTCGAAATTCCTACGGCGACGATATCGCGGCGGAAATCTTTGATGAAGTTTGGGGTGATGTTAGCTTGTGCTTCGATGATGTCTAATAAGGTATTTTGTACCTCTTTCTCTGCTTGCATGACGGCATGTTCAAAGATGTAATCGTCTAATGCCGACTCCTTATCAAATTCAATTTCACAGGTTGCTTCTATGTAGTTAGCGACAGTACTTGATGATAACTTACTGATATTAACAATGTCGTCTTCGATTTTACTTTGCATGGCACTGAGGAGAGAGGTTAATGCCACTGCTGTATCCATTGCTGGATAAACACCGTACATGTCAAAATCTGCAGGTTCAGGTGTGTTGGCTTCAAGGCGATCTAAATGGAGATCAATATTCAACTTAAGTTTTGTGTCATACATGGATTGCCATAACAAATTAAGTAAAGTATCGAGTACTTGAGGATCGCCAAATTCACATACATCAGAGAATAATTGGTAATTAGGCAGCATTCGCTGGCAAAGTGCGATTGCAAATAATTTCTTTTGTGGTAGTTCTAACGCTTTGAGACGTTTAAAAAATCCCAGTTTTTTTGTCATCTTATGTCCGAAGATAGCTGTGATATCAATTGATCTGCTGCCGATTCTACCTTAGTTAGCTCATCAAGTAACTCAAGGATTTCAGGTTCAACGTCATCAAGGCTCTTGCTTTTTTTCAAGGCTGACTCAATTTCATGGCAAAGTTTTTGTGTTCTGGGGACGCCGCAATAGCAACTTGCGCCATGGAGCTTGTGAACATGACTGAGCATTGAGGGGCTGTCGCTTTTATCAAGGGCCTGCTGGATATTATCCCGTGTTTCAGGTAATGAATCTAATAACATTTTCATCATGTCTAATGCTAAATCAGGCTTGTTATTTGCTTGCGATAAACACAGATCCCAATTTAAGGTATTTTGGTCAAAATGCGTAAAAGTGGGGCGTTTCTTCCACTTTTGAATGATATCTTTAAGGGCTGACTCGTCGATGGGCTTCGGTAAGTAGTCATTCATGCCGCATGCATTAATGTGTTCTCTTTCTTCTGCAATAGCATGGGCGGTGACCGCAATAATAGGGGTATTGCGGTTAAGTGAATCTTGACGAATTTGTTTTGTGGCACTGAGTCCATCCGTGCCAGGCATTTGGATATCCATGAAAATGAGATCGAAACGACGTTGTTTGGCCAGCATAACGGCTTTGTCGCCACTGTCGGTGACGGTGACATGGCTGACGACTTCTTTCAGTAAAGTATCAATTAATTTTAAATTTGCAGGATTATCATCGACGGCAAAGACACTCAATTTTTCTCGACTTAAGGGAGGGGTTACCATTGCTTGAGCAGGGAGATATTGCTGTGAATGACTATGTGGATAAATGAGGCTTTTTGCTAAACTGCGTTCACTTAACGGTGCGGGTAGCATCTTGTCAACGTAAGGATGAAATTGTGATAAGGTTTCTTGCTGATCAAGGCCATGAGCGATCACTAATACATAATCTGATTTGTCTTTAACTTGCTTAATCATATTTCGAGAAAGTTGGGGGGTTAACAAACCGATACTGCTTAACAGTGCATAATCAAAATGTCTATCAGTGTGTATTAATAAACTGCTTAATTCTTCTTGAGTGCGCACGTGACGAACCTGTAGTCCCCAAAGTTGTAAAAGTCTGTCTATGGCCGAATGGGATAAGTCTCTTGGTTCGAACAAGAGTAAACTCTTGTTTTTTAATTCTTGTATATTATACGGAATATTAATGGGGTATTGACTTTGTTGTAGGTTAAAAGTGAACCAAAACGTTGAGCCTGAATGAGGGGATGAATCACAGCCTATTTCGCCTCCCATCCGGTTTACGAGGCGTTTAGTAATAACCAATCCTAAACCAGTGCCCCCAAAACGGCGAGATATTGATGAGTCTGCCTGACCAAAAGCCTGAAATAGACAGGCTTGTTGATTGAGATCAATCCCAATGCCGGTATCACTGACCTCACATTTTAAACAGATCTGATGATCGATCAGTGTCGTGAGCTGAATTTTTAACAGAATGCTACCTTTATCAGTAAACTTAATGGCGTTACCGATTAAGTTGGTAATGATTTGCCCAAACCGCATGGCATCCCCTGACACATCTTCGGGAATATTGGGATCAATGTCGATGACCAGCTCGAGATCTTTTTCATAGGCACTGTTGGCTAATAAGATGATGGTTTCATCTATGGTTTCTCTTAATGAAAAAGGCATGTTTTCTAAGGCCATTTTTCCGGCTTCTAATTTAGAAAAATCGAGAATATCATTAATGATGCCTAATAAATTGGTTGCACTTCGTTCGATGGTGGTGATGTAGTCTTGTTGACTGGAATGTAGAGGGGTTTTAAGCAGTTGCTTAGCGAAACCGATCACGCCATTTAATGGCGTGCGCAACTCATGAGACATGTTTGCCAAGAATTCTGACTTAATGCGGCTCGCCTCTTGAGCGCGTTTTTTCGCTAAATCTAATTCTACATTTTGAATTTCAATTTGTTCTAATGTTTCCCTTAAATCCAACGTTGCTTGATCAATATTTTGCTGCATTTCTTCATGATATTCGGATAAGGATCCCGCCATGGCGTTAATGCCGCGTTTGAGTAAATCTAGCTCACCGATTAAATTACCCGTTAAGCGAGTATCAAGTTTCCCTTCACGAATTTTAGCGACAACCCTTACCATTTCTGTAATGGGCTGAGTGACGTTTTTAACCAATCTAAAAGTGAACAGAAGATTGAGCTGAACACCAATTAATACAATGATGAAGGCGGCAACAGCCGCCCGGTGTTGCTCTAATAAGGCATTTTCCTTATTGATCAGAATGGCGATATAACCTAATTTTTTTTCGTTATATTGCGGTTGCATCGAGTGACTATTGTAAGACTGGATTAAATTATTTCGAGTTGAAAAAATAGGGCTGCGTAGGATTAAGCTATCGCCTAAATGCTCTATCTCGGTTTCTTTTAAGCGATCGGTGGCTTGTTCAAAGCGCATGAATTCATGATTTTTATAATGATGTGAGGTGACTATTACCCGATTATCATTATCAAAAATAGCAATAAATTGTACCAAAGATGGCTTATTCAGTTGGGCTGAGGTAATGAGTCTTTTAGTGGTTTCAAAATCGTTATTTTCTAATCCAGCTTCGGCAGCAATGGCTAAAGGCTCGATGATATTGCTCGCTTGTTCTGTGAGCGTTTCTTCAAGCTCATAGAATCGATTTATGGTAAAATAGCTTCCTAATAATATACCGACTAAAATTGTCGGCGCTAATGCCAGTACCAGAACCCAAGAGCGCAGGCTGTATTTGGCCATGTTATTGGCATTGTTCATTGAGTCGTAATTTACCGTAAGTTAGTGAAATTATTTCATATATTGCCAGAAGTAGGGTCCTGTTGGCCAGTTTTTTATCAATTTAGAGGCCTAAATGGCACAGTTTTTTAAAGCAACACCCAATAAAAAGAAGCAATTGTCGATCAAGCTTGCACTCGAGGTGAGTCAATTAGACCATCTCGGTGCTGGGATTGCTCATCATCAAGGTAAGATTGTTTTTATCCCTGAGGCCTTGCCGGGTGAGAGTGTGACGGTGCAATTAACAGAGCAAAAAAAGAATTTTTCTCGAGCTAAGCTGATTAAAATTAATCAAGTATCGACTCAACGTGTTGCGCCACGTTGTGAGCATTATCAGCATTGTGGTGGCTGTGATTTACAACATTTAGCGATGAGCGAGCAAAGAGCGCATAAAGAACATGCTTTAGTGGATTTGTTAACGCGATTTACTGGTTCTCGTGTGTGTCATCCGCAAATGAAGGGAATGACGCATAAAGAGCCAAAGCTTAATAAAGGAGCGAAAGCATCGATGAGTAAAGTGGACCTGTCTGCTTTACCTGAGGGCTTGTTAGCGGCATCGTTACTCGATGAAGATTGGCATTACCGACGTCGTGCACGCTTAGCGACGGGGTATGATTCCAAAACGAAACACGTCAGCTTAGGATTTAGGGCCAATAGCAGTAGTCAAGTGGTTGAAATTCAATCGTGCTTAGTGTTGGCTAAAGCCTTATCGATTTTAATTCCTTTATTTGCTAAGTTATTTAACCAGCTAAATGCCAAAAAATCACTCGGTCACCTTGAGTTGACTGAAGCAGATAATGGTGTTTTTGCGGTTATTCGGATCACTACCGTGTTATCTGATAAAGATAAGCTGAAGCTCATCACCTTTGGCGAAGCACAAAACATTAGTCTCTTATTGCTTGATAATGAAGGAATATGTGAATCATTAACAGGACGCTCTGCGCCTTTTTATGCTTTAAATGAGGATAAACTGCACTTTTCTGCTGGTAATTTTATACAAGTGAATCGAACGGTTAATCAGGCTATGGTTTCTCAGGCGATTGATTGGCTTGCACCAAAGACTGGTGAGCGTGTATTGGATTTGTTTTGTGGTGTCGGTAATTTTAGCCTGCCATTGGCTCGGTCTGGGGCTGAAGTGATAGGGGTGGAAGGCGTGCCTGAAATGGTTAAACAAGCCCAGATAAATGCACAACACAATGGCTTAGAAAATGTGTCTTTTTATCATGCCGATTTAAGCAGTGATTTATCCAAAGAGCCTTGGCTGGGCAAAGTGGATAAAATATTGTTAGATCCTGCTAGAGCAGGTGCTTATGAAAGTCTTAAGTGGCTAAAAAAATTGCAACCCCGTGCACTGGTTTATGTGTCTTGTAACCCCGCAAGTTTAGCAAGAGACAGTGAACTGATTTTACAGCAAGGTTACCAATTAAAAAAAATGGGTATGGTTGATATGTTTCCACAAACACATCACCTTGAGTCTATGGCTCTATTTGAATTGAAATGCTGATAATACATAGAATGTTCAGCTCCCATTTATTGACAATGTAGAGTGAATTTTGAAGATAAACGGCCTCTAGGAAATACCCCTAGGCAATAATGTTATTTTTTGAGCACAATAAAGGGATCTCATCGATGGTATCTGTTCGTGAAGCACATTTTAGCGATCCGCATTTTCAACTTGAAGAGTGGGTGAATCGTTATATCAGTGATAGCGATGAAGCGCAAATGTTACTCACTTTGCTCATCAACGTTGAGCAGTTACTGGCAAAGAAAAGTCAACAGGCTGGTGATGTTCTCAAGCGTAGCCGCGAAATGATTGAAATTCTAGCCCCGCTTAATATGGATATTGAGACGTTACAGGCGGCCATTATATTTGTGGCATTTGATGCAGGTTTAGTTGAAAAGTCCGATCTTGAAGATGAGTTTGGGGTGTCTCTTGCCAATCTGGTGAGCAGCGTTGAAATAATGAATGCTATTGGTGCATTAAAAATAACAGAGCAATCACGCGGTAATGCGCCTCAAATTGATAATATTCGGCGTATGTTGCTGGCCATGGTGGAAGATGTCCGAGCCGTGGTGATCAAATTGGCCGAACGAATTTGCTTACTGCGGGAAATCAAAACGGCGGATGAAGAGACTCGAGTGTTAATTGCGCGAGAAATTGCCGATATTTATGCGCCACTGGCAAATAGGCTAGGAATTGGGCAACTCAAGTGGGAATTAGAAGATATCTCATTTCGTTATTTGCATCCACAGATCTATAAAGATATCGCTAAACAACTCGATGGAAAACGCTTAGACAGAGAAACCTTTATTGAGGACTTTGTTAGTCAGTTACAAGTGCGGCTCGATAGCGATCATATTCGCGCGAAAGTGTATGGTCGCCCTAAGCATATCTATAGCATTTGGAAAAAAATGCAAGGCAAGCAACTTAAGTTCGATGAGTTGTTTGATGTACGCGCGGTGCGTATTGTCACCGATAGACTGCAAGATTGTTATGCCGCTTTAGGGGTGGTGCACACCTTATGGCACCATATCCCTAAAGAATTTGATGATTATGTGGCGAATCCAAAACCCAATGGTTATCAATCCATTCATACCATCGTTGTGGGGCCTGAAGGTAAAACGGTTGAAATACAAATTCGAACTGAGCAAATGCATGAAGATGCTGAACTTGGGGTTGCGGCGCATTGGAAATATAAAGAAGGCGCTAATACGAGTAAACAAAGTGGTTATGAGCAAAAAATCAACTGGCTGCGTAAAATTTTGCAATGGCAAGAAGATGTCGCAGAAAGCGGCAATTTAGTGGAAGAAGTCCGTAGCCAAGTTTTCGAAGATAGGGTCTATGTCTTTACCCCAAGTGGTGAAGTGATTGATTTGCCTCAAGGGGCGACGGTGCTGGATTTTGCTTATTATATCCATTCTCAAGTGGGCCATAAATGTATAGGGGCTAAAGTGGATGGCCGTATTGTGCCTTTTACTTATCAAGTTGAAACCGGTCAGCGCATAGACATTATCACCTCAAATCAGCCCAATCCCAAACGAGATTGGTTAAACCCTAATTTGGGGTATATTCGCACTTCTCGTACTCGTTCTAAAATTCAGCATTGGTTTAAGCAGCAAGATAGAGATAAAAATATTAGTGCTGGGCGAGAAATGTTAGAGACAGAATTGGCGCGGATTAATTTAAAAATTAAAGATGCGCAATCAGCCGTAGAGCGTTTCAATATGGTGGGAATGGATGATTTACTCGCTGGTATCGGTGGCGGTGATGTGCGTCTTAATCAAGTGGTTAATCATGTTCAAAGCCAACTAAAGCCTCAAGAGCTGTCTGATGAAGACGTGGTTGAAGAACTCGTTAAAAAGAGTATCAATAAGCCGAGTGCTAAAGGAAAAGGCCAAGTTGAAGTGAATGGCGTCGGTAACTTAATGAGCCATATTGCAGGTTGCTGTCAACCGGTACCTGGAGATGAAATCTTTGGTTTCATCACCAAAGGACGGGGTATTTCGGTTCATCGTTCTGACTGTGAACAGTTAAAAGAATTGATGAAAGAACAGCCTGAGCGTGGCGTCGATGTGGTGTGGGGGGAGAATTATGCGGGCGGCTATAAAATCAGCTTGAAAGTGATTGCTAATGACCGATCTGGGCTACTTCGTGATTTAACTTCAGTATTAGCAGCCGAGAAATCTAATGTATTATCAATGAGCTCATCATCCGATGTGAAAACACAAACCGCCGTTATTGAACTGCAACTGGAGCTTTATAATCTGGATGCATTATCGAGAGTGATTGCAAAATTGAGTCTAGTGGAAGGGGTGAGTGAGGCCCGAAGATTGTGATGTTGAGTGAGGAGACAGAGATGAACAATGAGCACAATATTCAGCCGCTACTCGATATTATGGCGAAGCTAAGGGATCCTGAGACGGGGTGTTCATGGGATCTTGCCCAACAATTTGACACCATCGTGCCGTTTACGATTGAAGAGGCCTATGAAGTTGCCGATACCATCGAGCGAATGGCTTTAGATGAATTGCCCAATGAGCTGGGGGATCTGTTATTTCAAGTGGTATTTTATTGTCAGCTTGGGAAAGAGCAAGGGCTATTCGATTTTGGTGTAGTGGTCAATAAAATTTGTGACAAGCTTATCCATCGCCACCCTCATGTTTTTGGTGATAAAGAGATCCAGAGCAGTGCTGAAATCAAACAGAGTTGGGAGTCTTTAAAAGCCAAAGAACGTGCGCAGAGGCAATTGCATTCTGCTGTAGATGATATTCCATTGACCTTACCCGCCCTGACTCGTTCAGTTAAAATACAAAAGCGGGTGGCCCAAGTGGGATTTGATTGGGATACACTGGCGCCTGTGGTGGCAAAAGTTCACGAAGAGATAGAAGAAGTCCTTGATGAAGTCAATCAGTCCATTATCGAACAAGAAAAAGTGGCAGACGAAATGGGTGACTTGTTATTCGCTGTGGTCAATATGGCCAGACACTTAAAGGTGGATCCTGAACAGGCATTAAGGCAGGCTAATCGTAAGTTTGAAAGACGCTTTAGAGGGGTAGAAGCTAAAGTGGTGGCGTCAGGAAGTCTCATGACGGAGCAAACGTTATCAGAACTTGATGCCTATTGGGACGCGGTTAAACAAGAAGAAAAAGTGTAACAGAGGTATTAAGTTGCATAAAAATCAAAATATCCTGATTTAAAGTGAATTCCCATTTGTCGAGTCGGGCTAACTTTGCTATAATATCGTCCCGTCCTAGTGCTTTTTTACAAGCACATATTTCCAACTTTAACTCTCAGGTTCAGCATGACTACAAGGTATATCTTCGTTACTGGTGGCGTGGTTTCATCGCTAGGTAAAGGCATTGCAGCGGCATCGTTAGCGGCAATTTTAGAGGCCCGAGGCCTAAATGTAACCATTATGAAGCTGGATCCTTACATTAATGTCGATCCAGGCACCATGAGTCCGACTCAGCACGGTGAAGTTTTTGTCACAGAGGATGGTGCTGAAACTGATTTAGATTTAGGTCATTACGAGCGTTTTATTCGCACAAAAATGAATCGTCGTAATAACTTCACCACGGGTCGTATTTATGAGGAAGTGTTACGTAAAGAGCGTCGCGGTGATTATTTAGGCGCAACCATTCAGGTTATTCCGCACATTACCAATGCGATTAAAGAAAAAGTACTGGCAGGTGGTGAAGGTCATGATGTGGCCATTGTTGAGATTGGTGGTACGGTTGGTGACATTGAGTCCTTGCCTTTCTTAGAGTCTATTCGTCAATTAGGTGTTGAATTAGGCCGTGAGCGTACTTTGTTTATGCATTTAACCTTAGTGCCTTTCTTGGGTGCTGCAGGTGAAGTTAAAACCAAACCGACCCAACATTCAGTGAAAGAGCTTCGCTCTATTGGTATTGCACCCGATGTATTGGTTTGCCGCGGTGATAGAGCCGTGCCAGCGAATGAAAAAGCTAAAATATCATTGTTCTGTAATGTAGAAGAGCGTGCGGTTATTTCGTTAAAAGATGTCGACAGTATTTATAAAATCCCAGCATTATTACGTTCTCAAGGTTTAGATGAACTGGTGATTAAGCGCTTCCATCTTGAATGTGGTGAGGCTGATCTGCATGAATGGGAAAATGTGATTTATCAAGAAGCTAATCCAAATGGGGAAGTGACCATTGGTATGGTGGGTAAATATATTGAATTACCTGATGCGTATAAGTCAGTGAATGAAGCCTTAAAACATGCGGGTCTTAAAAAGCGCGTATCAGTGAATATTAAGTATATTGATTCACAAACCGTTGAAGCGATAGGTGATGAAATTTTTGAAGGCTTAGACGGTATTCTTGTGCCAGGTGGATTTGGCGAACGTGGTGTTGAAGGTAAAATTCAAGCGGCAAAATATGCCCGTGAAAATAATTTACCTTATTTTGGGATCTGTTTAGGGTTACAGGTGGCGTTAATTGACTTTGCCCGTAATGTGGCAGGTTTAGACGGAGCCCACTCAACAGAGTTTGACCCAGACACACCGCATCCCGTTGTGGGCCTTATCACCGAGTGGATCAATGAAGAAGGCGATGTTGAGTTACGTGATGCGGCTTCCGATCTCGGTGGCACCATGCGATTAGGCGCACAATTATGTCATCTTGTTGAAGGCTCTAAAGCGGCAAATGCTTATGGCGGATTAACCTGTGTTGAACGTCATCGTCACCGTTATGAAGTGAATAATCATTACCGTGAATGTTTAGAAAAAGCGGGCATTATTTTTAGTGGCTTGTCATCAGATCGTCAATTAATTGAAATGATTGAGTTACCTAACCATCCTTGGTTTGTAGCGGGTCAGTTTCATCCTGAATTTACCTCGACTCCCCGTGATGGTCAGCCATTATTTGAAGGCTTTATTGCCGCGGCAGATGCACATCAAAAACGCGACTTAGCGTAAATCACTCATTAAGAAGGCCAGATCCCATTAAAAGGAGCTGGCCTTTATTTTTATGTTGCAAACAATTTTATTTTAAAACTTAAATCGAGGATGTTATGGCTAAGATTATTAATGTGGTTGGTCGCGAGATCATGGACTCTCGTGGTAATCCGACTGTAGAAGCTGAAGTGCATTTAGACGGTGGATTCATAGGAATGGCGGCTGCGCCTTCTGGTGCATCGACTGGGAGTCGTGAAGCACTTGAGCTACGTGATGGTGATAAAGACCGTTACATGGGCAAGGGCGTGCTAACGGCAGTGGCTAATATCAATGGTCCTATTCGTGAAGCATTAATCGGTCAAGATGCGAATTTACAAGCAGAGCTTGATCAAAATATGATTGCGCTGGACGGTACTGCTAATAAAGATAAGCTGGGTGCGAATGCGATTCTGGCGGTTTCTTTAGCTGCGGCGAAAGCGGCTGCAGCATCAAAAGGGATGCCTTTATACGCACATATTGCTGAATTAAACGGTACGCCTGGTGTGTATTCAATGCCTGTTCCTATGATGAATATCATCAATGGTGGTGAGCATGCTGATAATAATGTCGATATTCAAGAGTTTATGGTTCAGCCTGTTGGTGCTAAAAACTTCCGTGAAGCATTACGTATGGGCGCGGAAATCTTCCATAGTCTAAAGAAAGTGCTGCAAGATAAAGGGTTAAGCACCGCTGTGGGAGATGAAGGTGGATTTGCACCGAACCTTGCCTCTAATGCTGATGCTTTAGCGATTATTAAAGTGGCGGTTGAAAAGGCAGGCTACGTATTAGGAACGGATGTCACATTGGCTTTAGATTGCGCCGCTTCAGAGTTTTACAAAGAAGGCCAGTATAATCTTGCGGGTGAAGGTAAAGTCTTTAGCGCTAATGGTTTTTCTGATTACTTGAAATCATTGACTGAGCAATATCCTATCGCTTCAATTGAAGATGGTCTTGATGAGTCTGATTGGGATGGTTGGGCTTACCAAACTCAAATTTTAGGTGATAAGATCCAATTGGTGGGTGATGACTTATTTGTGACTAATACTGAAATTTTAAAACGGGGTATCGACAATAATATCGCGAACTCTATTTTAATTAAGTTCAATCAAATTGGTTCATTAACAGAAACTCTTGCGGCTATTCGTATGGCGAAAGAGGCGGGTTATACTGTGGTTATTTCACACCGTAGTGGTGAAACTGAAGATGCCACAATTGCAGATTTAGCTGTGGCAACGGCTGCTGGCCAAATTAAAACCGGTTCTTTATGCCGTTCAGATCGTGTTGCTAAATATAATCAGTTATTGCGTATTGAAGAGCAATTGGGTGAAAATGCCCCTTACAATGGGTTAAGTGAAATTAAAGGCCAAGGTTAATTTCATAAAACTTTTAAAAGGCCGCCACTAGGTGGCCTTTTTTGTTGTATTATCTCACTATTCTTAGGCTGAGTTCTGTTTAAATCATCATGAAACGCTTATGCTTTGTTTTAACACTATTATTGCTTATTCTCCAATACCGACTTTGGTTTGGTGGAAACAGTTTGTCTGAATCTTATCAATTGCAAGATCAGATCCAAGCACAGCAGGACAGTAACGCCAAATTGATCGCGCGTAATCAAATATTAAGGGAAGAGATTAATGATTTACGCAGTGGTACAGAAGCGATTGAAGAGCGAGCACGTAATGAATTGGGTATGGTCAAAAAAGGAGAGACTTTTTATCGCGTGGTTGAAAGTGAATAGTGTTTTTTTTCAAAATGAAGTAGAAGGTGGACATGGGTATTCAAAGTGAGGCTGTCATCGCTGTTGTTCCGGCTGCTGGGATTGGCCGTCGTATGGGGGCTCAAATACCGAAGCAATATTTAATGTTAAATGAGCAAAGTATCTTGGCGCATACGCTAGACTGTTTATTATCTCACCCTCAGATCTGTCAAGTTGTCGTGGCGTTACATCCAGACGATAACTATTTTCATACCTTGCCTCAGTCTCAACATCCTCAATTATGCCAAGTAGTCGGTGGGGGCGAACGAGCCGATTCGGTATTAGCCGCTTTACATGAGGTGGATGAAGGCGCTTGGGTATTAGTACATGATGCTGCGAGACCTTGTTTGAGCCATGATGATATTGATAAATTATTGCTTGCAAGGCAGCAATTCCCGCAAGGGGTGATTTTAGGCTCACCAGTGAGAGATACGATGAAGCGGAGTACTGGGAGGCAGCAGATCTGTGAAACTGTTTCTCGTGATCATTTGTGGCACGCATTAACACCTCAGTGTTTCAGGGCGGGGAGTTTAAAGCGTAATATCACCTTAGCTTTATCTCAGAAAATTGCCATTACCGATGACGCTTCTGCAATGGAATGGGCTGGGACTTCACCTGGGATCATTGAGGGACGAGCGGATAATATTAAAGTCACTCATCCTAATGATTTAGCTTTGGCATCATTGTTTTTAGATAACTTATTGAAATAAGTTATTCGGATAACGTTTTTAGATAGCGTATTAGGATAGTATCGCGTCACTAATCGACACTGCATGTAACCTTGGTGGATAGAAAGTGAATATAAAAATTGGACATGGATTTGATGTGCATAAATTTGGCGGTGATACCCCTTTAATACTGGGTGGCGTTAATGTGCCTTATGAGACAGGCTTAATAGCCCATTCTGATGGTGATGTTGTGTTGCATGCTATTACTGATGCCATTTTAGGCGCGATGGCCATGGGAGATATCGGTAAACATTTTCCGGATACCGATGCCGAATTTAAAGGTGCGGATAGTCGTATGCTGCTTAAGCATTGTTATGCACTTGCCGTAGAAAAAGGTTACTTCTTAGGTAATCTTGATGTCACTATTATCGCTCAAGCCCCCAAAATGTTGCCTTATATCGATGCGATGAGACATGTGTTGGCAACAGATTTGGACACTGAGTTGTCTAATATTAATGTAAAGGCAACAACAACGGAAAAATTGGGCTTTACGGGACGAAAAGAAGGTATTGCGGTTGAAGCTGTGGTATTGATGAGTACAAACAAGAGATAAAATTAACTTCATGAGTGAATTACATTATTTATATGGTAAACCGGTATCTCGAGCTGATTTGAGAACCCAAAATAGCGACTTTATGGTACAGGAGATTTTACCTTTTGTGCCAACAGGTGAAGGCGAACATCATTTATTGCATATTCGTAAAAATGGATTAAATACCGCAGATGTGGCAAAGATTCTGTCTGGTTTTGCCCATGTTCATCCAAAAGAGGTGACTTACGCAGGCCAAAAAGATAAGCATGCGATTACTGAACAATGGTTTGGGGTGCGTATTCCTGGTAAAGAAACACCCGACTGGGCGAGTCTTGATAATGACCAATTAACAATATTGTCATCGAGTCGTCACGGTAAAAAGTTAAGAGTAGGTGCACTGGCCGGTAATCGTTTTACGTTGACGCTGCGCAATATTACCGATATGGATGATGTGTTATCGCGTTTGACTCAAATTAAAGAAACGGGTGTGCCGAACTATTTTGGTGAGCAACGTTTTGGTCACGACGGTAAAAACCTCATATTTGGTAGACAAATGTTTGCTGGCCGTAAGGTGAAAGATCGTAATAAGCGTGGCATGTACCTTTCGGCGGTGCGCTCATATTTATTTAATTTAGTCGTATCGGCTCGCTTGGCTGAGTATGGCTTAACCCCGTTAAAAGGGGATAGTGTGATGCTTGCAGGCAGTAAAAGTTATTTTGTTGCAGAAGAATGGGATTTGAGTCTACAAAATCGCTTGGCAGAGAAAGACATTCAATTGTCTGCGCCTTTGTGGGGCCGAGGGCTGCCTCTTGCTCAAACGGATGCGGCGGCTTTTGAGGCGAGTGTGCTATCGAGCCTAGAAGATGACCGTGACGGTTTAGAACATGCTGGATTGAATCAAGAAAGGCGAATGATGCTGCTTGAGCCTCAACATATCAGTCATGAAATTAACGATGATGTGTTGGTGTTAAAATTTGCCCTTCCAGCAGGGTGCTTTGCGACGTCTGTATTAAGAGAACTCTTTCTTTATGAAGATGTAATGGAAAAGCAGCGACGCGAACGTTATGCTGAGCAGCCTATTTCAGGGCAGTCATGATATGAAAATTCTTGTGAGTAATGATGATGGTGTACATGCTGAAGGGATTGAAGCATTAACGGCTTCTTTGTCACGTTTAGCACAAGTTATGACTGTCGGGCCCGATCGAAACTGCTCTGGTGCGAGTAATTCGCTGACACTCATCAACCCGCTACGGATCCAAACATTGGATAATGGCTTTATCTCTGTCAATGGAACACCGACAGACTGTGTGCATTTAGCCATTAGAGAGCTCTATACTAATGAACCTGATATGGTGGTTGCAGGTATTAATGCGGGTGAAAACATGGGGGATGATACTCTCTATTCGGGTACGGTTGCTGCTGCAATGGAGGGGCGGTTTTTAGGATTACCGGCTATTGCCATTTCACTTGTTGGGTCTGAATTAAAACATTATGACACGGCCGCAGAGTTTGCTTATCGTATAGTCAAAGCATTGAGAGAGCGGCCCATAGCGCAAGATCAAATTTTAAATATTAATGTGCCCGACCTTCCTATTGAGTTTATTAAAGGAATGAAGGTCACTCGATTAGGTGCAAGGCATCGAGCTGAAGGCATGGTAAAAACAACAGATCCTGCCGGTCGAGATATTTATTGGTTGGGGCCTCAAGGAGAAGAGTTAGATGCGACAGAAGGGACAGATTTTGATGCTATTGAGCAGGGTTATGTCTCTATTACCCCTCTCACTGTCGATCTGACTGCATTTTCACAATTATCAAAATTGGAACAATGGATAACACAAGTATGAAGAGGGTGGCGCCTACATTAGCAAAAAATCTTGCAAAAGCGTTATTGGAAGCAGGGATAAAAGATGAGAGGGTATTATCGGCGGTGGCAAATACCCCTCGAGAGCGCTTTCTTGATCCAGCATTAGGACATAAAGCCTATGAAAATACGGCACTCCCGATAGGGCAAGGTCAGACGATTTCTCAACCTTATATCGTCGCAAGAATGACGGAACTGTTGTTAAGCCATGGACCTGAAAAAGTATTAGAGATAGGGACGGGATCGGGGTATCAGGCTGCGATTTTAGCTCAGTTAGTACCAGAGCTTTGCACTGTTGAGCGTATTAAAAGTTTGCAAATACAAGCAAGGCAGAGATTAAAACGATTAGACTTACATAATGTGGCTTTTAAATATGGCGACGGTTGGCTCGGCTGGGGAAATAGAGGCCCTTTCGATGCGATTATGGTAACAGCTGCAGCCAGTAGTGTACCAGAGGCATTGTTAAAACAACTTGCCGATGGCGGGGTGTTGGTTCTTCCTGTCGGTGAGCAATCGCAGCAATTATTAAAGGTTGTTCGCTTAGGTGATAAATTTACTTCTGAAGTTATTGAAATTGTTAGGTTTGTACCGTTGGTGCATGGTGATCTAGCCTAAGTAAATGTAGTGTATAAAGTACATGGATGTACTGTGAGGTTACCATTGAAATATAGAAGTAGATGAAAGTGAGAGGTTTATATCATTAATTGTTTTACGTATAAAAATAATAAAATATAGCATTTCTATTACATTAGCATTTTTTTAGTCGCCTTCTGTCAATGTATTTTCAGTTTTTCAGTGTCATTTGGTGTTATCACTATATTTTCAGCTTAGGTTCAATGTTTGCTGTTAAGATTAACGATGTCACTTCTGGTTTTTATATTGGTTTAAAATATTATAAATACAGCAAATTAGATGTTTCACTATAATAATTTTAAAAGTTAATATTTGTTTTAGTTCAGTAGGGAGTCGTTTTGATTAATATACTGAGGGCACATGGTAAGATTAGTCTTCTTTTCAGCCTTCTTGTTTCATTAACCGCTTGCAGTTTTCAAGCACAGCATCCCGCCCCCGTTGTTAATATTTCATCTCATTACCAGCCTACTTATGTAAAAGGTTCTATTAAAACGCAATATTATCGAGTGAAGAGGGGGGATACGCTCTACTCCATCGCTTGGGGAGCTAATCGAGATGTTACCTACATTGCTAAGAATAATTTACTGACTAAACCCTATACCATTTATCCTGGACAGATATTGAAATTGACTATTTCGGTTAAAAATCAAAGTGGTCGTACCAGTATCTCGTCAGTGGTTACTACGCCTGCAAAGCCTGTAAAATCGTATGTTAGTAAAAAGAATCAAGTGGTTACCTATAAACGTGAGGTTAAAAAACAAACAGTCGCGGTGGTTAAAAAATCACTTGATCAACCGAGCAAGTCGGCGTACCCTTTAACAGGTAGTCAACAAACTATCAACGGGGTTATCCACAAACCGACAACGGTTTTACCGAATAAAGTGAGTTTGTGGCAATGGCCCGTAAAAGGGAAGTTGATAGGAACCTTTTCTGCTAATGAGCAAGGTAATAAAGGGATTAAAATTGCTGGGGTTAGAGGTCAGCTAATTAAGGCGGCAGCGGCAGGACGAGTGGTTTATGCTGGTAATGCGCTACGGGGCTATGGCAATTTAGTTATCATTAAACATAGTGATAATTATCTGAGTGCTTATGCTCATACTGAAAAAATATTAGTCAAAGAAAAACAGTTTGTTAAAGCAGGTCAAAACGTTGCCAAGATGGGCAGTACAGGGACGGATAGGGTCATGTTGCATTTTGAGATCCGTTATCTTGGTAAGTCAGTAAACCCGCTTAAATATTTACCTAAATCGTAATGATTTTGGTGCCATTTTGGCAATCGGAGGATAACACATTGAAGTAGTTTAAAATCGTGAAATATGGGAGATCCATTATGGGCCGAACTAGAAACGTAGCACAGACGCAGCCACTTGTTGATTTATCGAAAAATGAATCTGATCTAGCATTAACCAGTAAGGAAGGTGAAAAGAAAGATGTCGATCTTGATCAACAAGTTCAAGATGATATTCAAAAAAACTTAGATGCCACACAACTTTATCTAGGTGAAATAGGTTTTTCTCCCCTACTGAGTGCGGAAGAAGAGGTTTATTTTTCACGTAAATCCCTTAAAGGGTGTGAAAAGTCTCGTAATCGCATGATTGAAAGTAATCTGAGACTTGTCGTCAAAATTGCCCGCCGTTATAACAATAGAGGTTTAGCCTTACTTGATTTAATTGAAGAAGGGAACCTTGGGCTTATTCGTGCTGTTGAAAAGTTTGATCCAGAAAGAGGATTTCGTTTCTCGACTTATGCGACTTGGTGGATCAGACAGACCATCGAACGCGCAATTATGAATCAAACTCGTACTATCCGTTTACCTATCCATGTTGTCAAAGAATTGAATGTTTATCTCAGAACGGCAAGAGAGTTAGCCCATAAGCTTGATCATGAACCGACAGCGGAAGAAATTGCTGAAAAACTGGATCTGTCGAGTGCCGATGTGAGTCGTATGCTGAAATTAAATGAGAGGATCACTTCTGTCGATACACCTTTAGGTGGGGAGAGCGATAAAGCCCTGCTTGATGTGTTAGCCGATGATGATAATGTTGGGCCCGATTATAAGGTCCAAGATGAGGATATGTCTAAATCAGTCGTTAAATGGCTTAACGAACTGAATACCAAACAAAGAGAAGTTCTTGCTCGGCGTTTTGGTCTTTTAGGCTACGAGCCTTCAACATTAGAAAATGTGGGTAAAGAAATTGGATTGACGAGAGAAAGAGTTCGTCAGATCCAGGTTGAAGCGTTAAAACGTTTGAAGGATTTATTAGGTGCTCAAGGTTTGTCTGTTGAGGCTATCTTTAAGGTCTAATTTTTTCTTATTATTGTTAATCAATTAAGCCCACTTGATGTGGGCTTAATTGATCTTACTATTGAGGTTAACCTTACTTGAGGGCTAACACGAAGATGAGTGCTGTAGCTGTTTTAATTGATATAAACATTCTAAGGCTTGTTTGGGACTAAAATCATCTGGATTAATATTGGCCAATGTTTCAAACAGTAACGTTGGTTTAAGCTCTGCTAAAGGGGGGAGTATTTGCTTAGCAGCGGGATAGGGAGCATGATCGCGACTTTCTAATTGGTGTAATTTGTGTTTCGCCGTATGGATCACACTGGCTGGTACGCCAGCAAGTGCCGCTACTTGTAAGCCGTAACTTCGACTCGCAGGCCCTTCTTGTACTGCATGCATGAACACAATGGTGTCTCCATGCTCAACGGCGTCTAAATGTACATTTTCTACAGTTTTAAGTTGCTCTGGTAATTGGGTTAGCTCAAAATAATGGGTTGCGAATAAGCTCATGGCTTGAATGGTTGTTGCTAAATATTCAGCTGCTGACCAAGCAAGAGAGAGCCCATCGTAAGTAGATGTTCCTCGGCCTATTTCATCCATTAATACTAAACTTTGTGGTGTTGCATTGTGTAAGATATTGGCGGTTTCCGTCATTTCAACCATAAAGGTTGAACGCCCTGAAGCGAGATCGTCAGATGCTCCAATACGCGTAAAAATACGATCGATAGGCCCTATTTGTGCCATTTGTGCAGGGACATATGAACCAATATAGGCAAGGAGTGTTATCAGAGCAACTTGACGCATATAGGTGGATTTCCCCCCCATATTGGGGCCCGTCACGATTAACATTTTACGTGCATTATTTAATGTAACAGGATTGGCTATAAAAGGATGATGGCTGACTTGCTCAACAACAGGGTGGCGTCCTGCTTCGATATGAATGCCAGTGCTTTCTACTAGTTCAGGACAAACATAATCAAGTGTTTGTGCTCGCTCTGCAAAGTTGTTTAATACATCCAGTTCTGCGGCGGCTGTAGCGAAAGCCTGAAGTTCATGAATTTTAGGTTGTAATAGGTCAAATAACCCTTCCCATAATTGTTTCTCAATGGCTAAGGCTTTGCCTTGGCTTGAAAGGACTTTTTCTTCATGCTCTTTGAGCTCAGGAATTATATAGCGTTCAGTATTTTTGAGTGTTTGCCTGCGTTGATAACTAAGTGGTACTAGAGCAGATTCACGTCGACTGACTTCAATGTAGTAGCCATGGACGCGATTGTAGCCCACTTTTAGCGTTGAGCTGCCTGTTTGTTCTTTTTCTCTGGCTTCTAATTGTGCTAAGTAGTCTGTTGCCCCTTCACTCAAGTGTCGCCATTCATCTAAGTCGGCATTATAACCCGTTCGGATAACCCCACCATCACGAATGAGCATGGGAGGATTATCAACGATGGCCTTTTCGAGTAAAGCGAGCTCTTGAGGAAATTCGCCAATGGTGCAACTTAAATATTGTAGGTGTGATGCATTGACTTTTGTGAGTGTTTTTTGGATTGCCGGCAGTAACCTTAAGGCTTCTCTTAGATGAGAAAAATCACGGGGTCTGGCATTTCTTAATGCTAAACGTGCTGTAATGCGTTCAATATCACCTAAGGTTTTTAATTGTGAAAACAGCTCGTCAGAGAGTTGATGCTCCATTAATTCAGCGACAGCATTTTGTCGTGATTTTATGGCACTGTGATGACGTAATGGTTGGTGAATCCAGCGTTGTAACATACGACTACCCATGGCTGTCGCGGTATTATCAAGAATTGACGCGAGAGTGTTTTCTTGACCACCTTGCAAGTTTTGAGTGAGTTCTAAATTACGTCTAGTCGCAGCATCGAGTATGATGCTGTCATCTTGATTAAAACGAATAATGGCATTGATATGAGGCATGGCAGTACGCTGAGTGTCTTTTACGTATTGCATCAAGCAGCCTGCAGCTTGTAGTGATAATCTTGCTTCTCCTAAACCAAAACCGTGTAAGTCTTTCGTTTTAAATTGTTCTAGTAATAATCGATGGCAGGTATCAAATTCAAACTCCCATTCTGGGCGTCGGCGGGTGCCTTTGTATTTTTCTATTAGGCTGAGCTCAGTAAAATCTTCACTGTAGAGTATTTCTACAGGACCCGTGCGTTGCAGTTCAGTCTCTAATGCGGCGTGATCGGCTAATTCGGTGATCACAAATCGTCCCGATGCAATATCGAGTGTGGCATAACCGTAGCCTGATTTTCCTTGGTATAATGCAGCGAGTAAATTATCTTGTTTTTCTTGGAGTAAAGCTTCATCAGTTAATGTACCCGGTGTGACAATACGAACGACTTTTCGTTCCACAGGGCCTTTTGATGTAGCAGGATCGCCAATTTGTTCACAAATGGCAACCGAAGTGCCTATTTTTACCAGTTTGGCTAAATATCCTTCAATGGCATGATAAGGGATCCCTGCCATCGGGATGGGATCCCCACCACTTTTACCTCTCGCGGTTAACGATATTCCCAGTTGTTGCGATGCATTTTTAGCATCATCATAAAATAGCTCATAGAAATCACCCATTCGATAGAAAAGTAGCATGTCAGGGTGCTGCGCTTTTAATGTGAGATATTGGCGCATCATTGGCGTGTGTTTTTCTAAATTTTGAAGATTAATTGCAGTCATTTTTAATCACTTATGAATATGCTGGAAGGGTAGAGTTAATGGTTTTATAAGTTAAAACATGATATTAGGAGCTAACCTAAGCGGTTATACCAAATGAAAATGGCAAATGAGAAAAAGTAAATAATCATGTTGTTACTTTGTATTATTGGAGTACACCAAATTGTTATTATTGAAGGCTGGTTGTCCTACCGCTGGAAGATGTCGCTAATATTACCAATATTTTTATGCTTTGCGGGGGATTTATTAAAGGAAATAATCATATCCTATAAATTACAGTCTTTAGTCTCTCTATCAATAGGGGTTTTTAAAATGAAATAGAAAAAATAATGAACAGGACTTGATACTGTATGATTGTACAGTATACTAGATCACATATTGAGGCTCGTAAGGCAAAAATGAGTGCTCATGAATTAATTTAACCCGCATTAGCTAGATGGTAAGGATGATAAGCATGAAGATAGATCCGAATAAAGAAAAAGCACTTAATGCCGTATTAGGACAAATAGAAAAACAATTCGGTAAAGGCTCTATCATGAAGCTGGGAGAAGATCGTTCAATGGATGTTGAAACGATCTCTACAGGTTCACTTTCATTAGATGTCGCCTTGGGCGCTGGCGGTTTGCCTATGGGACGTATTGTTGAGGTTTATGGTCCTGAATCTTCAGGTAAAACGACGTTAACGCTAGAAGTCATTGCTTCTGCGCAAAGATTAGGTAAAACCTGTGCTTTCATTGATGCTGAACATGCACTTGATCCTATTTATGCTAAGAAATTAGGCGTCGATATTGATAACTTATTGTGCTCACAACCGGATACGGGTGAGCAAGCATTGGAAATTTGTGATGCATTGACACGTTCTGGCGCCGTTGATGTGATTGTTGTTGACTCCGTTGCAGCACTCACTCCTAAGGCTGAAATTGAGGGGGAAATTGGTGATTCTCATATGGGGCTTGCCGCTCGTATGATGAGTCAAGCAATGAGAAAGTTAGCAGGTAACTTAAAACAATCCAATACATTACTGATTTTCATTAACCAAATTCGTATGAAAATTGGTGTGATGTTTGGTAATCCTGAAACAACCACTGGTGGTAATGCGCTTAAGTTTTATGCTTCGGTTCGTCTTGATATTCGCCGTACAGGGGCCATTAAAGATAGAGATGAAGTGATCGGGAATGAGACTCGCGTTAAAGTGGTGAAAAATAAGATAGCAGCTCCCTTTAAACAAGCTGAATTTCAAATTTTATATGGCCAAGGCATCAACAGTACAGGCGAATTAGTGGATCTCGGTGTTGTTCATAAACTTATCGAAAAATCAGGTGCTTGGTATAGTTACAAAGGAAGTAAAATTGGTCAGGGCCGCGCCAATGCAGGCAAGTTCTTGATTGAAAATTCCGATATTTCTGCTGAAATTGAAACGAGTTTACGTAATATGTTGTTGCGTAAAGGTGACGCTGTAGATACGGCTAAAGTGGTTGAGCCAACGGGTGATAATGTTGATTTAGAAACGGGTGAAGTCTTCTGAGTCGCAGTGCTAAACAGGTCGCGGTTGCGCTATTAGCACGCCGCGATCATTCTCAATTAGAGATTAAAACTAAATTAGCTCAAAAAGATTTTACCCATTGCGAAATTGAAGCGTGTATTCATTTTTGCCTTGAAAATGGTTATTTAAATGATGAGCGTTATGCGTACCTTGTGATCAAAAGCCATGTGAATAAGGGGCACGGAGTCAACCGTATTCAGCAGGTATTGATACAAAAAGGTATTGATAGATCGATCTGCCAGCAAGTCTTACTCAATACCCATCATGATTGGTTTGAACTTGCTAAGCATAAAGTGTTTAAAAAGTACGGTGAGCATCCAATTGCAGACTTTAAAGATAAAGCAAAACGGATCCGCTATCTACTCGGGCAAGGCTTTAGTTATGAACAAGCTAACTATGCTTTAGATGAAAAGACATCGACTCATGTTGATGATTAGCTTTATGATGATGGATTTTATGTGTGTTTAGGTGTAATAATTGTTTTACTGCCATTCTCTCTAGGTGTCTAAACACCTAAGTATAAATATTAATTATTTGTTTTCATTGAAGTTAGAACTCATATTCTAAAAACAACAGGATTGAGTGCACCTTTTCATTATCTATTTTTCTTTATTACTTCTTACTTTTATATGTATAGCTAAATCAGAATAATATGCGATAATACTCGAATGCCATATAGTATCGACTTAAGGCGTAAGGTGTTCGTCTACAAAGAAAAGCACCAACTGACATTTGAGCAGACAAGTCAACATTTTGAGATTAATATAGCCACTCTTTTTCGTTGGAAAAATAAGATGGAACCTTGCTCAAAACGTAATAAACCCGCAACGAAAGTAGACATGATGGCACTGAAACGTGATATTGATGATCACCCCGATGATTATCAATGGGAACGTGCAATCCGCCTTAATGTCGGTCAATCAACAATACACTATGCGCTAAAACGGCTCAAAATCAGCTATAAAAAAAACACTAACACATCCTAAAGCGTGTGATATTGCCAGAAAAGAATTTATTGAGCGTATCTGTCAATATGAGAACCAAGGCAAATAAATCATCTATTTAGATGAACGTGGCTTTGCTCAAAGTATGCCTCGTGAATATGGATATTCAGAAAAAGGAACCCGATGTTACGGCACTCACAACTGGCAAGCCAGAGGAAGAGTGAATGTGATTGGCGCCATTGTCGGTATGACGTTTCTCACGCTAAGCCTATTTTTTTCCTATATAAACTCAGATGTCTTTTATGCGTGGTTGACTCAAGATTTATTGCCAAAGGTTAAAACGGGTGCCGTCATCGTGATGGATAATGCCACATTCCATAAACGCAGCGATATGCTTGAAGCAATAACAGCGCGTGGCTGTATAGCAGAGTTTCTCCCTCCATATAGTCCCGATCTCAATCCCATTGAGAAGAAGTGGGCACAAGTCAAATCCGTTAGGAGAAAATTACGCTGCTCAATTGATGAGTTATTTACTGAGCACGTGGACTATCGCAATTTATGTTGATCCGGCTATACTTCTTTATATGGGTTTTAGCCTATTTTCAAGCGACTCGTAAGGAGGCTATTAACGTCATGTGCTTGGGTGGCGCATCATTTCAAAAGATACTAGGGTTCATGCAATGATAGGTCTTGAGTGGCCTTATTGGGACTGTTTCTGAAACTGGCATATTAAGGTGGCTTGGGTATATAATGCCCCATAAAATTATACCTTGCGGCCCTTATTATTTGGCCGTTGTGAGCCCTATTCAATTCAGGACGATGTCATGTATCAAACCACTAAAGAGTTAAGAAATGCTTTCCTGGAGTATTTCGGTACTCACGGTCACGAAGTTGTCGATAGCAGTTCGCTTGTTCCAGTAAACGATCCTACCTTACTTTTTACCAATGCCGGTATGAATCAATTTAAAGATGTGTTTTTAGGTGCCGATAAGCGTACTTATACTCGCGCAACGAGTTCGCAACGTTGTGTGCGAGCGGGTGGTAAACATAATGATTTAGATAATGTGGGCTATACGGCGCGCCATCATACGTTTTTTGAAATGCTAGGCAATTTTAGTTTCGGTGACTATTTTAAAGAAGAAGCCATTCGTTTTGCTTGGTCTTTTTTAACGGAGACGTTAAAGCTGCCTACAGAACGTCTTTGTGTGACAATTTATGACACAGATGACGAAGCATTTGAGATCTGGAATAAAAAAATTGGTGTTGCGGAAGAAAACTTGATCCGAATTGGTGATAATAAAGGCGTGGCTTACGCGTCTGATAATTTCTGGCAAATGGGGGATACTGGCCCTTGTGGACCTTGCACTGAAATTTTCTATGATCATGGTGAACATATTTGGGGGGGGCGCCCTGGCACACAGGAAGAGGATGGTGATCGTTTCATTGAGATCTGGAATATTGTTTTTATGCAATATAATCGCCAAGCGAATGGGGATATGCTGCCTTTACCTAAACCTTCAGTGGATACTGGGATGGGGATTGAGCGCATTGCTGCAATCATGCAAGGGGTCCATTCAAATTATGAAATTGATATTTTTAAACAGTTAATTGTCAAGGCGGCAGATGTTATTGGAGTGTCTGATTTAGAGAGTAAATCATTACGTGTTATTGCCGATCATATTCGTTCATGCTCTTTTCTTATTGCTGATGGTGTTATGCCGTCAAATGAAGGCCGTGGTTATGTATTACGTCGAATTATTCGCCGAGCGGTTCGTCATGGAAATAAATTGGGCGCAACAGAGGCCTTCTTTTATAAATTGGTGCCGACTTTAATCGAAGTGATGGGGGATGCTGCTAAAGGTTTAGCTCAGATGCAATCGATTGTTGAAAAATCATTAAAAGCAGAAGAAGAGCAATTTGCACGTACTTTAGAGCGTGGCTTGGGTATTTTAGATGCGGCACTGAATAAGCTAGAAGGTGATGTGCTTGATGGTGACATGGCGTTTAAACTTTATGACACTTATGGTTTTCCTGTTGATTTAACCGCCGATGTTTGCCGTGAACGTGAGATCAGTGTCGATGAGCTTGGGTTTAAAGCGGCTATGGCAGAGCAAAGGCGTCGAGCGCAGGCTGCGGGTCAATTTAGTATCGATTATAACGATACTTTAGTCATTGAGACTAATACTGATTTTTGTGGTTATACCGATTTATCACTCGAGTCTGAAGTCATTGGGCTTTACCAAAACGGTGCAGAAGTTGAAAGCGTGACGGTTGGAGATGAGGCGGTTATTGTACTCAAGGAAACACCATTTTATGCTGAATCGGGTGGGCAGTGCGGCGATAAAGGATTGTTGAGTACACAAGAGAATCATTTTGAGGTGGTAGATACA
This sequence comes from Shewanella surugensis, assembly GCF_023284005.1. Taxonomy (GTDB): domain Bacteria; phylum Pseudomonadota; class Gammaproteobacteria; order Enterobacterales; family Shewanellaceae; genus Shewanella; species Shewanella surugensis. Next base: position 59,692 of record NZ_JAKIKS010000015.1, read on the forward strand.
CAGAAATATGGCCAAGCTATTGGTCACATGGGTAAAGTGAAGGCTGGCGAGATAATAAAAGGTCAACAATTGAGTCTGAATGTTGATCGGGACTCACGTCAACGTACAGAACTTAATCACTCCGTAACGCATTTATTACATGCTGCGTTACGACAGATCTTAGGGACTCATGTTTCGCAGAAAGGTTCTTTAGTCGATCCAGATAGATTACGTTTCGATTTTTCACACTTTGAAGCTGTCAATACTGCTCAATTAAACGCTGTAGAGTTATTAGTGAATGAGCAAATTCGCTGTAATCATCCGTTAAACTCAGAAGTGATGAGCATTGATGCCGCAAAAGAGAAAGGGGCTATGGCACTTTTTGGTGAGAAATATGACTCAGAAGTTAGAGTAGTGACAATGGGTGATTTTTCAATTGAATTATGTGGCGGGACGCACGTCGGTCGTACGGGGGATATTGGCTTGTTCAAAATTACCTCTGAAGGTGGAATAGCGGCAGGTGTTCGACGTATTGAAGCGGTTACGGGAGTGGCTGCAATGCAACATATTGCGAAGCAACAAGCTGCGCTTACAGCATCAGCAGAGTTACTTAAGTCGGATCCGCAATCCGTTGTCAGTAAGCTTAAAGTACAGTTAGATCGCAGTAAATCGCTTGAAAAAGAATTGGTGCAATTAAAAGATAAACTTGCTGCGGCAACCAGTGCAGATTTAGTTAGTGAGGCGCAAGAGATTCATGGCATAAAAGTGTTGATTAAGAAGTTAGATAACGTAGATGCTAGTGCCTTGCGGGGGTTACAGGATGAGCTCAAACAAAAATTAAAATCAGGTGTTGTGGTGCTTGCTATAGCAGGTGATGTGAAGGTGAATTTAATCGTCGGTGTGACGAAAGACTTAACGACTAAAGTCAAGGCTGGTGAGCTGGTTGCGTCGATAGCGACTCAAGTGGGTGGTAAAGGTGGAGGGCGTCCGGATATGGCTCAGGCCGGTGGAAGTCAACCTGAAAACCTTGATGCTGCTTTAGCACAAGTTGTACCTTGGATTAAAGAACGGTTAGCTTAGTCTTTTTTAACATTGGCAATGAGTGACATGATATTGTATCAAGTTGTTAATTTGGTGATAAAATACGTCAATATGTGACGTATTTTTTATATGTTGATTTTGGTTGTTGTGTTTAGTGTTGTTATTATTGGATTAATGAGCAAGTTAAGCGTAAAAAGGATTTTATTCGTTCAGATCTATTTTTATTAACGGTGACTTAAACTTATTGAATATTAAAATCAATAAACTTTACAATGAATAGATTAACTTGTTGTTTTTTAAATTTTAAATTATTTTGTATCAAAGTGTTCTAGCTGAGCTCTTTGTTGTATAGCGAACTTTAATTTGCAATTTAGCTAGGAGTGTTTAGGGTTAAGTTATAATTAAATGGCGCTTTTCGAATAGAGTACTATTAATTTGTACTAAGCTAACCTTATAATAAGCACATAATAGCGGAAATAATAATGCCGTACGAAACTGAATTAGGAATTAAAGGAGCAAGATAATGCTGATATTGACTCGTCGTGTTGGTGAAACACTGATGATTGGTGACGAAGTAACAGTTACTGTATTAGGCGTTAAAGGTAATCAAGTACGCATCGGTGTTAATGCACCGAAAGAAGTTTCTGTGCATCGTGAAGAAATTTACCAGCGGATCCAGTCTGAGAAAGCGGGTACGCCATCAGAAGGTGGTAATTTCTGATAGCATTTGGCCTAATTCTTTCATTGTGACCGTTTATAAGAGCCAGCATTTATGCTGGTTTTTTTATGGGTGATTGTCTTTAAGGTATGATGTTAAAGATATAGATAATATTTGCAAGATTATATCCAAAATGAACTGAATTCTGCACCTTCTGTTAGCTTGGTTATAATACTACTCAATATATGATCTTTCAGCGTGAGCTCAACATGTCTTAGGTAAGGTTGTTAAGGGCTCCATGTGCGAACAGACATTCTCACCCTCTGATGTTTAGGTCTTTGTTGTTTCAGGCAACAAATAATACATTTTTTTATCCATATAGGTTAAATAACAAATGTCATACTCACATGGATGTGAGTGAACGACCAAGATGGTCAGCAGAGGCTTGGCCCTGTCGCTATTCTCGGCTTTGCTTCAAACGTCGCTCTACATTCCCCATATATGGTTCCATCCGGTTTGCAAGACATTTGATCTCATTTTGAGAAGAGTTCATTGCACCCATATATTCGGACTGTTATTGAGATTACTCTCTCGCCCTGATGGATATTTGCATCTATTTTCCTTTTCATCCCTACGGCTACTTTAGAGCCTATGGCGAACACAGGTTTTATGCAGAGCAGTCTGACTGTCTCATCATCAAATCAATTGCCTAAGCCACTAAACCGCCTATCGTATTGAGCATGAAACCATGCACACTTCGGTGTCTCGTGTGCTCTATTTGTGAGATGTTTTTTAACTGATCGTTGATTGTTTCTATGATAAATCGTCTTGATAGCATCGCTCTATCCCATAGTGATAATGCTTTGGCTTTCATATTTTTACGAACGTTATTCATGACCGTCACACCCTGTTCGAGTAGATTACTGGCCAATGCTTTACTGGTATAACCTTTATCTGCATAGAGTTTATCCATTGAATTGACGACTCTTTCTTTAACTGGCTTTGTATCATGTACATTCGCAGGCGTGATTTTTTCGGCAACTAGCACCTTGATGATTCACTATGAGGTGAAGTTTAAAGCCATAGAACCAACCCATGGTACCTTTTCCTCTTCAGGCTAGGCCTGATAATGTTTTGTGCCTTGGAATACGTAAGTTATGGCACACATTAATACTCGTTGAGTCAACAAATTCTATACCTGTTGGCTCACTTTTTAACGTTGAAAAATAACTGCATAGTGGTACAAGGGAACTGGGCATAACTTCAATGAATCGGGTGTAACTGAGTAAAATTGGAAATTCAGATTTAAAGAAACGGGCCAGATATCCTGTGTAGAAGTTTTTAAAATCACGATGATTAGATGTATGGAAGGCAATGATAATCGTCATGACTTCATTCATTGTCATTCTTCCTGAACGTTGACGCGTCCCATCGGTTAGGCATTGTTGCTCCCACTGAGGAATAAAAACAGTGAAAAAATCATCGATATCACAAAATATATCTACTAACTTATCCATATGTCCTCTACGTGATTGATTAATCTTGGTCGAAAGATCTGATCACAAAGAGGGCTATTAGTTCAATTTCTTATCCCGAGTTCAGGTTAGTTATAACAATAGGGTCGGTTTAGCTGGTTGTAGGGATAGAGGCACTGTAAAGATTGAGGGGGAGACCACTCGCTTTTAAGGTCGAATATGCGCTTGTTTGCTATCTTCACTGCGTTATTACCGATTCATGTTGCCTCGGCTATACAACCATCGCTTTGGCTTGTTTAAGAGCAGACAAGCCGCTGAAAAATAATCTGGTTAGATTACAGTCCCTAATTATGTTTCAGATTGGATTTAAGGCATTGTCTAACCTGTGATGTTTTTATGATGACTGATAATCTAAGTGTTGGTCTTTTTCTTTGATTATGGGCATATATCCAAGCTACTTGAAGGTGCAGGAATTAGTGAAAGTGTGATATTTGGAATATGATCGATTAGGCGAGAAATGGTTCGGTGTTGATGCAGCCGAGGTGGCAAGCTCTTTTGTGTTGCTGATAGTTGTTAGTATTTTTTAAGGTTAGCTGTTTTTTTAGGTTTTAAAGGGCCTAAATTGAACGGGAGCTTATTATTAATAGTGGGGTATTGAGGCATCTATTTGGTATGGAGGTATACGCTTTTTTGAGACTTTAGAATATCAATCATTAGCAATATTGAATAGGTCAGTATTATATAACATCAATATGATTAAAAACAGTTCAAACAGCAAAGGTTTATTAAAAAAGAGTTTGACTTATTTTCGGCAAACAGTAATATGTGCGCCAAGAAACGGAGAGGTGGCCGAGTGGCCGAAGGCGCTCCCCTGCTAAGGGAGTATGGGCGTTAAATCCCATCGAGGGTTCGAATCCCTCCCTCTCCGCCATTTCTTAAAAGTAGACGGCGATGCGGATGTAGCTCAGCTGGATAGAGTACCTGGCTACGAACCAGGCGGTCGGAGGTTCGACTCCTCCCATCCGCACCATAATCTACTGATGTGTTTGAATGTTTTAGTGAGCGGATGTAGCTCAGCTGGATAGAGTACCTGGCTACGAACCAGGCGGTCGGAGGTTCGACTCCTCCCATCCGCACCATTAAATCATTTAGAAGCTTACCTTAAGAATTAATATATGCGGATGTAGCTCAGCTGGATAGAGTACCTGGCTACGAACCAGGCGGTCGGAGGTTCGACTCCTCCCATCCGCACCATTAAATCTTTTAGATGCTTTACTTTAATAGTTAATATATGCGGATGTAGCTCAGCTGGATAGAGTACCTGGCTACGAACCAGGCGGTCGGAGGTTCGACTCCTCCCATCCGCACCATATAAAGATTTACCAAATTTTGCGTGTGTAGCTCAGCTGGATAGAGTACCTGGCTACGAACCAGGCGGTCGGAGGTTCGACTCCTCCCATCCGCACCATATAAAGATTTACCAAATTTTGCGTGTGTAGCTCAGCTG
>NZ_JAKIKS010000016.1 GCF_023284005.1 Shewanella surugensis
CTCGTCAGCAAAGTAGCAAGCTACTTCCTGTTACCGCTCGACTTGCATGTGTTAGGCCTGCCGCCAGCGTTCAATCTGAGCCATGATCAAACTCTTCAATTAAAGTTTTTTGGTCCGAAGACCTGCTCAATGAATTCTGTTTTTCACTATCAAAAGATAATGAAGTTTACATATTGCTATGGTCACTCAGTGGTTCATCGAGTTGTATTTTTGATTGCTTCAACACCCTTTACTCGAAAGTAAGTGGCTAGAAGCAATTTCGAATAAATCGACACCTGTGAGTGCCCACACAGATTTGCTTGTCATATTGTTAAAGAGCGTTGCTAGTATGAAAAACGAATTTTTCAGGTAGCTGCCTAAGACGCTAGGTCGTTGGCTTGAGGAAGCGTATTTTACGCATTTCTCAGTGTGCGTCAAGCGTTTTTTTAAGAAGTTTTTCAATGAGTAAAACTCGTATTAAAGTGTTACTATCTCAAACTAATTTAACGACTTGAATCGCTTGCCACTGCTGCTGTTTCCTACTTGAGTAAGAAGCTGCTTTGCCGTGTCAGTGGTTGCGCATTATAGGGAGATTTACTCAGTGCGCAAGGGCTTTTTAAAAATAAAGTAGCCATGTGCACACCTTTTATCCATTTTGCTTTTTTTTGGCGAAATCCCATACAATTTAGACCAAAAATGAGTAAATTGTCGTATCTTTAAGATGGTTAAAAGGTGACTAAAGTTTGTTTTTCCATCACTAGACTAGTTTCACGTTAAATAATTCATTACCATGTAGCAGTTGTTAACAGTTATTTATCAATTCATTCATTAACTCTTTAGAGATTATATATATGCAAAAGCCATTCTTTATTGTCTTGCTCATTGCCATTCTTGGTGCTCTCGCAATATACCTGCTTGCCCCCGAGCTAAACGGTGCTATCGCTTTTTTCACTGGCGTAATTATTACTAGCGTCGTTTATTCTATTTCATCAAAATCAAGTTCAATGACATCAGACTCTGAAAAACCCTATACAGGGCCAACAATGACTCTTTATGTTGGGAACTTACCTTATCGTGTACATGAAGGAGAAGTAAAAGCCTTATTTGGAGAATATGGCCCCGTTAATTCTGTTCGCTTAGTTCGAGATCGAAAAACAGGTCGACGTAAAGGTTTTGGGTTTATTGAAATGTCTGAAGCCGGAGCGAAGAAAGCGATGAACAAACTAAACGAATTTGATTTCCAAGAAAGAACATTAAAAGTAAGAGAAGCAAAATCTCAAGATTCAGATAAAGCTGATTCAAGCGATTAATCGTTTCTATATCAACTTACTTGTATGTGTTTAAGACAAAGCTTTAGCCAATATGGAACTGACTAACATTAACAAACCCATCATTGGCTAATTTTCCTCTTAAACTGGGAGTAATCTCGGCCGCAGTATAAAAAGCGGTACAGAGCGGTTCATCAGAAAAGTTCATTTCATCACCCAGTAATGATTTGACTCTTGATGCTATGGCCTGCTCTGAATCCAATAACGTCACCTCTAAACCTAAGACTTGCTGTATTTCAGCTCTTAGTATTGGAAAATGCGTACAGCCCAGCACTAAGGTGTCAATGCTTGCATTTTTGATTGGCTGTAATATGTGTTCAATAATGTGCTCATCAATCTCCCTACCCACAACTTTATCTTCCGCTAAAAGCACTAATTGAGAAGAACCAAACAAATAAACCTCACAATCACTTGCAAACTGCTCAATTAAATCATGAGTATAAATGCGTGTAATCGTAGCGGGTGTTGCAAGCAAGCCTATTTTCTTTGATCTTGAGTGCTCTGCAGCTGGTTTAATGGCTGGAACCACTCCGACAATAGGAATATTCAGCTGCTGCCTTAAAATCGGCAATACTAATGTACTCGCTGTATTGCACGCAACGACCACAAGAGAAGCATTCATTTGCTTCACGACTTGACTAATTAAGGTTACACAGCCTTCGACTAGATCTTGTTCATCCAATTCACCATAAGGTAAACGAGCATTATCGAATAAATAGCAATAAGTCGCCTGCGGCAAAACAGATTTTATTGCGTTAAGAACTGATAATCCGCCCATGCCAGAATCGAATACTAAAATAGGTCCAGACAATGCATACCTCTTAAATAAAGCATTAAAAAATGCAGTTTCCCACAACAGCGTCAAAATCAAAAGCAAGAAACGGGACTTTAACAACTTATCGCATATCCACATGTTCTACGTTCCTTCAATGATGTGCCTTGAATGGAACAATTTGACAGGCTCTTAAACTCGCATATTCAAGCCACTTGGGTATATAATTCCGCCCCAAATTAAGCCAATGATGATCAGTATATGAATTTAGCCGCAATGGATCCTACGACCTATGATGCGCAGCTCGAGCAAAAACGCGTCAAGCTGGCACAATTATTTAGCCACTTTGATACACCACAATTAGAAATATTTGCTTCCGAACCTGAACATTATCGAATGCGCGCTGAATTTCGTATATGGCATGACGGTGATGACATGTACTATTACATGTTTGATAAGGCGCTTAATAGTAAGGTTCGCTGCGATCAATTTTTACCCGCCAGTAAACTGATCAATGAAGTCATGCCCATTTTAATTGAAAAATTAAAATCTAATACGCTATTACGCCACAAACTTTTTCAAATCGATTTTCTTTCAACACTCAGCGGCGAAATATTAGTATCACTGCTTTATCATAAGCCATTAGATCAAGTATGGCAGCAAGAAGCTCAAACCTTAAAAACCGTTTTGGCCGAACAATTTACGCTCAATTTAATCGGTCGAGCACGTAAACAAAAAATCGTCATGGATAAAGATTTTGTTATTGAATCTTTAACTATCAATAACAAGCCACTGCAATATCATCAAATTGAAAATAGTTTTACACAACCCAATGGCAAGGTCTCTATCAAAATGCTCGAATGGGCCGTAGACGCCACTCAAAATAGCAGTGGTGATTTATTGGAACTGTATTGCGGTAACGGCAACTTTTCAATTGCACTCGCACGAAATTTTAATAAAGTATTGGCCACCGAATTAGCTAAGCCATCGGTTGAGTCTGCACAATATAATATTAAAGCCAATAACATCGATAACGTGCAGATTATTCGAATGTCAGCCGAAGACTTTACTGATGCAATGGCAAAAAAGAGAATATTTAGGCGTTTAGAGGGCATCAATTTAGATAGCTACGAGTGTAATACCATCTTTGTTGATCCCCCAAGAGCAGGTCTGGACGACAATACAATCAAATTAGTTCAGCAATATGAGCGCATTATTTATATCTCATGTAACCCTAATACGCTAATCGATAATTTAGCTGAGCTCAGTAAAACTCATCACATCAGCCGTTTTGCATTATTTGACCAATTTCCCTATACCGAACATATGGAATCGGGTCTATTGTTAGAAAAAAAATAATTAATGAAAACGCATCCTAAGGTTTACTGTTCAGTTTAAGCTCAACTGACCTTAGGAAGCTGCTTTTTTTGTAAAGCTTCAGCACCTTTTGCTACCATACGCAGCTGTACCACCAGCTGATCGGCTAATTTTTTTCGCTCAACTCGTTTCATATCTAATGCGGCCGCCCCCGCATTAAACACTAAAGTCACTAGCGATTCTGCTTGCACTCTCGCTAACGCAGGGTGACGTTGAGTTGTTGATTCTGTGTAATGGGTTAATTCAGATATAAAATGTTCAATTTCACGCGCCACCGCTCCACGAAAAGGTGCAGATGTACCAGAACGTTCATGCAGTAAAATACGAAAAACATTAGGATTAGACTCCAACACCTCCATGAAAGTATCAACAGAAATACGGATCACACTTCCTCCCGCTTCAGCCCGTTGACGCCCTTTGCGCATCATCTGCCTTAACGTCAATCCTCCTTCATCTACCATGGTTAACCCTAACTCATTCATATCTTTAAAATGACGGTAAAAGGAAGTAGGCGCTATATTGGCTTCTCTAGCAACTTCTCGCAAACTCAAACTTGAAAAACTGCGTTCGGCGCTTAATTGATTAAAAGCTGCATCAACTAACGCGCGACGAGTTTTCTCTTTTTGCAATGCTCTAATGCCCATACTGGATCCGCTAACCAAACATATAAAGCGGATAATACCGTTTTTTACAGTAAAACGCAGCAATAGAAGAAACCTTGACCCCAACCACGAAGCACGTTAAATTAGCTTACACATGTAAGCTCAAAATAAAGTTGATAGAGACGTAATGAAAAAACCTCCTTTAATTTGGACCAATGTCAGTTTATTTACCCTCACCTTCGTTGGTGCTGTCATTTTGGTACCTTGGTATGCAATGACTCAGGGGTTTCAAACTTCAGAGTGGATTGCCTTTGTTGTACTGCTTTTTGCCAGCGGCATGTCAATCACTGGGGGTTATCATAGATTATGGTCTCATCGCACTTATAAAGCCCATGCTGCAATCCGTTTCTTATATGCACTAGGTGGTGCATTGGCAATACAAAACAGCGTATTGCATTGGTCATCCGATCACCGTATTCACCATAAGCATGTCGATAATAATGATAAAGATCCCTACTCCGCTAAAAAGGGATTCTGGTACAGCCATATCGGTTGGATGCTAAGAGAATATCAAGCTCATCGCTATAATGACTATAAAAATGTTCGTGATTTACAAAACGATAAAATCGTTATGTGGCAACATAAATACTATTTACCCTTAATGTTAACCATGAATATTGGATTACCTCTCCTACTTGGCTGGTTAAGCGGAAATATGCTAGGTATGTTCTTACTAGCGGGATTATTAAGATTAGTCGTCAGCCATCACTTCACTTTTTTTATCAACTCACTGGCTCATTTTTGGGGTAAGCAAACGTATACTGATAAAAATACAGCAAAGGATAATGCCTTGGTTGCATTATTAACTTATGGTGAGGGATATCATAATTTCCATCATATTTTTGAAAATGATTATCGCAACGGCATTAAATGGTGGCATTACGATCCAACAAAATGGATGATTAATACCTTCGCAAAAATAGGACTAGTCAGCCAATTACGTATGGTTCCCCAAGAGCGTATCGAAAGCGCAAAGCTACAGATGCAATTGCAAAAAACTCAGCATAAAATTGCGCACTTACCTAACCGTGAAGAAATTTTGGCTATCATTCAATCCGAATATGACATCATGAAAAGTCATTTGGTGGAATATTACGAAGTGAAGAAAGTACTGATTGAAGCTAAACGAAAACAATTGGTTGACGATCAATTAATGAATCAGGTCCAAGATCTTAAAGCCCGTTGGCAACAACAAAAGAAAAACTGGCGAGTACTCACATCGATTTACGTTTAACACTAAGAAAACCCGCATATTAATGCATCTGGCTAGTATTCAAACTAACCAGCCCCTTATATGATACTTACAAATATCATATAAGGGCCTAATGATGCAGGATACTGAAATAAGACTGACACAATATAGCCATGGCGCAGGCTGTGGCTGTAAAATATCCCCCACAGTATTAAGTACAATTCTGGCCTCAAAGCTCCCCATTTTTCAAGATCCTAATGTCATTGTCGGTCACCAAAGTCGTGACGACGCTGCCGTTTATCAGCTCAATGAGACTACCGGTATCATCAGTACCACTGATTTTTTTATGCCCATTGTTGACGATCCTTTCACCTTTGGGCGCATAGCCGCAACCAATGCCATTAGTGATATTTATGCCATGGGGGGGCAACCTATCATGGCAATTGCCATTTTAGGCTGGCCAATTAACAAGCTCTCTCCTGAAACAGCACAACGTGTCGTCGACGGTGGCCGCCAAGCCTGCAAGGACGCAGGTATCATGCTTGCAGGAGGGCACAGCATTGACTCTCCAGAACCTATTTTTGGCCTTGCCGTGAGTGGACAAATCGCCCTAAATAAACTCAAAAAAAATAATACCGCTAAGGCTGGGGATAAACTCTATCTGACTAAACCATTAGGCATTGGTATTTTAACCACCGCGCAAAAACAGCAAAAACTAGCCAAAAACGATCAACACATCGCTATCGATGCCATGTGTCAACTCAATGATATTGGTCCTATTATTGCGGATATTAATGGGGTCAATGCCATGACCGATGTGACTGGGTTTGGACTCGCTGGCCACCTGTTAGAGATGTGCCAAGGTTCAAATCTCAAAGCAATACTCAATACATCAAGCTTGCCTAGCCTTCCTCGAGTCTATGATTATATTCAAATGGGCTGTATTCCTGGTGGAACACAAAGAAATTACAGTAGCTATTGCGAACACTTACCCACACTCACTAATACACAAAAAGCCATTATATGCGATCCACAAACCAGTGGCGGCTTATTAGTCGCCGTCAGTCAAGATGCAGAACAGGCCCTCACACACGTACTTGAAAAACATCAATTGCCGATCCACTGCATAGGCCAACTATCTTCTGCCGCTGCAACTCACACAATAAGTTTAATTTAATGCTTATTGACCCTATCCCCTCCTCCAGCTATCCGTCTATTTTCATCAATGATCACCCTCTCATCGATGTAAGATCGCCCATAGAATTTAACAAAGGTGCCTTTCCTCACAGTTGTAATCATTATTTGATCCATGATAATGAACGTGAGCTTATTGGCACTTGCTATAAAAAACATGGACAGGCGGCAGCCATAAATCTTGGCCACTCGCTCATCAAGGGAGAGTTAAAGCAGCAGCGTACCGATAACTGGCTTCACTCTTTAAAAAAAAAACCTAATGCATACCTTTATTGTTTTAGGGGCGGATTACGTTCGCAATTAAGTCAGCAATGGCTAAAAGAAGCGGGCTACTCAGTTCCTTACATTGAAGGAGGATATAAAGCCATGAGACAGTTTTTAATCCGTTCAACTGAGACAATAAGCCAGAGCCAACCTTTACTCATTCTCAGTGGCTCTACGGGAAGTGGAAAAACAGAGTTGTTATCGCGGCGTAAAAATACTGTCGATCTTGAGGCTATAGCTCACCATAGAGGTTCCAGTTTTGGTCAGCATTATGGTGCACAACCCAGTCAGATAAACTTTGAAAACACATTAGCCATTACATTACTCAAACGCCAAATCAATTCACCTGCTTATTTACTATTAGAAGATGAAAGTTATCTCATCGGCCGCTCAGCTATTCCAAAATGTTTTTATGTAAAAATGCAATCAGCCAATGTCCTTGTACTTGAAGAAACAGAGGAGAATCGCATATCGAGGATAGTTAAAGAATATGTGATTAACATGCGGAAAGAATTTATTGCTCGTTTAGGGTGCACAAACGGGATCGAGGCATTCCAACAATATTTAAGACATGGGATCAGGCAAATAAAAAAACGATTAGGCGGAAAGCTCCATGATGAACTGCAAAATGCGCTCGAACATGCTTGTAAACAACACGAAAGTAAAAATACACCCGATGGTCATAGAGTGTGGATTGCACACTTACTTGAGCAATATTATGATCCCATGTATCGATATCAACTCAATAAAAAAAGTCACAAGATCATTTTTCAAGGATCTCATCAAGCGATACATCAATGGCTAGATGATAACTTATGATACAATATCAAGCTCAACTAAGCTTCGAAACGCTAACGCTTCTGTGGCCTTGAGCCTCACCGATAATTTAGGAGGCTGAATTTTCATGTCAGAAAACAATACATGAAACTCAACATCTTTAATGACCACCCAATCGCCGGCATCTAAGTCTTTCATCAACAGGCTATCGATCGAAGGCTGCTCTGACTCTAATGCTTCAGAGACCAATATATAATTTAAATGTCGAGATAACCATGCATTAAAACCAACTTCATTTTGATGATTATCACTGACAAAAAACATGTTTCTTCCGCTCATTCCCTGTAATATCACTCGCTCTATTGTTGATAAATCACGATCGACCAACAGTACGGCACCTCCACCCACTAATTGATCGAGTCCTTTTATCTTTATCTGTAGAAAAAGGTGCCGAATGACATAACCCACACAAGCAAAGATAAAACTGGGGAATGCCCAAATAAGATAAGCTAATACGAGTACATTTAATGCCGCTAAGAGTAAAAAGAGCTGTAAAATACTCCAAGAAAGAGCCCCTAACAACACCATAGAAAGCACAGCCGATCCAATCATAAACACGGCATTAATGATATTATTGACCGCTATAGCTTGTGCGCAATGCCCTTGCTTAGATTTAACTTGAATAAAAGCATATAAAGGAACAATGAATAACCCGCTACTCACGCCAATCATAAACAAATCAAATATCACTCTATAGTGTCCCCCCTCCGAAATGAAGGAAATGGCACTATAAGGCGTACCGGAATGTGGTTCAAGTAACGTCACAGCCCAAGGCAGATCAATCCCAAATAAAGTGAGCCCAATCACGCCAACCAAAGAAATACCCAGCTCAACCTGCCCAAATGAAAGACGTCCACATATCAGCGAACCTATTCCAATTCCCATTGAAAATAATAATAAAAGTAAAGATACAACCGTCGCATCACCTTGAAGATTAACTTTAGAAAAGTTGGGGAACTGAGTGAGATAAGTCGCGCCTAAAAACCAAAACCAGCTGATAACAATAATACTCGCCCATATGGCAGGCGTTTTTCTCACCTCTTTAACCATCCGCCAACCACCAGAAAAAGGTGCAAACTTCACTTTATGATGAGCGGAAATAGGGGGCACGGAAGGGATCATGACACTGGACGCGTAACCTATCACTGCCACCCCAAAAACCAATCCCGCCGATAACCACCCATTTGGATCATTTTCAACAATCAGACCCGCACAAAGGGTCCCCACTAAAATGGCAATAAACGTGCCTAACTCGACCCAAGCATTTCCTTTGATTAATTCATGTTCATATAAAGCGCGTGGTAAAATAGAATATTTAACCGGACCAAAATAGGTAGATTGTGTCCCTGTCAAAAACAACAGTAACAACATAACAAGGTAGCTTTGAGTCAAAATAGCCACCATAGCACAAGCCATAATCACTATTTCTAATAACTTCAACCGCCTTATTAATAAGGCCTTATCGATATGATCGGCGATCAATCCCGCATGAGCAGAGAACAATAAAAAAGGAAAAATAAACAAGCCCGCCGCCAAATTAACAAATAAATTAACACTGATAGGCAAATGCTCAACTTGAGAGTAAGTCACCATGAGCAAAAGAATATTTTTGTATAAATTATCGTTAAGGGCACCTAAACATTGAGTCACAAAATAGGGGAGAAAGCGACGAGTAGCAATCATAACGATAATCCTTTTATCCTCAACTTAGTTGAAGATGCATATTTTCAGAGCGCATGAAACTGCTCAATTCAAGACGCATCATTGAAAGAATGTAGTCATCTCAGTGGCCAATCACTCACTTAAGAATATTGTTCTACTCAAACCACGCAAATATTACCCTCCTACCAAAATTTTATCCCACTCTAGATGAGGTGCACCTACAACAATAAAATTAGGATTAACGAGGCTCTCTCGTTCATTATAGGTTAAAGGTTGCAATTCTAGATCCATAATTTCACCACCGGCTTCTTCAAGAATAATCTGTGCAGCCCCCGTATCCCACTCTCCAGTCGGACCAATACGCACATAACAATCCGCTCTGCCTTCTGCCACCAAACAACTCTTTAACGCTGCCCCGCCTAAGGTCACTAATTCACAATGCTTGTGCTGATGAAACAGCTTAATAACTGATTGAGGATCTTGCCTTCGACTGACCGCTAATCGCAATGAAGAATCGTCGGTTTCAATATATCGACTACGGATCCTAAGCTCAGCTTCTCCATGACGTTTATACGCACCCAACCCAGCAATGGCATAATAGCAAACCTCAGTCATCGGCACATAAACAACCCCCATAATAGGTCGGTTATGCTCAACCAACGCAATAATCACCGAGAAATCGCCACTCCCAGCAATAAATTCACCCGTACCATCAAGCGGGTCAACCAACCAATAGCGCTGCCAATCTTCTCGTTCAGCGAATGAAATATTGGCATCTTCTTCTGATAAAACAGGGATATCGGGTGTTAATACCATCAAAGCAGAAGTAATAATATGATGTGCAGCAAGATCAGCAGAAGTCACTGGGGTATTATCTGACTTCACTTCACGCTGAAATGTACCACGTTGATAAATATCCCTAATCGTTTCTCCAGCATCCCTTGCAATATCGATAACTTGCTCAATATAATGTTCTGGCTTCATATACGACTCCAACAGCCCACGATTTTTAAACGACATAGATTAAAAACAAACGACAACAATTACTACCCTACTTAAGCTTGAGATGCTTTTGAGCTAAAAACAAGGCACAAACACTACGGGATTCAGAAAAATCACCTTCAACAAGTAAATCTTGCCAATTTTCAAGTGGCCAAGAGACCAATTCAATAGGCTCAGGCTCATCTCCTTCCAGTTTACTAATATACAAATCTTCTGCTAGGAATATTTGCATTTTACTGGAAAAATAACTGGGGGCTAAGCTCAACTCCATCAAGTGTGTTAACCTCTTAGCGCCGTAACCAATCTCTTCTTGAAGCTCTCTATTGGCCGCTTCAATGGCTGTCTCCCCCGGATCAATCAACCCCTTAGAGAAGCCTAACTCATAACGATCAGTGCCCACCGCATACTCTCGCCCTAACAATAATTGCTTATTATCCAATACTGGCACCACCATCACAGCTCCTCGCCCCTTACCTTTCATTCTTTCATATTGGCGCAACTCTTGATTAGAAAACTGAAGATCGACTTGTTCAATGTGAAACAAACGACTCTTCGCAATGGTATTAGTTTTCAAAATAGTTGGCTTAACAAGTTTATTCTTCATTGGGCCTCAATGCTCATAATCTATCCTCTATGAACATAATCTTACTACGACCTAGATGAACCACAACTTGAATTTTATTTAATTATTATTACTTTATCTACAACAGTTTGAAAATGTAAGCTTACATACAACAAAACGCCCACCATTTAAAATAATGAGTGGACGTTTTCTGCTTTGCCTACTGTGTTTTATTGTAAAAACTAGAGTCCAGGTATAGCTCCTTTATAATTCAGCGAGTAATAACCTTTACTATCTTTAGCGCCAAATTGACTCAGCATTTTTTTAAGATCGGCAGGTTGCCCAGCGGTTTCTTTCATCTTGGCATCAATAACAACCGTGTTTTTTTCAGCCAATATCAAACTGCCCACTAAGCCTAAAGTATTTTGACTTTCATCGGTTTTAAGCTCTATATTGCCCTTGTTACATGAAAGAGAAAAAACCACATTACCCAATGGATAATCACCAAACTGATTATTAACCTCAGTTTGATTGAAAATTGCTTTACCTGCTAAAGCTTCACACCAAGGTTTGCCTGAATCAAAATGATTCAAGAAGAGGCTAATATCACCGTTTACTTGGGTTTTAAACGGTAATTTCTTTTGTCCCAACAATAACGGGATAGGGGCATCAAATCGGAGATCTTCAAGATATAATCCCGAAAAAGAAACACGAACCCGCCCTTTGCCATTAATCGGGGCATTACGCTCCCCGAAGCTAAAATCAACTTGCGCTTGACCAAGCAGTAAACGCCATGGGCTAAGCTCCCATTTAAAGAAATCAAACTGACGGCGTTCAAACGTCATACTATCAATACCACCTTGCCAAACACTGCCTGATATCCCAGCAACCGATAACCCTTGCGGTAATTCGGCAAATTTAACCACGAGCTTAGCAGGAAAGGTCGCGACTAAAAAAATCAAATAGACTAATAAGCCAATAATTATTTTTTTCGTTAAACTCACAATAATACCTTACAAAGAAAACTGAATACGGCGAACAGAGACATAACCCGGTGTATCACCAGCAGTTAAATCTATACTATCAAGAGATAACCCTTTAGTTTGTACAAGGTCACTCACATAATCTAATAATGTATCAAAGGGGACATCAGCCATCCATACTTGGATTTTATTCCCTTGAGGTTGCATACGTGTGATTTCAAGACCAAAATGGGCTGCCGTCTGATTCACCACTGCGCTAAGACTGCCACTGAATTTACCGGCTCCTTTCGCTTGCTTCAGCCCCTCAATCCTATTGGCTATTTGCTTAACATAATTCAACGTTTTCTCTTGCGCTGCCAAGCTGCGTTTCGCATCCATTTCAGCGTTATCCATCGGGGTCCATATTCCCCAGTAAACAAAACCAACAGTTAAAACAACAGCACAAGCTGCCACCATTTGCTGCTCTCGTAATACTAAGCCACGCCACCATACTTTGATGTTTTCCATGTTATTTCACCTTTATCGTCAAGGTACTCGTCACAGCAGAATCAGTACTGTTCATCGCTCCAGCATCCAAGGTATAAGAACGTGACACTATCTCTTTAAATTTTTCAATTTGTCCATAACTCTCGGCTGTCACTTGCATTCGTAATTCATTACGAGCAGCATCAAAACGCAATGTTGTCGGCTTAAGCTCTTCCACCTGAGAAAAAGCCGGTTTAATACCAGCCAACATGGAAAAAAACTGACTACTGCCGCTACTATTTCCCTGTAAACTTCTGAGATAACCATCAAGCTGAGTGCGAACATTAACAACACGAGAACTACCTGGCACCACTTGCTTATAAATCGTTTCCGTTTGCGCTTTAAATTGCTGCGCTTTAGCATCCATTTGATAAATATTTAACCCCTTATTAATCAAAGCTAAAATAAATAACACACCAAATAAAATCGCTGTGTTCCCCCAAAGTGATAAATATTTAGAATATTCACGTTTAGGTTTATATAAGCCCGATAACAAATCAAACGGTGCAGTTGCCAGCCCTTTCGCTAATGTGAGCATAGGTAACTCAAGTGGCTGTTGACGCAAATCCGTTCCAGCAAGCGCAAGTTCGGTATAAGTTGCTACCGTGACAGGTTCATCAGTATCAGTCTGTGTGAGTAAATAAGGTAAAGCGGTGGCAATCCAGCCTTCAGCTAATGCCATCCCACTTGACACCCCTGTTCTTAATAAATACTCTCCATCGAACTTCATGGCTGCCCAATGACATTCCTCTAAAGGCAGCGCTAAGCAATCAGGTACAATGCGTTGTATTGTGAGCTCAGCTTCAGTGAGCCAAGCGAGCCAAGTTTGCATTTGCTCATGAGCAACCACACCAACAGGCAGGTGCGTCCCTTGAGCCTTCCCGACCACAAAATGTAACTCATCCACATCTTGTGCTAGATTCTCTTCTAACATAAAAGGTAATGCTTTAATGGCTTGCCTTTGATTGCCTTCAGGCAGTTCAACTGACGTTAATGTAATCGTGGAAGCTGGGATTAAAATATCAACAGGACGGTGACCTGCGCGCTCCGTTAAACTCGATAATTCATCAACATGACTCAATTGTCCCGACGCTATAATCTCTTGCTCCTGCTCTGACCACACCAACCAAAAACAAGCATCTTCAGCGGCCTGACCTAATCGAATCACTAATCGTTCGCTCACTTCTTCTTCTCCGAATTCTGCTGTGACATTCCCATTTTGTCTTCTTCACTTAAAAATGAGCTTGACTCTTCTTTCACTGGAAGGACTATTTTTCTATCACCAAACTGACGTGAAATAACAGATAACTTATTATCTGAGCTCCTCATTAATACGCTTTTTAAACGAAATATGGCCCGATCGACTTTAGCACCCGCACGTAATAAAAAGTAATCACTTTTTATGCCAAAGCTGGATGCTAACGCTTCATCTGATGTTTTAAAGCTACTAATGGAACTATTCGCCCAAAAATCCTCAATAGACTCAAAGCCATCACCCGGTCTTTGATTAATAATGCCTTCGGCCTCACCAACAGAAATCTTATTTTCAAACATCCCAGCCAATAATGCTGCTTGTTCCACCTTAATGGTATTCACATTCAGCACTTGCACATCATTTGCCGGTATAGCACAAACATAAGGCGCGATTCTCATATAAATATCTTGGGTAAATCCCATTATCGCCCTAAGCTCACTCTTATCAAATAATAAGGTATTTGCCGCGCGATAGGGAACGCTTCTCGATTCATATTCCGCATCTTCCGCGCCATATGAGCTCGTAGTGGTGTCTTCATCGGTATAATCTTTCAATGTTGCAGCCAAAGTATCGGCTGAAAACTGATCCATGCCTAATGCGACGAGTAATCCAGAAAATTGCCGCATCGGTAATGTTGTTTTGCTCTGCCCAGTACTCACATCTTCTTCGCTGCTAACAGACAGTGAATTCAGATTAAAGCAAGATCGCATATCGGAGATTTCGCCAGCAATTTCACCATTTTCAACAGGAAACACCATATCGGATTGCGCCCAATATTGTTGAAGATTGATACTGTCTTCATCATCTTCAAAATCTTGTGTTAATATTTTTTTGCTTAACTCTTCAGCCGATAACGCGTACCAATAAGCTTGGTTATATTGCACCATATTAATTGTTCGCCGCACCGATAACTGACTACGGCTAGTAATATTGGTCGCTATAATGGCTATCATGGCCACAATTAATAACACCACGATTAATGCTACACCATCCTGTTTAGTCGACATGGGCAGCCTCTTTAGCATTCAGTACTATCATACTGGCTATTTCCCCGACCCATCAGAGCTATCACGACTGCTTGTCGTTGTGCCTGAACTGCTAGATGAATCACTGGTTTTAGGTATAGCCTCGACCAATAAAAATTTTCGAACAACCTTACCCATACCTTCTAATTCAATTTGCATACTAATCGCTTGCGGTAACGCCGTTGCATCAACTTTCCGTTCCCACTTACCTTCAACAAAAAAAGAATATTCAACAGATATCACCTTTTTCATGATAATCGTTTTTATCGGTTCAGCCCCCATTTCAGGATCTGGGTAAGGAAAATACCAACGCTCTAAATTACCATCTTTGACGACATAAGCAACGGATTGCAATGTCCCTCGGGGAAGTAAACCATCGGGATTAAGCCAACCTAAACGGAAAAAAACAATGGCTTCAGATTCAGAATCTAGAATATCGCTGCCAGTTTGAAAAACCGTACTCGCGCGCCCCCCTTCGAACAGCCTAGGCGTACGAGGTACCATTTGATTAAAATCTCTTGCAACCATACCAAAGCCCTGTTGCATCGCTTTTAATTTCGCAGAAAAATCACGAGTACTTTCATCATTAAGCATGACAGTATGTAAAACCGTATTCGATGCAAGTCCGATCATGGCGAAAATAGCAATCGCAATCAGCATTTCTAATAGCGTAAAACCTTGATCATGGCTATTTCGAGTCATTAAAGACATAAGTGCTCACTTCGGCGATAGTACGTTTAAAAGTGTCATCATCACTGACACTCACTCTCACTAATCGAAATTTATCATCATCGGTTTTAACCACCTGCTGACGCCAATACCAATCTCTTCCAGCCAATGTCGTTTGACCTTCTGTACGACCCACATCAGGGAAAACAGGGTTTAATTTAACATCGACCATTTGATTATCAACGACCCATTGAGCCATCGTTTTCTCTTCTAAAATGGGCATATTGCTTATCAATTCACTTAAACTTTTAGTAATTGATATCGCTGCTATCGAAAATATCGCCAAAGCCACAATGACTTCTAATAATGTCATTCCTTTCACTTGGCGAGATGAAAGTACATTAAACCTCACTGTCCCCCCCCTTTTTGACATGCATCGATATAAAAAACATCAGAGCCACTGATATTGCGATGCAAGCTCCAATCCGATGCGTCATAACAGCAATAAAATCGCCTTGTGAGCAAAGATTCTTTTTATTTTCCATCGATATCTCTGCCTAACAACATTCTACCGAAAGCGTCACCAATAACGGCCACATCAATCGTATTTCCAGAATCATCTTGACCAGAAAACATCAACTCAAAAGCTGACATTTCTCCACTAGGAAAGAGGAAAATTTGAGGTTCGGGAAACTTTTTCTTTTCTTCTGCTGTTTTTTCAATAAAAGGGCCATCGTCAGTCCAAGAGCTAGTATCTTCTTCATCGTCTTGCACTAAAGGCAATCCTTCAACCACTAATGTCATTTCAACATCGGGAGCCATTTCTCTCTCCCCCAGCAAACGATCATTTTTTAAGGGTTTCCACTTGCCTTCATCATAAAAAACGAATTTATAATGATCTTTTTCAACCACAATGCCAACAAAATCACCACTCATCACGGTTTCATCGAGCACCAGCTCAACCGACTGCATAAATTGTTGCGCCGTTCTTTCAAGAGCACGAGCTTTACCGGCTCCGCTCATACTTAAGGTGACAGCTGCAGCGGCTAACCCCATTAGCAATACGACCAGTAACACCTCCATTAAGGTGAAACCTTTTTGGCGCAACATATTCATATTATTGATACTGCTGTAAATTCCAGTTTCCGATATCGTCTTCAGTACCCGCTTGACCATCCGGTCCAGCACTAAAGACATCTATTTTCCCATGCTCTCCAGGACTTAATAGCATGTAATCATTACGCCATGGGTCTTGTGGCAAACGCTTCACATAACCGTCAGGACGATAATTACGCGGCTCTGGTGAAATTGTTGGTTTTTGCACTAACGCTTCTAATCCTTGCTCCGTTGTCGGATAAATACTGTTATCTAAACGGTACATATCTAATGCATTTTCCAATGCCACAATATCGGATACCGCTTTTTGTTGATCCGCTTTATCTTTATTCCCCATTAAATTAGGAACAACCATAGAAGCAAGGATCCCTAAGATCACAATAACAACCATGACCTCTAATAAGGTAAAACCTTTTTGCTTATTTCGTGTTTGCATGAACAACTCCCTCAAAAAAATTATACGGCTAATACATCAACATTATCAGCCGCCTACATCATTTAACTTACTGACTAACCATGTTGTTGAGCTCTAGAATAGGCTGTAAAATCGCCAGTACGATAAACAGAACAATGACAGCCATACTCACAACTAATACAGGCTCAAACACCCCAAGTGCAATATTCACATTTGACTCAAATTCTCTATCTTGAGTATCAGCAGCACGCTCCAGCATATTTTCAAGCTCACCACTTTTTTCACCTGATGCAATCATATAGAGCATCATCGGAGGAAAAAGTTTCGTATTACCTAAAGCGGTACCTAAACCCGTTCCTTCACGAACCCGCGCTGTCGCCTCTTCAACCGCCTGCTTCACTCTCACATTGATCAATACATCAGTGGCGATCCGCATCGCTTCCAGTAAAGGCACAGCACTGGCCGTTAAAATACTTAAGGTTCTCGCAAAACGTGCAGTATTGAGACTCTTACTGACCTTACTCACCACAGGGATATACAATAACCAAGTGTCATATTTCATACGATACTTATCAATACGCAATAAACGTTTGGCTAATACGAACAAGCCAATAATCCCTCCCAATACTAACAGGCCATAGGAGCGAATAAAATCAGAGGATGCAATCAATAATTCTGTCGTCCACGGTAATGTTTGTCCCATATGCTGAAATTGCCCCACAACCTGAGGAACAACAGCCGCTAACAGGATTGAAATGACCCCAATTGCCACAACCGTTAACACCACAGGATAAATCATGGCTTGCATCATTTTATTCTTTAGCTGTTGCCGGCGTTCGGTATAGTCAGCTAAACGATTGAGTACCACATCGAGATAACCCGATTTCTCACCCGATGCCACCATAGCCCGATAAAGGTCATCGAATATATGTGAAAACTCCGCTAAAGAATCAGCAAACGTATACCCTTCTACAACCCTTGAACGAACAGCCATCACCATGCTAGCAAGCCGGTCTTTTTCACACTGCTGACCCACCGCTTTAAGCGCTTCTTCGATGGGTAGGCCGGCGGCAACCAATGTGGATATTTGACGAGTAATCAACGCAAGCTCAGCAACGGAAATTCCCCGCTTGAATAAAGCGCCTCCCTTTGCTTTATGCTTGGCTTCTTTTTCTGCCACCGCCGTAATTTCTAACGGCATTAATTTCAATTCACGTAATTGTGAACGAGCATGCTTAGCCGTATCAGCTTCCACGACACCTTTTTTCTGCTTTCCTTTATTATCTAATGCCTTATACTCAAATGCTGGCATGGATTACTCCTCCCGAGTGACACGTAATACTTCTTCTAGAGTCGTTTTACCCGCAATGACTTTACTCATACCATCAATGCGAATACTCGGTATTGTTTTACGTATATGTTTTTCTATCGCTAATTCACCTCGACCCTCATGGATTAAACCACGAACATGATCATCGACAATCAGTAATTCATGGATACCCGTTCGGCCACGATAACCATTATGACCACAAGCCTGACAACCTTTTGCTCTAAAAATAGTTTGAGTCTCACTAATTTCAATACCGAGTAGCTCTCGTTCTCGCTTATCAGGAAGATGCTCTTCTTTACATTCGTTACACAATGTACGAATAAGCCTTTGGGCCAATACCCCCAATAAACTCGATGACACTAAGAAAGGTTCAACCCCCATATCTTGTAACCGCGTAATAGCCCCAGATGCGGTATTAGTATGTAGCGTTGAAAGAACCATATGACCGGTTAATGAGGCTTGCACACCTATTTGCGCAGTTTCTAAATCGCGAATCTCACCGATCATTACCACATCTGGATCTTGACGTAAAATGGCTCTCAATCCTCTCGCAAACGTCATATCCACCTTAGCATTAACCTGAGTTTGCCCGATGCCTTCTAGCTCGTACTCTATCGGGTCTTCTACCGTTAAAATATTGGTATCAATTGAGTTAAGATCGGTCAATCCTGCATAGAGCGTGGTACTCTTACCCGAACCTGTTGGGCCAGTAACCAAGATAATACCATGAGGACGCCGAATTAAATCATCAAACTGCACTCGTACAGATTCTGTCATACCGAGCTGCACGAGATTTAAATTGCCCGTATTTTTGTCTAATAAACGTAATACCACTCGCTCACCATGACTTGATGGCATGGTCGACACCCGCACATCAACCGCTCGCCCACCAATTCTTAATGAAATACGACCATCTTGTGGAACCCGTTTTTCAGCAATATCTAACCGCGCCATGACCTTAATACGTGATACCAGTAATGAAGACAATTTACGGTTCGGCTTAAGCACTTCTTTTAATACCCCATCGACACGAAATCGCACCACCAATTGCTTTTCATAAGTTTCAACATGAATATCCGAAGCCTCTTCTTTAATCGCCTCAGATAATAGCGCATTGATCAGTTTGATGATCGGCGCATCATCATCTCCCTCCAGTAAATCTTCAGTTTGAGGAAGCTCTTCCGCTAGAGTGAATAAATCCATCTCATTGCCAATATCTTTCATCATTTGCTGCGCTTCAGATGAATTAGCTTGATAAGCTTGAGTTAACTTGGCTTCAAATTCATCGTCTTCAAGTAAACTTAGCGGGATATTTTTTCCCGCATAGCGTCTGGCTTCAATGAGTGCATCAAACGGCGTTGATGACACATGATACAAGGTCAACTCACCATCTTCAGCCTTGTCTAAGGCCACACTAAAACGATTAGCGAATGCAAAAGATAACCGCTCTTTACTATTAGAATAGAGTGCTTCATCAACTTCAGTATCCACTGACAGTTCAAGTTCATTTGTCGCCTGCATTAACTCTTCAGTTTGCATCACTTCCACCCGATCCACTGTTTTCAGCATCTATCGCATCTTGAGCCGCCTTAATCTTAGCTTCAGCAGCAACCTCTTCTTTATCTCTTTCTTTACTCTCTGCAATCGATTTCAGCGTCGAATTCGTTTCACGCATCTTAGTCTCTAAACCTTGACCTTGCTTATAACGCTCTAAGACTTCATTCACTTCTGGGGCAATATAATCGCTCATACTCCATTCAGGTAAGACAGGCACACTACTGTTAGGCATCAAGTTAATCCCTCTGTCATCTTGCTCTAGCTGTAACGCCCTAAAATAATTGTACTTACGACCAGAAATGCCTTGCATTGTCATGCCATCACGAATAATGGTGGGCTTAATAAACACCATTAGGTTTTTCTTTTTCTTAGTGCTTGAAGAAGATCTAAATAAATGACCAAGCCAAGGAATATCGCCTAAGAAAGGCACTTTTTGCACGCTTTCTTGCACTTCTTCAGTAATGAGACCCCCAAGTACCACAATTTCACCCGAATCCGCCATGACCGTCGTCTTTAAACGTCTAGTTGAGAAGGTCACATCGACACTGGTTGTGCCGTTAACCCCAGAGACTTCTTGCTCGATAATAAGCTTAACCGAGGTGCCTTCGTTAACCAGTGGCGTGACGGTCAACTTGACCCCCACCTCTTTACGTTCGACAGATTGGAACGGGTTACTGTTATCAGAGCTTGCTGTCGAGCCGGTAATGACTGGTACTTCATCCCCCACAATAAAGGAGGCTTCTTGATTATCAAGGGTGGTGATAGACGGCGTCGCTAACACGTTCGATGTGGTATCACTCGATACCGCTTGAATCAACGCGCCAAAATCTCCCGACCAAAGCCCCCAAGCCATACCATTGACTTTCGATAACGCAGCAGCCAAGGTGGTAATGTCACCCTGAGTATCTGGATTTGATGTACACTCTTTAGTATCTCCAGAGCCATAACACGTCTCAGTACCTTTTGTTTCTTGTGCATCCCACACACCGGCACCAATCTCACCAAGGGTAGGGCCAATGTTATTAAATTGAGTTCCCATCCCAAAGGCACTGCCCATTTGTATGCCAAAACCGACGGTATCCCCTTCGGCCACTTCAACAATAATGGCTTCGACAAGTATTTGCGCACGTCGAATATCCAGCTGATTAATGACATTTTCTAGGGTACGCATTTGATCGGGTTCGGCACTAATCACCAAGGCATTGGTATCAGCATGCGCCACAATATTGATATTATTCCGGCGCTTACCAGTGCCTGAACTCGATGACTTAGAGGTTGATTTGTCATTTACTAATTTTTCTGCAAAGCCGGTTAATACTTCCACCAGATCTTCAGCCTTAGCATAACGTAAATAACGCACCTTAATATTACCCGTTGTCGCCTGATCGGCATCGAGCTGTTTAATCAGTGCAACAACACGCTCTCGACTTTTTTCATCACCACTGACAATCACGGCATTTAAACGCTCATCAGCAACCACTTTAGGAGCTTGCCCTGGAAGCTGTGCTTGATTACCCGTCGTACGATACAGGCTTTCAATGATCCGTACCATTTCACTGGCAGAGGCAAACTGTAAATCCACAACCTGTACGGCCGTATCACCTTGCTTGTCCACTCGGTGAACAATATCGACTAACTTATTAACTACGGCTGCACGACCGGTAATCATTAAGACATTCGACTGATCGTAGTTAACGACATTACCGCCACCCGCATTATCATTAAGTTGGCGTAATAATGGTGCCAGTAATTTTGCTTCCGTGTTATATAAAGGCACGACTCGCGTCACCATCTCATCACCCATTCCCGGTGATTGATCGTCTGCAACCCTTATCGCTGCCGTTTTAGCATCTTTATCTTTAATCACTTTAATGATGTTATTTTCAACTTGAACAGCGGCATAACCATACACCTGCAATACATTCAAGAAGAATTGATAATACTGTTCTTCATCCAGTAAATCATAACTGCGGACATTTATTTTTCCACGAACAGTAGGATCGACAATAATAGTCTTATTCAGGTTTTTGCCGACAATATTGATAAATTCTTCAATATCTGCCCCTTTAAAATTAGCGGCAAATTGTTCAGCCCATGCAAGTGATGGGGTCAATAAAGCCGCTCCCATCACTAATCCAGCGACTAAGCTTCGCTTAATATTCTTCTTATTTATCATCAACCTTCCCCAGAAACCCTTTTCTAAATTTGCGACCAAAACACACTGTCAATTGACTAAAAAGCACTAACTAAAGTGCTTACATTTTCCATTTGTTCGCTTAAAAAATTTTATGCACACACCGCTGCTTTTTATGCATCATATTCTCGATTAAACATTGGTGAAATATAATTTATAATATAAAGCTTATTCACATTACTGAGGCAAACTGAACATTATTTCAATTAATTGGCCTTTTCTCTCTACCATTAACGACATTTCTGTTAACTCTGGTAATGATGACATCACTTCTAACGCTTGTCCCATATCGGTCAAATCATAACCATTAATGGATTTGGCTAAATCGTTAGGTTTTAGTCCAGATTGAGTAAATAGCGCTCTATCTTTACCCGCATTAAGACGATAGCCTGCCAATTTACCGTTTTTTCTCACTGGGGATATTGATAAATAGTCGGTAATTTTACCAGGATCAGACACCAGTTCGTCTCGAGACATTTTCAATTGCTCAGATACCGCTTTATTTTCTCTATGATCAATTTTTCTAACATCCTTATTCGTTTTGGCTTTTTGTAATTGTTTATTCGCTTGTCCTTGCGCTTCATATTGCAACCCATCGAGCATTAAGGTTTCATAGCGACCATTATTAGTAATAATAATACGGTCGACATAAACTTCTTTGAGTGAAGCCGAAGTTCCTTTTATTTTATCGCCCAAGCTATAAGTATCTTGCCCACCACTAGAAGCGATAATAGCAAGACCTTTTTGCTCTGTTGTTGAAGCAACCACCCCTGTCAGCTGAATAGATAATGTCGTTTTAGGTGCATCAGTGATCTGCTCGACAATGTTTGCTTTAGGTTTATCCTTTGCATCAGCGGTATACTGACCAAATAAAGCTAACTTCTCAATATCTTTAACATTAACTTTACCTGCACGATTAATTTCCACAGGAATAGGCTGCCATTTAGACGCCGTCATGGTATCAGGCACCATTTTCCAAGTAATTTGTGCCAGTAAAGATAAACTCAGTAACATTCCAGACCAAAAAATAACATTATTAAATGGCTTTTGAGGTATCTTCGCTATTTTTGTAAAAATCGTATCTAATAAATCCATAATTAATGGGACCCTATTTCAATAGGCCTCTACTCTGTTTTACGTTAATTTAGCAAATCGTCTACCATGCTAACCTACACAGTTAACAGCAACAAGCCCATAACGCGAGCAATATTGGCGATAAATGTTCAAATATGCTAACTTGATAAGCTTAATATAAGCACTCAGCATGATAGAAATGCGGGTAGATTGAACAACCAATAGTAAGCACCGCCAATAAAATAATATATTTTCCCTTATTTTACATAACTTTAAATACAACGTGATACTTTAATGTCCGAAATAAAAAAAATAGACCTTCAAGTTCGCCTTGATAAATGGCTATGGGCCGCCCGTTTTTATAAGACAAGAGCCATAGCAAAAGAAATGATCAACGGTGGAAAAGTCCATTATAACGGCCAGCGAGCAAAATCAAGTAAGATTGTCGAAATCGGCGCACAAGTCAAGTTAAGGCAAGGCTTTGACGAAAAAGAAATCATTGTCATTCAACTCTCAGAGCACAGACAAAAAGCCGTAATCGCTCAAACCTTGTACCAAGAAACCCCGACAAGTCAAGCTAAGCGTGAAACCAATGCAGAAGCAAGAAGATTAAACATTCTTAACAACCCCGCACCAGCACATAAACCAGACAAAAAACAACGTCGCCAACTAATACGATTTAAAGAAAGTTAATTGATAAAGAGACTGTAGAATGAATAAAGATAATTTACATCGCTACCTATTTGAAAGTGCTGATGTTCGAGGCCAAATAGTACAACTTGAAGAAAGTTACCAAGCGATATTAGCCGCCCATGAATATCCCACGGTGATTCAAAGCCTGTTAGGACAATTGATGTCGGCAACATCATTATTAACTTCTACCTTAAAGTTTCAGGGTGATATTAGTGTCCAGCTTCAAGGAGATGGCCCCGTTTCACTCGCCGTTATTAATGGTGATGTTCAACAACAACTTAGAGGTGTTGCACGTTTTGAGGGCCCTTTAGGAGAGTCTGATGATTTGCAGCAACTATTTGGTAAAGGACACATGGTCATCACACTCACACCCAATAAAGGTGAGCGCTACCAAGGTGTTGTGGCTTTAGACAAGCCCACATTAAGTCAATGTTTAGAGGCTTACTTCTCTCAATCAGAGCAACTACCCACCAAAATTTGGTTATTTTCAAATGGTCAACAAGCAGCTGGCATGTTATTGCAAATACTACCGAGTGAAGCCAAGCATAATGAAGCTTTTGAACATCTGAGTGTTCTCACCGATACCATTAAAGCCGATGAATTATATGCTCTTGATGCACAAACAGTCTTAAACCGCCTATACCATGAAGAAGATCTTAGATTATTTGATCCTGTTAGTGTTAGTTTTAGCTGCCGCTGCTCTAAAGAGCGAAGCGCTCAAGCCATACGCAGTGTGTCTAAAGCTGAAATAGATGACATCATTAAAGAGCAAGGAAAAATCGAAATGGGATGTGAGTATTGCAATACGCAATATTCTTTCGACAGCATTGATGTTGAAGCTATTTTTTCTAATCAGCAATACACTGAAAATAAACAGTAAATATTGAGTATCAAAATGAAAGGTATATTATTTATGCCTTTTATCACCTTTTTTTGATTTCCTTTCACCTATTCTTCATCGCCTAAGTTACAATCAATTTCGATCATAAACTGGCAACAAAAAGATCAGTACATTATTGTGAATAACAAATGGAGATTAACCCTATGGCGGACGGATTCAACCGCAAACATCTTAACCTCTCAACCCAAGAGTTAATTGATTATGCACTTAAACGTAATGAAGCTGAGCTAACCTCAACCGGTGCCATTATGGCAAAAACAGGCACCCGTACTGGTCGTTCTCCTAATGATAGATTCATTGTAAAAGAACCCTCTACAGAAACAGAGATAGATTGGGGAAAAATAAACCGTCCTTTTGAAGCAAGCGCTTTTGAGTCACTTTGGCAAAGAGTTGAAACCTATCTTCAAGATAAGGACACCTTTGTCTCAGAGCTAGAAGTCGGTGCCGATCTTCAACATTACCAACCTGTTCAAGTCACCACTCAATATGCTTGGCATCAACTATTTGCACGTAATCTGTTTATCCTACCTGAACAGTTTAATGCGCAAAACAAACCTGTTTGGCAAATCATTAATGCTCCTGATTTTGAATGTGTGCCACAAAGGGATGGAACACATTCAGATGCAGCTTGCATCATTAACTTCGCTGAGCGAAAAGTGTTGTTAGCAGGGTTAAAATATGCGGGAGAAATGAAGAAATCCATGTTCTCCGTGCAAAACTTTCTCTTACCGGCACATAATGTTTTACCGATGCACTGCTCTGCCAATGTGGGACATCAAGGCGATACCACCTTATTTTTTGGATTATCTGGAACAGGGAAAACAACCCTATCAGCCGACCCTAAACGTTTACTCATCGGTGATGATGAACATGGTTGGGCCGCTGGGGGCGTCTTTAATATTGAAGGCGGTTGTTATGCTAAATGTATCGACTTAAGCCAGAAAAATGAGCCCGTCATTTGGGACGCTATACGTCATGGTGCCGTACTTGAAAATGTTATCATTGATGAAAACAAGACCCCTGATTATCATGATGATAGCCTAACAGAAAATACCCGTGTCGCTTATCCTCTTGAACATATACCTCAACGAAAATTAGAAAATCGAGGCCCAGAGCCTCATGCTGTCGTTTTTCTGACCTGTGATGTTTCCGGTGTTTTACCTCCGGTATCTAAACTCACTAAGGCACAAGCTGCCTATCATTTCTTATCTGGGTATACTGCAAAAGTAGGTTCAACAGAAGTCGGCTCAACATCGGCTATTCAATCCACTTTTTCAACCTGCTTTGGCGCCCCTTTCTTTCCTCGACCCGCCAATGTCTATGCAGAGCTACTAATGGAGCGAATTGAATCATTTGATAGCCAAGTATACTTAGTTAATACAGGTTGGACAGGAGGGCCTCATGGCATAGGGAAGCGCTTTGATATCCCTACCACTCGAGCCATTATTGATGCTATCGTCAGTGGTGAGTTAAAGGAAGCTGAAACACAACACCTAGAAAAAATTAACTTACATATTCCATTGTCTGTATCAGGTGTTGATAAGCAATTATTAAACCCCATTGATACTTGGGAAGATAAAGGTAAATATGCTGAATTTGAACATGTATTAGCCGTCAGTTTCCAAGAGAATTTTTCTAAATATCAAGTGTCAGATGCGATCAAAAATGCGGGACCAAACATCTAGCACCTTTGCTTTAAAAGCGTCACAACAGAAAACCTTCTGACTCGACGCTTTATAAATAGGAGCTGTTTAGCTTTCAAGATGTCTTTTGCATCGCCCTAAAAGATAAGCTGGCCCTAAGGGCTGTTGTTCTTTGGTGGTCATTTATGCAGCAGCATGTAGACTCTTTATACAATACAGAGCTTGTGTTGTTATTCTCGACTTGGGTTCAAACGTTGTTCTAGCTTCCCCATCAATGGGGTCGTACATAAAGAAGCGATAACGCTGTAAAAAGGAGTCACAAACGCTGTCCGTAGGATCCGGCTAAACGTGTTTTACTCTTTCGTTGTAGACAATTTGCTTAGAAGGCTAGGCAACATTCTCTACACCGTGATTAAAACACGTTTATTTCGGACAGAATTTAACCACGAAAGTTCAACAGCCCCTAACACTCAAGCGAAAATAAAAACAGTAATGTCACATCGCTTGAGCATCATCCCAAAACAGATAAACCATCATTTGTTCAGTCGTATTTCAAAGCACGCACTTTGAAAATTAGCATATGAAAATAGGGAATATTTATTTCATCAACAAGAATGTGAGCACTTATGAAACAACCGCTAATATTGATACTCGCTATGAGTACGAATTTACTTTTCGCTACATCGAGCGTCGCGCAAGAACCTATCAGCATAATTGAAGCCGCCAACATTACAGAGCCAGAAAAAGTTGCACTAGGGAAAATGCTCTATTTCGATCCAAGATTATCTAAATCTGGCTATATTTCATGTAATTCATGTCACAATCTAGCCACAGCTGGCGTCGATTCCTTGGCAACATCAATAGGCGATCAATGGCAGCAGGGTCCAATTAACTCTCCAACGGTCCTAAACTCCCGCTATAACATTGCCCAATTTTGGGATGGACGAGCAAAAGATTTAAAAGAGCAAGCTGGCGGCCCTATCGCCAACCCCAAAGAAATGGGATCAACGCACTCCCTAGCAGTGACAACGATCGCATCCATACCTGAATATCAAAAATTGTTTGCAGATAACTTCGATAATAATGCCATTAGCATCGATACGATTACTGATGCCATAGCGGCCTTCGAGGAGACCCTTGTCACGCCTAATAGTCCATTTGATCAATACCTCATGGGTAACAAACAAGCAATCTCAAGCAATACGATAAATGGGTATCGATTATTCAAAGAAGTCGGCTGTGTAGGTTGCCATAATGGACCCGCCGCAGGTAACAATATGTACATGAAAATGGGTGTCGTTAAAACCTTTGTTACCACCAACCCTGCCATTGGGCGTCAAGCCTTGACAGGAAAAGCCATCGATAAAAATGTCTTTAAGGTTCCGACCTTAAGAAATATTGAACTCACATACCCTTACTTCCATGACGGCAGTGTTTGGACATTAGAAGAGGCCGTCACCATCATGGCAGATATTCAATTAGGTAAAAAACTATCAGAAAAAGACACGCAAGATATTGTCCTATTCTTACAGTCATTAACGGGTGATCAGCCTCAAATTGTGCTTCCCATTTTACCGCCATCGAATAAAAATACGCCCAAACCCACCCCATTCATTTTATAAAAGTTTAATGAGGCATTATTCATTTAGTGCCTCATTTTATTTAGTCAAAAACACTAACATTTAACCACATAGTTAACAAATATCACCACATTATTAATAAATTCAATCAATAACAATTAGTTATATTTTTGGCCCCTAATTTGCCTATTCAACGATAATTCATCGAAGTAATACAACAATAAGGACTAACCACATGATGTTCCGTTCAATAATAGCGATTAGTGTCATGATATTAACTCTGACTGGATGCATTATTTATGTCGAAGGGGCTAGCCACGCTCCCTTACAATACAAACAGGTAAAAAAAAGACTCGATACCCAAAACCTCCATAGTCTCATCGCCAATGTAGGGGCTGGACAACTCGATATTAAAGGGGTTGCAGGACTAAAAGCAATCACTGTGACTGCCGACATTTATTACCATGAAGATAATGCTTACGTCCTCACCCTTAAAAATCGAGGTGAAAAAGCAGAGCTTATTGCTAAATTTGCAAAACGAAAAAACACTCAGCCCAAGCCTTACATAGATCTCAGTATTTTAGTACCTGCAGCCATGGCATTGACATTAAATGATGGCTCGGGTGCGGCAAAAATCAACAATGTGACTGCCGACATCCATCTAAATGATGGATCCGGTAACATCAGTATTGTTGGCGGACATCATCTACAAATTAATGATGGATCGGGTAGCATAGCGATCAAAAATAGTTCAGGTAATACACAGATAATCGATGGCTCAGGCGATATGAGTATTCAAAATATCATTGGCAATATCACCATCGATGATGGTTCGGGTGATATTAATGTTCACACCAGTCAAGGTAACGTCACGCTAGGTGATGGCTCCGGCGATATCAATATCCACAGTACTAAGGGATTAACCATCCTTTCATCAAGCTCTGGTGAAGTTAACGTCGATAATATTGATGGCCCCATTCGCATGTAAAACGTCCATTGATGTCTATCATACCATCTGTCCATCATCAGAATTCCTAAGCATACTCTTTACTAAATATTCTTAGGCTTTTTGATCAACCAAAATAAAAATATATGCCTCATAATCAAAATAAGTGACAAGAATATAATGATCCAACGTAAAATTTTCACACTCGGCAGCAAAGGAAAATCATACTCACCTTGTATTTCTGACACTATTAAGGTGATAAAAATAGCGATAAAACTAAGTAATCTCATTTTTACCGTTAACCAAATAGGCGGACATACGTTCGCGGCAAGATAAGCGCTAAACATTCCTATAATCGCCCCCATAACAATATCAGTAGGCCAATGTGCACCTACTATGATCCGCGAAATGCCCACTAAACTAGCCATCACAAGCAATATGACCTTTATCCCAATATGATTTAACGATAAGTAAAGACTCCCCGCAAACACAAATACAGCAGCAGTATGGCCTGAAGGAAAACTATCTTTGAAATGAATATTACCGATAATATTTAAAGAGTTTAAAATAGCTGCAGGCCTAAGTACATCAAAATAGTGCTTTAAAATCGTTACCAATACAGCACAGATCACACCCGCAATGAGCATTCGACAAATAAGTTCTGGGCGAAAGACTAAAAAACAAAGACTCAAGCCTATCACCAGTGTGCCACTGCCCAAATCAGTCAAATGAGCTGAAAACCAATTAGGTAAGATTAATGCTAAATCATTAAAAAAATAAAAACCCTGTAAATTAACTTCCTTCTTCCATAGGATAAAATCAAGTATGATTAAAAAAGTTAATACGATTCCGTATCCTCGACTTTGCTCCTTCAAAAGTGCACGTGATTGAGCCAAGTAAGATTGATAAGACGTTTTCATGGCATCTCTTATTTCCTATACACTCTATAACTAAGGAGTATAGATGGGGATAGAGCAACCCCCAAACAAGATAAGTTTCACAGCCTTTCTAGTATTTAAGCCAAGATGATGGTTATTTTCATTTTAAAAAAAAACTTATAATAGATCAGGTGATAATTAAATGGAAGAGTTTTTAGAGCAGTACCCAATACATACAAAAATCACTGTCGCTTGGGGTGACATGGATGCCTTACAGCATGTTAATAACGTCATCTATTTTAAATATTTTGAAACCGCGAGAATAGATTTTTTTAAACAAATTAACTTACTCAAAGCCACGACAGAGATAATAATAGGCCCGGTGATCAGTGAGAATCAAGCCAAGTATCAATATCCAGTCACTTTTCCAGATACCTTAATAATCGGGGTAACAATTAGTGAAATTGGCAACGATAGATTCATGATGCATTACTATACTTACAGTGAAAAGTTACAAAAAATCACCACAGTCGGATGGTCAAAAGTGGTTATGTTCAACTTTAAAACGGGACAAAAAGCGGCAATAACACCAGAATTACTTAACGCATTGCAGCAATACGAACACTAAAATAACAGGCTTGTACTTATTATCCATACCCAAGCGTATTGAAAATGTACTGGGGTATAAAGTAAACAAGCCTTAAACTAACAACAATAAAATGTTATGCGTCTACCCGCATTAATTGACCCAGTTGAGTACGGATCTCATCCGTTAGAAGCTGACTTTTATCTGTTTCATAATCATAAAACACCATCGTTGTTTGCGCTTCTGCCGTTTTTTTATTCCCCTGCCAACATGCTTGAGTCACCACAAAACTACTGTTACCAATACGGCTCACACATGTTTTAATAACAACATCTTCGCCATAAAATGTTGGCGCACTAAAAGCAATATTGAACCCTGCTAAAATCACATTCCATGTTTTTAAATCTTGCCCTGGATTTAAAATTTCAAATATAGGCTCACGCGCAGCCTCAAACCACATGGGAATAACAGTATTATTAATATGCCCCAATGCATCCGTCTCACAAAACCGTGGTCTTATGATTAACTGAACCTCATGACTTAACACGACTTCTCCTCATGACCTAACACCCTTTAAGTGGCTATCTTAAGTTGCTTTAAAATTTGTGTAAAACATTAAGAGTACATAGCATCAATTTCTTGTGAGTATTTATGATAAATCATCTTGCGACGTAATTTCATTGTGGGTGTAATAAGACCTGATTCCATAGAAAAAGGATCGGCTAACAGCGTGAATTTTTTGATTTTTTCATATCCAGCAAGCTCATCTTGTAATAAATGCAGTCTATTATCAAAATGCTCTATTACCTGAGAGTTCCGCAATAAATCTAATGGCGAATTATAATCAACACCTTGATCTTTAGCCCAAATTTCGAGTGATTCAAAAGAAGGGACTATCAGCGCTGTCACATAATGCTTAGCGTCAGCAACGATAGCAACTTGCTCAATAAGCGGATCACACCCCACCTTTCCTTCCACTCGCTGTGGAGCAATATATTTTCCATTCGACGTTTTCATTAACTCCTTGATACGATCAGTAATAAAAAGATTACCTTGCTCGTCAATGAAACCTGCATCACCCGTTTTTAACCAACCATCTTCAAAGGTTTCTTCGGTCGCTTCAGGTCGATTATAATAACCTCGCATAACCGTATCCCCACGTACTAAAATTTCATTGTCTTTACCCAACTTAATATCCACACCGGGTAAAGGCTTACCATTGGAGCCCGTTACACGGTTATTCAAGGTATTTAATGTCACTGTTGCACTGGTTTCTGTCATACCATAGCCACATAAAACGGGTAAATTAATACTATGAAAGAAGCCTGCGACTTTAGGCTCAAGCGCCGCGCCCCCACAAGGCATAAATTTCAGTCTGCCGCCTAATACCTGCTGTAATTTTGAAAAAACGAGCTTACTTGCCAATAAAAATTGTAATTTTAACCATAATGAGCCCTTGGCCCGACTCTGGCTAACTTCAAACTGCCTCTCGCCCACAGACAATGCCCATGCGAACAGTTTCTTTCTCTTCTCAGGCGCTTTAGCCACCTTTTCTTGGACCGCACTGTACACTTTTTCTAAAAATCGTGGCACAACACACAAGGTATGTGGGCGCACTTGGGTAATCGCTTCCTTCACCTTCATTGGATCTTGCAAATACACATTGCAACCACCGCGACCCAGCACATAGAAGCTCCAGCCACGCTCAAAAACATGGCTTAGCGGTAAGAAGACAAGCGAGACATCGCCAGACTCAAAGTTAAGCTCACTATCATGCTGGCGAATAATCGTCGCCACATTGCGATGATCTAAAATGACACCTTTTGGATTGCCTGTGGTACCAGAGGTATAAATCAAGGTGAGAATATCATCGAGTAGTAAGTTCGATAGACGTTTATCCAGCTCGAGTGAATAACGCTCCTCCACTGCTTGATAAAGTAAAGTATCTAGATGAAAATGGCTCTTTTGATCGACCAGTTCTACACTCGCATCAAATACGATAATTTGAGTCGCACTCTCACAACCTGCTACGAGCTGACAGGCCATTTGATATTGTTGGAGATCACCGACAAAAATTAACTTCGCCTGACAATCTTCCATAATATAGGCAGCTTGCTCTAAGGTACTCGTCGGATAAATCGGGACAACAACCGCTTTCGCTTTCAACATTCCCACATCAGCACAAGTCCATTGCGGGCAGTTTTGCGATAAAATAACGGCTTTATCTTGGGCTTGCAGTCCAAATTGAATCAGTAGCCGGGCTATTTGTGATGTGTAATCATCAAATTGCCTCCAACTAACACTGTCCCAAGGCGCGGCCATTTCAAAGCCTTTAAGCGCGGTGGCATCGCCAAGTGACTGACTCTTTTGCTGTATGAGCCGAATAACATGATATTGTTCGAGAGACATAAAATAGCTACCTTCATCGCTTAAAAGCGTATTGTTTTTTAGCCATATTACTTGAAGATGTAATAAAAACTAAGAGTTTTTGCTCTACTTATACTAAAACAAGTGAAAAAACAGTAAAATCACATAAAAAAATGCCACACAAAAGCAACATTAGACCACGAAAAAATTAGTGAATCACTATTAATATCAATAGATTAAAAAACTCAAACTTACTTAACTTTAGGTCTGAAAGGCTTAATAATAGTTTCATTACACTCTAAAAAAGGACCTTCCATTAAATCGATGCAATAAGGAATTGCGGGAAAGACAGCGTCTAAGCATTCACGAATAGATTTGGGTTTGCCAGGTAAATTGACTATTAACGAATCGCCTCTAAGCCCCGCAGTCTGCCTAGATAAAATAGCCGTAGGCACAAACTTTAGCGATTCTGCGCGCATTAATTCACCAAACCCCGGCATGAGACGATCGCACACGGCTTCTGTCGCCTCTGGAGTCACATCTCTTTTTGCTGGCCCCGTCCCGCCTGTCGTCACAATCAGGCAGCAATCTTGGTCATCTGCTAAACGAATTAAGGTCTCCTCTATGACTTCTTTTTCATCAGGGATCACTTGGTAAACGGGTTCCCATTCGGAGACGAGATATTCATTAAGCACATCAATAATGGCTTTACCTGAAAGATCTTCATAAATTCCGGCACTTGCCCTGTCACTTACAGTAACAACCCCTATTTTAGCGATGCTCATTTTTACGGCCTAATTCCACTTTATTGATGCCATAGACTAACACAGACTCAACACCTCATCTAACAGAGGTAATGCTGGAAAGGCATCTTTTTGCATACAGGTTTTCGCGCCACACCTTACGGCAAACGCCACAGCTTTTCTCATCTGGGTGTCATTACTTAACAAATCCAGCGACTGTATATCAACAACAGCCATATCATTTTCAGTATCCACTCGTCCCCCTATTAGGGCAAACCAAAACCCTACGACAAAACTGTCACCCGCCCCCGTGGTATCTATCGCGCTGATCTGTGGTGTCGCAACTTTCGATGTAAAAGTCGGTGTAATAATCTCAACCGCTTCACTTCCATTGGTCATTAAAATAACCATGACGCCTTTAGAGAAGCAATTGAATATCAATGAAGTAAGCAGTTGTATGCAATATGAAAAACTTAATGAACTTCATTTTCACCTTCATCAAGTAGATGAGCAGAAGGATCTTTGATTAAATTAAAAAGAGATAATAAACAAAGCAACAAAGCAAAAAAGGTGGCTAGATAGAATCCATATCGTACATCACCAAATAAATCACTGATCAATCCCATGAGTAAAGGACCTATAGCGGCAGATAAGGCGGTAAAAAAGAGAATGACCCCCGCAACTGAACCATGCTGTTTAACAGGAAAACAACTAATGCCTTTAGAGTTCAATGTTGGATACATCATCGACATAAAAAGCCCAGATAAGGGTAATAAAAACACCGCAGCTTCGATATCCAAAGACATAGCACCAAGGTAACACGCACAAATAGCGAGACTAAAACTAAACATGACTTGTTGCCATCTAAAGCGCCTTAATACCCAGCCCCCCATAAAACGCCCTGCAGCCCTTAACGTAAAAAATATAGCCAAAGAATAAGTGGCAACCAGTGCAAATTCACCTTTATAGTCGATGAATAATGACGGCATCCAAACATAAATAGCCACTTCAGTGGCAACGTAAAGCCCTATGGCTAAGGAATAGCCTAATGCATAAGGATTACGCATCATTTTCATTGTACCTTTAAGAGTAACAGGCTCATCATTGGCTTGCTTTATATCTGGATAACGTGACAAAAGAGCAACTAAACATAACAACACACAAAAGACACCAGCCCCCAAATACAGGTATTTCCAAGATAGACCATTGACAAGAAAGTAACTCACAATAGCAGGTCCCATCATTGCCCCTACCCCAAAAAATCCTTCGACAGTATTCATCGTACTAGCATGTTCTGAAGTATTTTTAGAAATATCACCTATTAACGCTAATGCCCCTGTTTTAAAAACACCAATTGCAGCTCCAACCAAAGCCAGCAACATAAGGAAATAATAAAACTCATCGCCAATAGCAAATAAAAAACAAGCCAAAGCAAAACAACTCAGCCCTATAAGGATCGTCACTTTCCTGCCTAATTTATCCGCTAAATAACCCAAGAACAAACCACTTAGCGCTATAAAAATCATCGGCATATAGTGAAAAGCACTGGCTTGAGCCATCGATAAATTAAAAGTCGAAATTAACTCTGGAATAATGACACCTACGGCATCAGAGGTCATTGCAAACATAAAAAACATCAAATATGTCAACATTTTGATTCTTCGTATGTTCGTTTGTTGTATATCTAAATGAGAATTAGCCATCACTGTTACCTATCTATTATTTTAACATTCAACTAAATGTTAAATGCTAAATGCTAAATGCTAAATGTTAAGATCCAATACTTAAAAAGTACCAAAAATACAGTAATCAATTAATAAAAAACAATTTAAAAACAACTCGCGTACCATTTAACAGCCCGTCAAAAGGTTAATAATCGTTAATCTTACACGATTCAAAAAATAACCGTTTTTGATAAAAATTAAATAATTTCCTTGATTATTTTTTAAGCTTAGCTGAAGATACAACTTAATCGATTAAGTGGCTATATGCAATTTTGGATATAAAGTTAATATGAAAAATAAAATACAGCTCATCACTTACACAGATAGAATGACTGGCGGAGGACTTAAAAATCTCAAAAAAATATTAGATAATGAGTTAAAAAATGTCTTTTCTGGTGCACATATATTACCTTTTTACTATCCAATCGATGGAAGCGACGCTGGTTTCGATCCCATTGATCATATTCGCGTCGATCCACGCTTAGGTGAATGGAACGACATTAAAAATATCGGTCAAGATTATGATCTCATGGCTGATCTTATCGTCAATCATATCTCTGCCGAGTCAGAAGAGTTTCAAGATGTTTTGCGCCATCCTAATAGCTCACCTTATCGTGATTTATTTCTCACCAAGCAGAGTGTCTTTCCTGAAGGTATGACTGCAGAGCAGCAACAAAGTATTTATCGTCCTCGCCCAGGGAGTTGCTTTAGTCGCTATACTTTAGATGACGGCTCAGAAGCGGATTTTTGGACAACGTTTACTCGAAATCAAATCGATATCGACGTAAAATCCCACTCGGGCCAAGCATATTTAAATAAAGCACTGCAACAGTTTGCACAAAGTAATATAAAGCTCATTAGACTCGATGCGGCAGGTTACGCCATTAAAAAAGCCGGAAGCAGCTGCTTCATGATAAAAGAAGCATTTGATTTTATTGATGAGCTATCAGATAAGGCCCACCAATTAGGAATGAGAACACTGGCAGAAATTCATTCTCATTATGAAACACAAATCGATATCGCTAAACGTGTGGATATGGTCTACGATTTTGCGTTGCCTCCTCTGATTTTACACACACTCAATACATCCAACTGTGATGCACTTTGCCACTGGTTAACGATCGCTCCCAGAAATTGTGTCACCGTACTCGATACCCATGACGGTATAGGTATCATTGATGTTGGCCCGAGTGAAAGTAAACGCGGCTTATTAACTGCAGATCAAATAGATACACTGGTCAATAGTATCCATACAAAAAGTGCGGGGGAAAGCTTACAGGCAACAGGATCTGCCGCCAATAACATTGATTTATATCAAATTAATTGTACTTATTATGATGCACTTGGCCAAAATAATTATGACTACTTACTGGCTAGAGCGATTCAATTTTTCTCGCCAGGGATCCCACAAGTCTATTACGCAGGATTACTCGCTATACCCAATGATATGGCTTTGTTAGAAAAAACACATGTGGGTCGCGATATCAATCGCCCTTATTTAAACCACTTAGATATCCGTAACGCCTTAAAAAAGCCTATAGTCGATGCACTCATTAAACTGATAAAAATACGCAATAATAGTGAGGCATTCGAAGGTGATTTCTCATTAGTTCGCACTCAAAGTGGTTTCAATTTATGTTGGAATAACCTAGCGCTTCAGGCATCACTGAATGTGGATTTAATGAATAAAAACACCACAATATTCATTAAAGAGGCAAAAAAAGAAACCAAAGTACTCATATCAGACTTACTTGTACATTAGATTGTTAATCACTTCTCCAATAACACTTTCGCTTGGGAAATAAAATAACCTCCCAAGCAATAGGCGTTTCGCTTAACAGCTTCCACCCTCTCTAATCCCATAAGGCAAGGTTTCTTCATGGTTAGCCCCGTCGACAAACATTTGTGCCGCCTTAATCCCTTTTTGTTCTGAAAATTGATGTACTGTCGCAAGTGGCGGATTACACCTAACACCTTCATCAATACCATCAAAACCGACAACGCGAATATCGCTGGGGATCTTAAGGCCCATTTTCGTTGCTTCATTCATCAAGGTTAATGCAATAATATCACTCATACATAAAAAGACATTAGCTCTTGGAGTGGCGTTCAAAGCTTGTTTAGCCGCAATACTTGCACACTCTGAGCGACTTTCAGGAATATTCCACACTCGCTGTTTTTTAAGTGTCACATCTTTAAAGGAAAGTGCCGATAAATACCCTTTCAATCGTTGATGGGCCACTGAGGCTTCAGTCACAACAGAATCAAGATCTTCAACATAGCAAATTGCATTATGATCCAATAAACGCAATCCCATAATAGCCACATCATCATCAGAAGACTGTATTGCTAACTGTGCAATCTCATGGGCTGCAGATTGATTATCAATCCCTACTGAAGCATTACGCTGAATATCAAAATCTACAGTCACAACTTTCTTTCTCACTTGCTTAAGTTGCTCAACAAGTAATGGATTCCTCGGACGGCCATAGCAAATAAAGCCATCAACAAAATCGACAACGCTATTAACATGCTCAGCACTACCTGAAAAAAGTAATAAGTTTATCTTTTCTCTTGCTAATACCGATGCAACACCTTTCATAAAGTGGCTAGCGACAGGATCCGATACCATGTATTCAACACTATCAGATAAGACTAATGCGACAGTATCAAATTTCCCTTTGCGTAATGACTGAGCCGCCTTGTTAGGACCGGAATAGCCCAATTCAGCACAAGCAGCCAAAATATCTTTTCTACGTTTTTCGGATAATTGATCCGGTCGATTAAAAGCATTAGACACTGTCGCATTAGAGACGCCTAATTTTTCAGCTATACTTTTTAAGGTCCACTTTTTTTCTTCAAACACGTTCTCAATTTCCACTAGTTCAATGGGATCCCATTTATGCTACCAATAGCGAGC
Organism: Shewanella surugensis; assembly: GCF_023284005.1. GTDB lineage: Bacteria > Pseudomonadota > Gammaproteobacteria > Enterobacterales > Shewanellaceae > Shewanella > Shewanella surugensis. The sequence goes on from NZ_JAKIKS010000016.1 coordinate 37,956, forward strand.
AAAAAGTTAGCCTAAAACAAACAATCACACATAATACAGGTCAGAGTACTATATATACAGCTGCAATGCCCCTAGACTCTGAGTTAATACTCTAAATATCTTGTAACACTAAGCATGAAAATCTAACCACAAATCCGCTTGCTTTTTATTTAAAAAGCTCCAACATAAAATCCTAGTTTGCTTATTACCCTGTTTCATTTCAATTACTTTTATCTGTTGCGCCTTGACATCTTTTAAGATTTTGTGACAGCTAATCAGGTTGTCTTTCTTGGAAATGAGGCTAGTAAACCACTGGCATTGTTGTGAAAAGTTTTTACTTTCGTTTATCATTCTTTGCAAAAACTGACGCTCACCACCTTCACACCAAAGCTCAGCGTTCTGTCCACCAAAATTTAATGCCACTTGAGAAGTCTCACTCGCCTTAACAACATCAGAATGGTTTTTCTTACTACGATTGATCGCTAAATTTTTTACTTTACGTTCATTCCCAGCATTAGCCTCTGCCAAAGAAGCATGAAATGGAGGATTGCATAAGGTCACATTAAACCGATCATTAGGCTGGATGACAGACTGAAATATATTATCAGGTTTATCTTGCAACCTTAGCGCTAACTTTCCCTTAATAATCGTATTTTTATTTATTATTTTGACAACATTATCAATGGCTAAAATATCTATATCCGATGCAGTAAATTGCCAACCATAAGTTTGAATCCCCAACAGAGGGTAAATGGCATTCGCACCGGTGCCAATGTCTAATGCTTTTACTTTATGACCTTTAGGCACCTTACCTTCGACAGACAATAAGTCTGCAACATGATGAATATAGTCGACTCGCCCAGGAATAGGTGGACATAAGAAACCTTCTGGTATATCCCAGTAATCAATATGGTAAAACTGTTTTAATAAAGCTTTGTTTAATGCTTTAACAGCCATTGGATCAGAAAAATCAATAGACAAGTCCCCATAGTGATTCGGTCTGACATATTGCTCAAAATCAGGAGAGTCTTTGATCAATGACGGGAAATCATACCCGACATTATGCACATTTCTTGAATGTAATCCTTTATGTTTAATTGAAGATGATGCTCCGTTCGTCATCCTCGTATCGTTGGCAGAAAGCCTTTTCTTAATTGTAGTCATAAAGAAGGTAAGAATAATTAAAAAGCAATTATACCTCATTACGTCACTTCAATGTGTTGAACCTTATCTATCCAAAATATAAAACACTCCCTTTAATGACTCAGTAATAAAACCACCATTGAAATGAAAACTAATTATAAAGATACTGAGTAAAGAGTAAATTAACCACCAAACGCTCACCCACTTCTTGTTCAAGTAAACGATTAACGGCCTCAAAACATTCTCGCCGGATCGACTCTTTCCCTATCATAGACTTAATTTGCTCTTCGCTTTGAGCCCCTAAAATCTCTAAAATCGTCGATCTCAATAAAGGATCATGATGTTCAAGTTCAATCAAAGATTGAGGATCATTAACCATAAGTTCAACATTAACCCTGACAAAGCTCCGTTTTTTACTGCTACTAATATAATTGGTCACAATATCAGGTTCGAGCCCATAGTAAGCATAGTTTTTTAATACTTGATTTTCAGTCCCGTTAACATTAAAAGCACTCACGAAAGTCAGTAGCAATAATAACCATTTCCCCATAATTAACACTTACGTCCTAAATTATTGCGCCCAGCGACATACACTAAAAAGAGCATAACAAGTGACAAATAAAAAAACATCATCACTTCTCAATAATGCGACCTTTCTGGGCACTTTCTTTATTTAATTTCCCTCCAATAACGCATTTATTGCGACATTTATCTCAATAATGCCAATTCCACTGACATTGACCAAAATGGCATGATAAACTAACGCCTCTAGGTTTATCGTCGGTTCCATGAAAAACACTCGATTGTAGGAGGGGTGTACAAAGTCGATATATCCATCCGGAGTTCATCACTGACTACAAGGAATTGAATGCCAACCTCAACGCTAAGCTTTCCATATGGTGAAGAGATTAACTGGTTATCACCCAATCATGTCCAAACGCCTCTTAATCCTTCTCTTCATTCATGGCTACTTGCTTCTGATAGCTTAACCCTGAAATTAAAAGAGCAATGTCAGCATTTTGAAGTCAAAGTATTAGGCGAGGGCATGCATACATCTTGTATTGGCGAACTGCCTCTGCAACAAACGGTATGGATCCGAGAGGTATTATTATGTTTGGATGGTCAACCTTGGGTGTTTGCAAGAACCATTATCCCTGAAAAGCTCATGATAAAAAAACAAGCCGATTTTTTAGCTCTAGGCTCCAAACCTTTAGGCGAGTTATTGTTTACTAAAAATGAGTTTGTCCCGGGAAAAATAGAAATTGCTAAATTTTCACTGAGTAGCAGATTAGCAAAATTTGCAGCATCATTAGATCAACACGTCAGTGAACCACTTTGGGGACGCCGTCGTTATTTCCATGTCGATTCAGAGCAGTTGATTGTTAGTGAAGTTTTTTTGCCCACCGCAAAAAAAAATATCATCAAAATGAAACAAGATCAGGAAGCTATTTTATAGGACTATTCACAATGATCTTTTTTGTTTCCTTTTTATCTTAGCCTTTCATTCAGCCTTATCATAGCGCAAGCTAACAATCACTTTGTCATGATTATCAGCCTGCTCTACGATCTCAAAACTCAATCCAATTTCTGGCAAGAGGATACCTGAACGAGGTTGTAATGGTGCACTATAATCTTGGTTATCATCAAACCTATTAATGGATGCTAGATGCTCATCTCCAAAATAACGACCTTGATTAAATAGACTAAAAGCTGCATCTCTGAGCTGAATGTCTGTGCTTCCCTTTATAATTAAGTTTTGATCAGCATCAACAACACCTATGATGCTAGGTCCTCTATCAAAGTGACTATTCTCCAACCAAAGCAACACTCCAGCCTCATAATCAACTGACGACAATCCGACATCAACACCATTGTAATTGCGTAACTGAATAATATAACGCTGATTTTCGCCTGAAATTTGATTGGAAACACGTTCAAATCCAACCAAACTCATTTGCCCATCAAGCTCAGCCCCATCGAGATATATTTCATTATCCCCCTGATTAACCGCAATATTGTCGATAATAATCCCGTCACTCCCTTCGGCTTCATCGGTCACATAATTGACCGTAATACGGACATTCCGGCCAGCATATGCACTTAAGTCGTACGTTAAATCAATCCAAGTATCGTCTTCTGCCATACCCACAATATCAGCTGATTTACCTGTTAAGATATTTCTCGCATTATTAACTGAATTACTCGCTTTCGTTAGATTCCCAGCGATGGCAACCCCATCGACGAGCACTTGGCTATAATCATAGTCTTCTTCTATATTCCAATGTGCTTTCATAGATAAAGTCAATGGCCTAACACTCGGAAGTTCTATGTCAAATGACATTGCACTATTGAGTAAATTGCCTTGCTTTGAATAGTATTGATACTCTCCTTCATAAGGCTCACTAAAATCGAGTATTTCGACTGGTAATGGAATAGAAATCTGATTCAACTGACCATGATTAACCGCTTCAAATAAAGCAAGATCGAATCCCTCACCGCCTATTTCATTAAGCTCAACCACTTGCTCTTGAACCCAATTACCAAGATAACGTTGTTGCAAATATGAACGAGCATATGGACTGAGTCCCGCTGGTGCAGAGCCGTCAAGTTTGCCTATTGAACTTCCTGCTGACATTAAAGACCAAGCACCTACAGAAAAATTCTTTCCTTGGTGTTGAATATTATACTCATCAAATAAACCAAGATCATGAGCAAATTCGTGCATACAGACCCCCAATGAGGCATCAATGGGTTGAATGGTATAACCGAATACTTTCTTATTGGTTCCAGGCAAATGGTAACCCGATGTATAAGCATCAACATATCCCCTATGTGACCAAATAGAATCAGACCCCAACAAGCCTCCACCTGCTTCTTCGCCAATACTGGAATGAAAGATCATGACATGATCCAGCATCCCATCAGCTTCATCAGTCACTCCGTCACCATCAAGATCATAAGGATCCTCAATATCATACTGACTTAGTTCTTCACTCGACATGCTGGAAACAACTTGAGCAATCGCTTCTTTGACTAATTCGGCAACAGCATTATCTTTTTGTCTTTCATCATTACTGCCATAATAAGCGGCATCATACCTAGCCGTTACCCAATCTTTCACTTCTCCTGAAAAAACAAAACTTTGACCAGAAACTGCTTGTAAATACTGATATCCAGATATAAGAGTTTGATTTTCAGGACCTAAATATCCGCTTGTTGAAAAAAGAAGATTTTGATAATGATCTCTATTGTAATCCTCATAATGCATTTGAGTATCTTGAGTTAATAAACCATGCTCACCATGAAGTAAATTAGGAAAATCAATTAACACACCCAATACCTTTACTTTTATCTCCATATTGCTGTCGATAATATTTAAAAATGGTGGCGACTTAGCCTTATTACCCTCCAAAGCAAGCTGCTTAGCATGTCTGCTTTTCTCTGCTTTCACTTCAATAAGCGCCTTATTAGAAAATCGTGTGATCTTGCCAACAAATGCTGCTATAGCAGATTTTTGTTGAACCAGGGACGCTTCACTTTCTAATTCCCCACGCTTAATAAGCCAATATAGGATCTGCTTCTCATTAATAACACCTGCATCAGTGTTAGCGTTTTGAATGGGTATCGACTCTACTGGCAAACTCAACAAGCTCAAACACAATAAGAAACATTTCGCTATATTGTTAAAAATGTTAATATCAAAAGCACGCCTCATCTCATGCCTCCTCAAATATAAACGTGGCATCATCACACAGACAAGACAAGCTAACCTAAACTGATTGGGATTCATTTTTGCTTCTATTATTATTTTAATCCCTGTTATCTTGTGATAAGCCAAGGCTGGTGCGATTTTGTGTTGCCATTGAAAGAAAGAATATCGAGAGAAATAAAGTAACTTGTGAGATGAAAATAGATCATTCATTCCAACCAAAAGTAATTCGCAGGCAACCACTTCCACTCGACCTCTAAAGTCGCTTAGTAAGTACCTTAAAAACCTAAAAAAAGTGTCATATGTTTGCATTCGGCCCCCGATTAACACAATCGAAACCAAATAATAACCTTTAACCACGATTTTAAACAAACTTATTTACTAATACTTAAGTAAGCCTTCAGGATTAGTTAAGACGTCCCAGATAGCTGCCAACACCATCAAGGAACATTTGTACAGCAATCATCACCAATACCATCCTCATCAATCTCTCCATGGCTGTTAATCCTTTCTCACCCAGTATTTTGGTTAACACCTTATAAAATAATAAAATCGCAGCGCTTAAAGCCCAAGCTGAAATTAAGGCAATACTCCAGTCCAGCATACGATTACTATCGGTATGAGCGAGTAGAACCAATGCGGCTAATACTGAGGGCCCAGCCATTAATGGGATAACCATGGGGACGATAAAAGGTTCTTCTCCTGCAGCCAGTCCAACTACACCACCTGCTTGAGGAAATATCATTCTTATTGCAATCAAAAATAAAATAATACCACCAGCAATGCTGACAGATTCAGAGCGTAGATTCAGAAAATTTAAAATGACGTCCCCTGAAAACAAAAATAACAGCATAATAAATAATGCAATTATTAATTCTCTGATCAATACTCTACGACGCTTTTTAGGCTCAATATGCCGTAAAATAGAGGAGAAAATAGGCTAATCCCCCCAAAGGATCCATAATTAAAAACAACATAACTGCGGCTGAAAAAGTATCCATATATAATAAATTACAAAAATTCTATTAGTATACCCATATTACATACAACTTTATAAACAAAAGATGATATTCACCCTAAAACTTAACCGTTAAAGTTTACTTTATCACATAAATTTAAATATCATTCGGTATAAAAAAGTCATTTAATCGAATAAAACACCCTTCAGTAAATATTTTAAAGCAGATTTAAGCTTAAAATGAAAGGTCAACAGGCCTGAATAAGGCTGGTATACTAATAGCCATTATTTCGCCCCTTTTTTATTTGGATATCATGCTGTATCTTGCTGCTAGCTGCATAGCCCTTTTATTGGGCCCTGTTTTTTATCGCTTTTTTACAACGGGCACTGGACTACAAAAAGGCCTAGATGGCTTCATCTTCGTCTCATTAGGGGGTCTTGTACTCATCCATATTTTGCCTGAACTCCTCGAACATGGTGGGTTGCTCTCAATTTTATTTTTATTCATCGGCATGTGGGGCCCCAGCGCAAGTGAACGTTTATTCCATAAGTACTCAAATCTGACCCACAATATCACCTTATTTTTAGGGGTCAGTGGGTTACTCCTACACACCCTCACTGATGGTGGAGCCATGGTGTTGGCTCAACAAGCAGGCAATTCTAGCTTATTAGCCCTAGGGGTTATTCTCCACCGATTACCTATAGGGCTTGCTATCTGGTGGTTACTCAAACCCCAAGTGGGGACACGCTGGGCAATCGCAGTATTGACTGCCATGATGCTGTTAACCAGTGTGGGATACTTTGCCGGTGAGCAACTATTAGCACATTTAAGCTTAGATAATACGGTTTATTTACAGGCCTTTGTGACCGGATCGATTCTTCATGTCGTGATACATCAACCCCACGCTCACTCTAAGCCCGATCATCAAGGCAAGTATGAATATCAAGCAGGTATAGGGAGTCTATTAGGGATCGGTTTACTCTTTGGATTAATGTTAATGGGCTCTGATGGTCATGAACATAATCATCACGCCGGTTTTGTGCCGCAATTATTACAATGGATGCTCACCATTGCTCCCATTCTTCTCATCTGTTACTTAGCAGCGGGTGTTCGATACGCTTTAGGCCTTACGCCCAATATAAAGCATCCCAAATTGAAATGGATCCAATCTCTTATTGGACCTGAAACATTATTAATTACAGGACTATTATTAGGACCTTGGCTGGCACTATTTCAAGCTGTAGGGATACTCTGTATTACGGGCTATTTAACCTATGCCAAAGTCATTCCCAACACAGCCACATTCAATTCAAACGATACATTCTGGAAATTTGGTCTGAGTCACATCGTTGATAGAAGTGCTCCTTGGGTATTACTGAGTTTGATACTGGTCAACTTAATCAGCTACCCTAGCGTTTTACTTATTCAGCCCATATGGCAAGTCATTATACTCGCCCTATTTTTATTTCCAATGCGTTTCTGTCCTATCGGCGCAGCCGTTCTCTCCTTGAGTTTAGCCTATGGCGGCTGGTCAATCAGTGCCATCTTACTGCCTCTGCTAGCAGCTCCTTTAATAAATATCACTCAACTTAAGCAAATGCGCCCAGCTCAACGTATTATTCTGGCAGGTTTAATCATATTCTTTATCACATTAGCTCAATGGATTAATCCTCAATGGCATGCCATATTCAACCTACCTGAATGGGTTAATGCATTGGCACTCGTACTATTAAGCCTATTATTTTCGATAAGTTTATTGCGACTTGGACCCAGAAAGTTTCTACTTAGTCTCGTCATCTTTACGCCTAAACCCCATATACATGAACAGCAACAGCACCATTAGCGAGAGAATATACTCATGATTATATATAGCCAAACTCATTGAACATGCATGTTTTCAATGAGCTTGGCTATAGACTCCCCCTCTACACATTTCATCACATATAGGCTAAGATATATACATATTTCATGACTAACCTTAGCCTATGTGCATACTTTTTATAGCCTTTAAATCCCACCCACAATTCCCTCTCATTGTCTGCGCCAATCGAGATGAGCTTCATTATCGCCCAACGCAAGAAGCGCATTTCTGGCAACCAGAACAGACAATACTAGCAGGAAAAGATCTCGAGGCAGGCGGAACTTGGTTAGGAATAAACAAACAAGGAGAAATAGCAGCACTAACCAATATTCGAGCACCTGAGTTAATGAAACAAGAGATGAAAACCCGCGGCGAACTGCCATTATTAGCCTTGGCTCAGCCGAATAAACTATCGACACTGTGGTTAAATAATCATAGCCATCTGTATAATCCTTTCAATATTTTATACGGCAATCATCAAGCGCTCTATTGCTATGATAGCCGAGCTAAATCCTCCACAACACTCACATCGGGTTACCATGCGGTAAGTAACGGCGCTTTAGATGATATTTGGCCCAAAATGGCCAAGGGAAATGATGCACTTCAACAACACATCAATACACATATCACTCCGGATCCTGATGTCATACTTTCTCTGCTAAAAGATAACCAACAGGCAGAGGATGAAAACTTACCTCATACAGGCATTGGGCTAGAGTGGGAACGTCAGCTTTCTTCCATATACATTAAGCATCCTGAATATGGAACGCGATCCTCCAGCATCATCCTTATTAATCATCACCAGCAAGCACATTTCATTGAAGTACAATATGACGGCAAGGGGCGAACACTTGGACGACAGGATTTTCATTTTAAAATAGAAAATGATTAACTCTTTCCGTTTGAAGAATAATCTTGAGTAATCACCCATACGTCACTCTTCTTTTCCATTAATAAAGTAAATACACCTTTCGGATTATCCTTCATACGGACTAACGACCAATACCCGGTCACAACAGCGGCTTCGTTACTAAGCATTTTAACTTCATCAACAGTAAAGCTTAAAACACCCAGTGCACTCTTATCTGAGTAGTTGTCCTGATAAGCCGCAAGCATTTCTTGCCAGCCAAATTTAAAATCGCCGTCAGAAACAAATCGTAATTTTTCATCCTGCCAATATCCTTGCATATAAGCAGACATATCACCTTTATTCCAAGCCACTTCTTGTTTTTGTAACACTGCCAAAATGTCATCCGTTGGCACTGCCTGGGCCATAAATGCGGTTAAAAATAAAAAGATGCCTAAGCCTTTTTTTATCACAGTATTAAATCCATACTAATGAAAGATGAAGTATTATACGCCAACACACGTAATATTCGAACCTGACGAACAAAGATTATTCTAAAGGCATAAACAATATTCAGAATAAATCGAGTCCAATCTATACCCACTTATCCTCTCTCACCCATGAGGTATAACGAATTTAACGTCTTATCCATTAAAGCAATATAAGGTGTACTTTATGTTCCAAAAATTTTTTTATCATTTGCTTAAATTAATCGGTTGGGATTTTGTCGGTGAATTACCCAAACAACCACAATATGTTATTATTGTCGCGCCTCATACGAGTAACTGGGACTTTATCATTGGACTCATTGCTCGCAATGCATTGGGCGAACAGATCTACTTCTTAGGTAAACATCAATTATTTATTCCCCCGTGGGGCTGGTTCTTTCGCGCCTTTGGTGGGGCTCCCGTTGATAGGAATAAATGCAACAACCTCGTCGAAGGGGCAACACTCTTATTTAAAAACAATCCTAATTTTAAACTAGCCCTCACTCCAGAAGGAACCAGAGGAAAAGTTAGCCGTTGGAAAACGGGATTTTATCATATAGCCAATCAAGCAAAAGTCCCCATTGTCACGGTAGGCTTTGATTTTAGTTTAAAGAAAGTCATTATTGCTGATGGTATTTCACCCAGTGGTAATATAGAAACAGACATGGAAAAAATTCTACATTTTCACCGAAGCATAAAAGGTTTCCATCCAAAAGAAATACCCGATTTTAAAACCTAGTATTCATCCTAAAATTCAGTCATATTGCATGCACTATCAATAAACCCAACAACACTGACGCTTACTGTTATTAAGGATGTTATCAAATGAATTTTGATACTTGGTTACTCTTCTCTTTCGCCGTACTCATGATCGCTATTAGCCCCGGTACTATGGCTGTTTTATCCATGAATCATGGCATACATTACGGCAAAAAACGCTCACTTATTACAGGGTTTGGCAGTGTCAGTGCCGCGATGCTGTTAATGCTGGCTTCAGCAGCAGGCTTGGGGGCTATATTGAGTAATGCTGAATATGGTTTTGTCATTTTAAAATGGTGTGGCGGAGCTTACCTGCTCTTTCTTGGGATAAAATTACTCTTCAGTAAAAATGATGGCAAAGGACTTCATTTAGAGCAAAAAACCACACAGGGCACACCAAAAGGGATCTTCAAACAAGCTTTCACCGTCGGGATCAGTAACCCAAAAGACTTGCTTTTTTTCAGCGCCTTATTTCCACAGTTTATTGATATGTCCTTACCTCAATTACCGCAATTGCTCATTTTAGCCCTCACTTGGGCCATTATCGATTTCAGCTTTGTCATGATCTACGCAAGCCTAGCAAACGTGTTGGCCCCTAAACTCACAGAAAGTCAAAAACTACATTGGTTTGATCGTTTCAGTGGCGCAATTTTTATTACGTTAGCCGGACTGTTAATCACAAGAAATAATAACTAAAAGCTCCCAGCCCTATTCAATGAGTCATTAACCTAATCGCAAGCATAAAATAAAAAACCAACAATCTAATATTGTTGGTTTTTATACCCAAATCTGCTAGATGCGCTATATTTTAGTCGCTTGAGTATGCCCCGTCACGGAGTGTAAACTTCTAAGATCCGCTCCCGATGGAGCCTGAAATGCTCGCAAACCAAATTCAGGTAAAATAGCATAGATATGATCAAAAATATCAGCTTGAATATCCTCATAAACATCCCAACGAGTATCGTTAGTAAAAACATAAATCTCGATAGGGATCCCTTCACTGACTGGCGCTAACTGCCTGACGAGTAAAGTCATTTTCTGATGAACATTAGGATGATTTCGTAGGAAATGCACCATATAAGCCCGAAAGGTACCAATATTGGTCAAATGGCGACTATTAACTCGCATACCTGCATCGCTCACCTTCGCATTAAACTCATCAATTTCAGTTGTTTTACTGGTAAGGTAATCTTTTAAATGGTTCACTTTAGCCAATCTCAGCTTGTCTTCATCACTAATAAACTTAATACTTTGACTATCAATAATCAAAGCACGTTTAATACGACGCCCACCCGATTCCGACATCCCTCGCCAGTTTTTAAAAGCATCAGAAACCAGTGCATAAGCAGGGACCATGGTAATCGTCTGATCCCAATTACGCACTTTTACCGTCGTTAAAGACACTTCTTCAACTGAACCATCTGCGCCATACTTATCCATTTGAATCCAATCACCAGGACTCACCATACGATTAGCCGCAAGTTGAATACCCGCCACAAACCCTAAAATAGTATCTTTAAACACTAACATCACTAAACCAGTGGCAACACCTAAGCCACTAAGGAAGTAAACCGGCGATTGATCGGATAAAATAGACACACAAATGATAATGGCAATAAAAAATAGAAACAATTTCAATAGCTGTACAAAGCTTTTAATCGGCAAGCGGCGACTCACAAGATTAAAGTCGGCAACTTTATTTGCCGCATCCAATGCACTGTATATAACTCGGATCACTAGAATAACAATCGTAAACTGAAGCAAGCGATCGGTGAGCATACTCAACAACGGTGAACCCGATAATGCTAACGGCACCAATAAACTCAATACAAACAGTGGCGCCAACAATGCCATTTTCTCCAGTACCTGATGACGCATAAAAATATCATCCCAGCTAACCTTTGAATGTTTAATGACTAAATTAACGGTACGAACAATCACTCTGCGTACAATTAAATAGACAATCAAGGCAAACAGTAAGCTACCTAAAATGGAAATCCCAGTCACAAGATTCTCTGAAACCAATTCGCTTAGTCCCCAACTTGAAACCCAATGACTCACTTGTGAGCGAAAATCGTAATCCACTGATTAAATCCTCATATATGGAACAAAAATATTGATTACCTCCAAGTCAGTTGAAGATACAAGATCTGACTGATTTAGGTATAACGAGCTTAAACCCCCCCTAAAGCGGCAAAATCAACTCATCTCATTATCAATGATAATCAATAAATGAAGGAAACACTTTACCATTTTCTTTCCACCAACAAGAAAAATTCATTACACTCCAAGTACTACTATAGTTAAACGCATCATCAGAAAATAAATAAAGTAACTTAATAACAATTACTTAAAGAGACTTAAGTACTTCGCATCAATCTAATTAATTTTAAACCATCTTTAATTTAAAGTGACTGACTCGCCTTTAGGGTTTATTTGGGTATATCCTAGTTCCTCAAATCATACAACACACTTAATATTTAATTACCTACGGTCTGAACATGCATAAATTACAACAAAAATACCTAGCCCTCTTTTTAACTTTACTCGCTGGCACCTTACCTTTAAAAGTCGCTTTTGCAGATCAACTTGCTGAAGTGGTTTTAGATAATGGCACAACAGTGGTACTCCATGATGACTTTACTTGGGAATATGTCATCTTAGAAACACCAACAGCCACCACTGACAAAATGCCATCAATAACGACAAATACGCCGCAAACCAATATAATTCCACTGAATCCAACCCCTATGTTGAACGTACCGCCTAAATTAAATCAGCAGGTAATGACTCAATCAGAACTATTAAAATCGACCGCTAAAGATGGCGTAAAAGTCAGTATCCTCAATACCCAGTGGAATGATGACCAATTAGGGTTTCAATTTGAATTAACCAGTAATAGCAATAAACATTATGTCTTAGTCAAATTAGAAACTAAATTTTACAATGATGATGGCACACTTATAAAATCTGACAACGTGAATGTTTGGCAAGCCACATTTCGCCTACCTGAAACCTATTTACGCAAAAATGAAACTCGTAAAAGCAGAGTGTTTTGGATTAATGGTATCGATAAAGCACAATGGCATAAGCAACTCATGAGCTTTAAAATTACCGAGTTAGAATCGAGATAAATCCCTCTGAATGAAAAAGGCTATCCTCACACCTATTTCTAATTAAAAATAGGTGTGTAACAAGTTGATAGCGGCATATATTTTGCTTTTAATGCAGTAAAGCAAGAAATTGACAAACTGTAATGGAGAGTAAAATGTCAAAAAACATCGTCCTGTTCTCGGATGGTACGGGGCAAGAAGGCGGCGTGAAATTCAACACTAACGTCTATAAAACATTTAATATGATCGAAGAGCGATCAGGAAAACAAATTGCACATTACAGCAAAGGAATTGGTACTGATTGGCGACAAATAACGGGTAGTCTATTCGGTGTAGGAATGACAGACAACATGATCGAGTGTTATCGTTTTTTATTTGATCATTACCATGTAGGGGACAAGGTTTACTTATTTGGTTTTAGTCGAGGTGCGGCAACGGTTCGCAGTTTATCTCGATTTATTCAACTGTTTGGTATATTACCAAAATCAAGACCAGAGCTCATCAAACAAGCTTTAAAGATATATAAAATTAAAAATACCAAAAAAAGACAACAACAAGCCGCCTTATTTATCAGTAAAAATAAAAATGTTGAATGTGATATTACTTTCATGGGCGTATGGGATACTGTGGCAGCTATGGGACTACCCAATCGACTTTTCGATAGTATGCTGTCAAAGATCCCCCCTTTTAAACATAAATTTCATGATTTTAAAATAAGTGAAAATATAAAACATGCTTATCATGCTTTAGCCATTGATGATACTCGAGCAATCTTTCATCCCATGTTATGGCAAAAAAAAGCGCATTCACAACAAACAGTCAAACAAGTTTGGTTTAGCGGCGTACATACTGATGTGGGTGGCGGGTATGAAAACGATGGCTTATCGAATATTTCTCTCGTCTGGATGTTAGATCATGCCTCATCTCATGGACTGATTATTCATAATGATATTGAAATAAATCAAGATATCAGCGCAAAAATGCATAATGAATCAATCGGTGTTTCTGCTCGGCTATTCGAACAAAAGAAACGAACTTGGAATACTGATATTGAAGATAAACCCACAGTACATGCCAGTGTACTACAGCGTCAACTAAACCCCATTAACGAGGTTCATCCTGAATATACACCTTGGATATTGAAGGATGAATACTATATCGAACCTTGGAATCAAAACACTTATCTTCCTCAGAAAGCGGCTTAGTCGCTCAGCATACGGTTAACGCTATCTAAGTTACTCGAAATACAAGAGCAAGTAACTTGGGTATATAATATTACAACACACTGAGTCAGATTCGTGAGCCACTGAAACGGAGAGTGAAATGTCAAAAAACATCGTCATTTTTTCTGATGGAACAGGACAAGCTGGCCATACTCTATATAGCAGTAATGTATTTAAAAGCTTTACTTTTATTGATCAATATTCAAAAAATCAAATCACTCATTACAGTCAAGGAATAGGCGGTCATTGGTGGCGACTAACGGGGAGCTTACTCGGACTCGGCATTACCAATAATATGCTCGATTGTTATCGCTTTATTGTCGAGCATTATCATTGGGGGGATAATATTTATCTCTTTGGCTTTAGCCGTGGAGCGGCTACTGTCAGAAGTTTATCACGTTTTATGCTATTTTTCGGGCTCTTGCCCAGCATCAAACCCACACTGATCAGTGCAGCGTTAAAAATCTATCAAATAAGAGATCCTTTACTCAGACAACACCAAGCAGATCGTTTTATCAATCAACATGGTGCCGAAGCCTGCGATATTCACTTTATTGGCGTATGGGATACCGTAGCGGCCTTAGGGCTACCCAATCGATTTTTAGATCATTTATTATCCAATATTCCGACTTTTAGACATCAATTTCATGACTTTAAAATCAGTGCTAATGTCAAGCATGCCTATCATGCATTAGCCATAGATGAAACTCGTGGCATTTTTAGCCCCCTTTTATGGAGACAAAAAGCACATCCAGCCCAAACCTTGAAGCAAGTCTGGTTCAGTGGGGTCCATAGCGACGTAGGCGGTGGCTATGAACATGATGGCCTTTCGAACATCCCCCTATTTTGGATGTTAGAACAAGCACAACGTCATGGATTAATACTCGCGCCCAACATATCCATCAAGCAAAATATTCACGATACTATGCATAATGAAATATCTTGGGGATGGGGAGCCTGGTTACAAAATAAGACACGTTTCTGGAATAAAAATATCAGCAATAAGCCGACGATCCATGCCAGCGTCTTAGAAAGAAATTTAAATACCATGAATCAACGACATCCTGAGTATCAACCTTGGATCTTACAAGGTCAATACCATATTGAGCCTTGGAATAGAGACACAACACTCCCACCTATAAAATAACAAGAATGAAGACTTATCACCTTTATTCTTGTTATGTACATTCATTATCCCTTTAAACTCGGCAGCATGTCTTTAGGGATAAAAGCATTAAACACGCCGGTCTTTAATAGCTCAATTGACGCTTCTATATCAGGACTAAAAAAACGATCTTTATCATAATAATCCACTTTTTCTCGTAAGTAAGCTTTTGCTTGTTCTACCGCAGGACTCGGTTTTAATGGCAAGCGAAAATCAAGCCCTTGAGATGCCGATAATAATTCAATGGCAAGCACACCACGCGTGTTATCAGACATATAACGTAAACGCCTAGCCGCAAAGGTCGCCATAGACACATGATCTTCTTGGTTAGCAGATGTGGGCAAACTATCAACCGATGCAGGATGTGCATAGGTTTTATTCTCAGATGCTAATGCTGCTGCCGTCACCTGAGCAATCATAAAACCAGAATTAACCCCCCCATTTTCGACCAAAAATGGAGGCAGTTTTGATAAGTTAGCATCGATTAATAATGCAATACGCCGCTCAGAAAAAGCCCCTAACTCTGCAATAGCAATGGCCAAGTTATCAGCCGCCATAGCAACGGGCTCAGCATGAAAGTTCCCCCCTGAAATAATGTCATCAGGTGATTGAAACACCAGCGGGTTATCAGTTACCCCATTTGCTTCAGTCACTAAAACCGAAGCGGCATAACGAATTTGACTTAAACATGCCCCTAGCACTTGAGGCTGACAACGCAACGAATAAGGATCTTGCACTTTCTCACAATCAAGATGTGACAAGCCAATGTCTGACTCCTCGCCCAAAAGATGACGAAAAATGGCCGCCGAATCAATTTGACCTTGTTGGCCACGAGCGGCATGGATCCTAGCATCAAAAGGACTCCGCCCGCCTAAAGCAGCCTCAACACTCATCGCACCAATCACGGAACAATCGGCAAAGAGATCTTCGGCATTAAATAAACCTTCCAAAGCTAATGCCGTCGACGCTTGTGTACCATTCAGTAAAGCTAACCCTTCTTTAGCCACCAATTCCATAGGGGGAAGGCCAGCAATTGCCAACCCTTCAATCGCCGGAATTAATCGCCCTTGATAACGAACCTGACCTTCAGCCAGTAAAGGTAAACACATATGAGCAAGCGGCGCGAGATCGCCTGACGCGCCCACTGAGCCTTTTTCTGGAATACAAGGATACACCTCAGCATTAATCAAGCCGATAAAGAAACGAATAACCTCTAGACGGATGCCAGAAAAACCTCGACTTAAAGAATTAACCTTTAACACCATCATCAAACGAACGGTCTCATCAGACATCAACTCTCCGATACCCGCTGCGTGAGATAGCACAATCGATTTTTGTAATAACTGCAAGTCTTCTACCGCTATTTTAGTATTGGCCAATAACCCAAAACCCGTATTAATCCCGTAAACCGTGCGCCCTTCATCTAGCACTTTTTGCACTAGTCCAGCACTGGCATTAATATTATCCAGAGCCCCGACTGATAGCGAAATAGTCATACCGATACGACTCATTTCACGAAGTTGATTTAGCGTTAATGTTCCGGGCTCCAGAGTTAATGCCTTCATGCTTCATCCTCCAACATCGGTAAATCCAGTCCTTGTTCTTTAGCGCATTGTTTCGCCAAATCATATCCAGCATCGGCATGCCGCATAACACCTGTCGCGGGATCATTCCATAGCACTCGGCCAAGTCGCGTTGCAGCCTCATCGGTACCATCACAAACAATCACGACGCCTGAGTGCTGACTAAAGCCCATTCCAACGCCCCCCCCATGGTGCAACGACACCCAAGTCGCGCCACTAGCCGTATTCAGTAAAGCATTCATTAATGGCCAATCAGAGACGGCATCCGAGCCATCAAGCATGGACTCTGTTTCTCGATTCGGACTCGCGACCGATCCGGAATCTAGATGATCGCGACCAATCACAAGAGGCGCTTTTAACTCCCCCTTCTTCACCATTTCATTAAAAGCTAATGCCAAACGGGCACGATCTTTAAGCCCGACCCAACAGATCCGCGCTGGCAAACCTTGAAAAGCAATACGCTCACGCGCCATATCGAGCCACTGATGCAAATGGGGGTTATCAGGGATGAGCTCTTTCACCTTTTGATCGGTTTTATAAATATCTTCAGGATCGCCAGATAAAGCGACCCAACGAAAAGGCCCAATCCCTTCACAGAAAAGGGGTCTCACGTATGCGGGCACAAAACCCGGAAAATCAAATGCATTTGTCACACCTTCTTCAAATGCCATCTGACGAATGTTATTACCGTAATCTGTAGTCGCAGCGCCAGCCGCTTGTAAAGCAAGCATGGCTTTCACTTGAACAGCCATCGACTGTTTCGCCGCTTTCACCACTGCCGCCTCATCGGTTTGACGCATAGACGCGGCATGCTCTAGGGTCCAATCTTGTGGTAAATAGCCATTTAAAGGATCATGTGCTGAGGTTTGATCGGTAACCACATCTGGAGTGATATTGCGCGCCACCAGCTCACTGAAAATATCGGCGGCATTACCTAACAACCCCACTGAAATAGGATGGCCGCTGACATTTGCAGCCTCTATCATCGCTAACGCCTCATCTAAAGATGAAGTTTTTTTATCCAAATAACCCATACGTAGTCGAAAATCAATACGTGTTTCATCCACTTCACAGGTTAAAACCGAGTATCCAGCCATCGTACCAGCAAGCGGTTGGGCGCCGCCCATTCCACCTAAGCCCCCCGTTAAAATCCATTTGCCTTGTGATGAGCCACCAAAATGTTGTTTTGCCATGGCAACAAAGGTTTCATAAGTGCCTTGCACAATTCCTTGCGATCCGATGTAAATCCAAGAACCAGCTGTCATTTGCCCATACATGGCCAAACCTAACTTATCGAGTTCATTAAAATGCTCCCAATTAGCCCAATGTGGAACCAGATTAGAATTAGCAATAATCACCCTAGGTGCATTGCTATGAGTTTGAAAAACCCCCACAGGCTTACCCGATTGAACCAGTAAGGTTTCATCATCTTCTAAACGTTGTAAGACTTGAATAATCTTGTCATAACAAGCCCAATCTCGCGCCGCTCGCCCTATACCACCGTAAACCACAAGATCTTCAGGCCTCTCAGCCACATCTGGATGTAAGTTATTCATTAACATACGCATCGGCGCTTCAGTTAACCAAGACTTACAACTTAATTCCGTTCCATGAGGGGCAATAATATGCCTGCTAGTGTCATGTCGATTATTCAATGTTCTATCCCTCTTAGTACTATCACGGCTATTTAACCCACATAAAAGTCAATAACTTAATTGGGTTCATTGTTCAAAAATAACTTTCCATCTAATTTAAAACGGCTTCCAGGATGAATTAACCTCGCAAAACTCACGACGCCTTGACTCGACCATGTTCGTCGACTGATCTGCAAGCAAGGCTCATTAGCTGCAATTTGTAATAATGCGCATTGACGGTTATCAGCTAAAATAGCCTCAATGGTATGCTCAGCTTGTGTTAATGGCGCAACCTGAGACAGGTAGGCATGAGGTGTTAACTGGTTAAAATCTTGTTCTAAATAATGAGGCACTCGGTGCGGATCCACATATCGCTCCTCAATTTGTAAAGGAACACCTTGTTCGACATGTAAAAGCTTAGAATAAAACACCCGACAGCCCTCATTGACGCCTAAGTTAATGGCATTAGCCTCATCGATACTCCGCTGTGTGAGCGCCAGCAACACCACACTATAGCCATGTCCTCTGGCTTGGATCTCATGACTAATATCCCGAATAACCAGCATAGAAGACTGTGATTTATGACTCGCGACAAACGTTCCTAAGCCTTGAGAACGCCGTAAAACACCTATTTCAGTTAATTCCGTTAATGCTCGTCTCGCTGTCATACGGCTACAAGAAAATGCCTTAGCCAGTTGATTTTCAGAAGGCAGTTTATGATCCTCACGCCAGCAACCCGATTCAATTTTGGCGACAATATGTCGCTTGATTTCAACAAATTTAGCCATTGCCATATAACGGATTATCTTCCTCTAATCGATATACCACTACAGGCCTGTATCACAATAAACATTAAGCCACTTGTTTAAAAACCACTCTAAACACACTAACTTGTATATACAAGCTGATGCAAGCTAGACAAGTTATTTTTGATAAAATAGACTGTATAGAATTCAGAACAAACAAACGAAAGATAGAAATAACTATTTGTTATCTATAAATTAAAAACTGATTAAGAAAAAAGGAACTGCTATGTCTTGGGATCAAGTTTGGATTGACATCAATATCGCAACCATGGATCCAACCTCAACAATACCCTATGGTGCTATCACTCAAGGCGCCATGGCGATTAAAGAGGGTAAAATTGCTTGGATAGGGGAACGTAAAGATTTACCCAAATTTGATACTTTATCGACCCCCATTTATCGTGGTAAAGGTGGCTGGATCACCCCAGGTATTATCGATGCGCACACCCATCTTGTATTTGCTGGTAATCGAGCTCACGAGTTTGAACAGAGACTAGAAGGCATGAGTTATGAAGATATCGCCCTCGCTGGCGGCGGGATCCTTTCCACTGTTAATGCCTGTCGAGAAGCCAGTGAAGCTGAACTGTTTGAATTAGGCAGGCAACGCCTCAACGCATTAGCACGCGAAGGGGTCACAACCGTTGAAATTAAATCAGGTTATGGCCTCGATACTGAAACCGAACTCAAACTACTACGCGTAGCAAGGGCATTAGGTGAGCATCATCATATCGATGTAAAAACCACTTTTTTAGGGGCTCATGCCATCGCCACTGAATACCAAGGAAGAGCCGATGATTACATTGATTTAGTCATTAATGACATGCTACCTAAAGTCATCAAAGATAACTTAGCCGATGCCGTTGATGTCTTCTGTGAACATATTGCTTTTAATCACGCGCAAACCAAACAAGTGCTTACAGCAGCAAAAGCAGCCGGATTAAATATAAAATTACATGCGGAGCAGCTCTCTAATCTAGGAGGATCAGCCATGGCGGCAAAATTGGGGGCATTATCAGTTGATCATATTGAATTTATTAGTGAAGAAAGTATCAAAGTATTAAGTCAATATGGCACTTGCGCCACCTTATTACCCGGTGCTTATTACAGTTTACGGGAAACTCAGCTACCCCCAATAGCGCTCCTGCGTCAATACAAGATCCCGATGGTCGTTGCCAGTGATTATAACCCCGGATCATCGCCTATCTGCTCAAGTTTACTCATGCTGAATATGAGTTGCATTTTGTTTAAGCTCACCCCAGAAGAAGCATTACAAGGCATGACCATCAATGCAGCCAAAGCCTTAGGTATTGCAGACAATGTCGGTAGCCTTGAAATAGGAAAAGTCGCCGATTTTTGTTTATGGGATATCAATACGCCCGCTCAACTTGCTTACACATATGGCGTTAATGCATGCCAACAAGTCGTAAAATCCGGCCGAGTCATCCCACAAAAAGATCGCTAAAAAGACAGACAATGAATAGACAGCGTAAACGCTGCCTATTCCCGATCACCACCATTATTGACTCGATAATATTGGCCGGCTATTTAAGGGTTGTAGTGGTCTATTATTGTGGTTCATTACTTTTTTAAAATCATCAACTTGCCATTGAGAGACACTAATCGGCTCATGAAAAACATACCAAATCACATTGCGTGTACAAGGCGGCGTCGTAAACGATCCTTGAAAAGTATAATACCCTCGCTTAGTCGGTAATAACCCAGAAAAGTCAGAGTTAAGAGAGCGAATATCATTTTTCTGCCCACGGTAAGTCGGCATATGTTCCCATAAGGTACGAATAATGGGATTTTCCGCGCCTATATTTAAAAATACCGCCACCACAGCAAACTGTGTCGCTGCTCCCTCATAAACTAAATGCAACTCCATTGGATAATGTTGGCTATTGACCACATTTTCGCTCGGGCTATGAAAATGAAATTGCGCCAATCGATATTCCTTATCATCTACAACTAATGTATCTTGCTTGGCATTATACTCAATTTCCACAGCGCGACTATTTGCCAGCTGCCCTTTTTCGTTATAGTCTAACGTGATACTTTTCCCTTGATTTTCACTGGGATCATCACTAAATACCACCTCGACAGTATGACCATTATCTTCAATATCAGTAGGCTCTCTCGAGAAGGTGAAACGCAATGCAGGTAGAGATGTTACTTTGACTGATTTAGGATCGATATTAATCGGGGATTGATCGCCACCTAATTCACATTGGGGATAGTCTTTCCCCCAATGTTCAGGTGAGCTTTCACCCACATATCCCCAAAAAATATCTTTTGTCTTACTTAGAGAGTTTGTCTCTTTCGGGGGCTCCTTTGAACAGGAAACCAAGCCTAATACTGCAAAAATAATGACAAAGAACTTCATGATAGGCAAAGCAGTCACTTGATTATATAACCAGCTCATAGGCCCTCCATAGAATAAGTAGTTGTAAAATCCATCCTCACTCATTAGCCCTATCATTGTAGATGACAAAAGCCAAATGTACCCAACTCACCCCAAATGGCATTAGTACAAATAACAGCTAAGCTCAAGAATAACGAAACAGTGTAAACTTTGAGAATATCATCAGCATGCAAGTGAACAAGCGAACGCCTTCTGTCGCCATCATAGGTGCAGGTATGACGGGTATTATGTTAGCCATAAAGCTGTGTAAAATGGGCATAAAAAAAATAACTATAATAGAAAAAAAAGAACAGCCCGGAGGCACATGGCGAGAAAATACTTATCCCGGTGTCGCCTGTGACGTTCCTTCACATATGTATTGTTACTCCTTCGCTCCCAATCCTAACTGGAGTCATTTATTTGCCCCAGGAAAAGAAATATTAGCGTATTTTAATCGCGTTTTTATCGAATATGAATTAGCCCAATATACACGCTTCAATGAAACAGTGACTCAATGTATTTATAAAGACAGTCAATGGCACATAACAACCAACACAGAGCATAATCTCACCGTTGATTTTTTATTTTCTGCGACAGGGATCCTTCATCAGCCCATGCTACCGAACATATCCGGTAAAGAAGTATTTTCAGGAATAAGCATGCACTCTGCACAGTGGGATCACGAAGTCTCATTAACAGGAAAAAAAATTGGTGTGATAGGCACAGGTTCTAGCGCTGCCCAGCTCATTCCAGAACTCATCAAACAGAATAATACCCAAGTGACTGTTTTTCAGCGTACACCCGCTTGGATGTTGGGGATCAAAAACAAACCCTATAATGAACAACAAAAACAACACTATCGAAATCATCCTCTGCGCACAAAAATAGTCAATAAAATCTTATTATATTTATGCGCAAAATTAACCACAGCCTTGACAAAAAACAGCTTTATTCACAAAAAAATCATTCAATTTTTCACTCATCAGTCTATCTCATATGTAAAAAAAACCATTCAAGACAAAAAATTACAAAAAAAACTCATTCCTACATATACACTAGGCTGCAAGCGGCTAGTCATCAACGCAACCTACTACGATGCATTAAATAAGCCCAACGCAACACTAGAAACACAACCTATAGAGACTGTTGTTCATCAAGGGATCCGGACTCAAGACGGGCAAATCCACAAGCTAGACGTAATTATTTACGCGACCGGATTCAATCCCTTCGCCTATATGCACCCGATGACCCTTATTGGTCGTAATGGAGTCAATATTGAAGATGTTTGGAACAAAAAAATACAGGCTTATCGCTCATTATGTATCCCCAATTTTCCAAATTTTTTTCTGATGCTAGGACCACATTCACCTATTGCGAATTATTCAATGATAGAGATAAGTGAAAAACAAGCCAATTGGGCCATCAACTTAATTAAGTCATGGCAACACCATAAACTCGACATCATTGAAGCGAAACCCGAAGCCATGAAAGTGTGGTGCGAAATGTTAAATAAAAAAAAGCATAATACCGTCTGGGCCAGTGGCTGTCAGAGTTGGTATTTAGACAAAGATGGCGATCCAATCACTTGGCCAGATACTTGGACAAATTGGGTCGCATTAATGCGACAACCCAATTTAAAAGACTTTCGATAAAAAGTGATCACTCATCCACCACATACACTGCAATGAGCTTGTTTTAATAACTTCATTTCTCGACATTCCATCGTCATTGCATCGAAAAACAACAAACGCCCCACAAGATCTTTACCGATATCAAGCAGTAACTTAATGGATTCAAGGGCTTGCATAGATCCAATAATACCCACAACTGGGGCAAGTATTCCTGATTCAACACAGCTTAACACTTGCTCACCAAACAACTGACTAAAACAACGATAACAGGGGGTGTTTTCTTTGTAGTTAAAAACAGTGATCATGCCTTCCATACGAATGGCTGCAGCTGACACTAACGGAACGTTATGAATAAAACAGGCCTGATTAACTTGCTCTCTCACCGACACATTATCGGTGCAATCAATAACAAGATCATGTTCATCAATTATTGACTTCATTTTCTCATCATCTAATTGCCTTGCTATGGTATTAATATGGATATAGGGATTTAATTTAGCCAAAGTTTGTTTGGCTGAATCAACTTTCAATTCATTAATATTACTATCGCAATGTAAGATCTGCCTTTGTAAATTAGACTCGCTGACAACATCAAAATCAATCAAGGTTAAATGACCCACGCCTGCCACGGCTAGGTATTGACTCGCCGCACAACCTAAGCCCCCAAGGCCAATGACTAAGATTTTGGCCTGTTTGAGCTTTTCTTGCCCTTCAATATCTACTGCCTTGATAGCAATTTGACGATCATACCGAAGTAATTCAGCATCAGATAACTCGTCTTGATTATCACAATGAGCAACTCGCGTCTTATCATTCAAGCTTGGCATCAAGTCTAATCCAATACGCTGTTAAAAGGCTCAACAGTCACCACTGATTCCAAAGGAAGATTGCCTTGTTGCAGGGGTAAAATCACAAAACAATTGGCCAACGTCATGGACGTCAGCATACCTGAGCCTTGGGCGCCACTCATACGCACTTCGGCCTCCCCTTTTTCGTTATAACTCAGTATGCCTCGCTGGTATTCAACACGACCAGGCGCTTTTCTGATCTCACCCTTTAGTGTCGCTTGTAAGGTCACTAATTGACGTTGAGGCTGGCCTTGCATTTTCACTATCAACGGCCAGACTAATTTATAAAACGTCACCATAGAAGAAACAGGGTTTCCAGGAAGACCACAAAATACGGCATTATGTAAATGACCAAAAGCAAAAGGTTTTCCAGGCTTTATCGCCAGCCTCCAAAAGGTAATTTCTCCCTCTTCTTCCAAAATCTGTTTAATATAGTCCGCATCCCCCACAGACACTCCACCAGATGTTAAAACCATATCCGCTTCTTTCGCTGCTTGATGAAAAGCCGCCCTTATCGCTTCTGGATCGTCAGGAACAATGCCTAAATCTATCCAATCAAGATTCGCTCGGCTCAATAAACCTTGAATACTATAACGATTGGAGTCATAAATTTGCCCTGTGGCTAATGATGTACTTACAGGCTGTAATTCATCTCCTGTTGAAAAAAAGGCAACTTTAACTTTTCGCTTAACCTCTACTTTATCAATTCCTATGGTTGCAAGCACGCCCATCTCTGCTGCGCGGATCAATGTACCCGCTGCTAGCACTTGCGTATCGGCAAGCAATTCTTCACCTTGCTTTCGAATACAGGCCCCTTTTAGTTTTGGCGCCTCAATAAAGACTTTATTTTCCTTAGTAATAACCTTTTCTTGCATTTGTACCGTATCAAAACCACTCGGTACCTGCGCTCCGGTCATGATCCGAATGCAAGTTCCCGCTAAACACGCCCCTAAATAAGGCTTCCCAGCAAACGACTCCCCGGCTAAAGAGAGTCCATCAAAAACAGGTACATCATCAAAATTAAAGGCGTAACCATCCATTGCAGAGTTGTCAAACGGAGGTAAATCAATACTTGATGCCACATTATTTGCCAATACACGTCCAAATGAATCACTCAAAGCCAGCCGCTCAACTTCAGCTATCACAGGCACTTGATCTAATAACTGTAAAATAGCCTGATCTGGATGCATTAAACTAGGTTGAGCACAAGGGTCATGAATGGTGGACATTTGTCTATCCTTGAAAGTAAGAGCAATATGAGAAAAGTATTATACCCAAGCTCTCCTAAAATGCGATCATTGCCTTAGCGATCCCATTGACCTAGATCAATCTTTGCTGACCGATGTTAAGATGGCATTTGATAACGGCTTATAACCCCTTCTAACGGCAGCCCATCGATGTCAATATAAGATCTGAGTCAATCCCGTTTGAGGTAAAATATTCACTAACTCTCCGCTTGCTAACTCCTCTTCAATTTGCAATCCAGGAATTAAACCGTAAGCCGCGCCTTACTTTACAAGAAACAAAATAGGCAGATTGATCGACATCGGTGTCGCCAGTGTAATGTGGTTTATCCTAGATCTCAGCAATAAGCGACACACGTTTACCTGTTAAAAACTCATAAGGACTGAGAAAGTTTAACGCCTTTCTTGGCCTCATGTTAATTAAAAATTCAGCATTGGC
>NZ_JAKIKS010000017.1 GCF_023284005.1 Shewanella surugensis
CGTCCAATGGACTTTGTTACATTGTCAGACTCGCTTCTTTATTCAGAGTCATAGGGTCATCTGGTGATACAGATGGTTCACTCATAAGCGGTGAACAGCGCTTCATACGACCTCACGTCGCACGAACATAATAATGATTGTACGTCACGCGGCTGTGGGGTTCGAGGAAAAAGGGCTGTGAACGCTTTGAAATGAACAGTTATCTTAGCCAAAAAAACCCAAAATAGCGATGTTAATAAGTAGTAAAAAGTACCACTTTGGTACTTGAGGGGATTTGGAAGATAAGAGTGATGAAATCACAAATCGAGCAATGCTAATGGTTGTTCCCTGAGCAGGTTCTTTAAGCGTTTATCTTTTGGCCATCTGTGCGGTCGACATTAGCGGTGGGTGAGGGGATTGTGTTGATCATGATAGGGATCTTATATTGTGATGTATTATTCACTAAAACATCATTTATCTTCTATTATTTTTCTATTACAGAGTGGTGTTTTATTTATAAGGGATCACTGTTTATAAGGAGTGCGGGTGACATATTTAACATTTATTGCGTTTTTTTTAGCTTTTATGAGTTCGAGCGCCGTGTTTGCTAAAGAGCCGAATCGCTGTTTGTCTAAAGCCTATACACAAATGGAGATGAATCGATGTGCTGGAGTGGGGCTTGAAGAAGCTGATGTGCAGTTGAATCGAGTGTATAAAAAAATTAAGACGGTATACAGCGAGGATAAGGTCTTCCTAGGCAAGCTTAAGAGCGCGCAGCTGGCTTGGATTACATCCAGGGATGCTGATTTTGATTTGCAATACCCACACAAAGAAGAGCCTCGATACTATGGCAGTGTGTTTCCAATGTGTGCAGCAGATCATAAAGTCCAGCTCACGCTTAAAAGAGTCGCATTTTTAAAGCAATGGCTCGTCGGCACTGAAGAAGGCGATGTCTGCAGCGGTTCTCAAATGACTCAATGGCAATTAACAGAAAGATTAAAAACACAGTAAAAAAAGGTAAATGAATTTTGATGTATGTCATTTTTTTGGTGGTTATTTAAGCGTGGAGTGTTCGTTTTTACGTGAAATTATTTTTTTGTAGGCAGTTACTTAATTGAATTTATATGCTTTTAATTATCAGCTGCCAATAATCGTTGTTTATTTTATAGTGTTTTTTCTTTGTCGGTTGTGTCGGCAAGCACTGAACCTTTTAATTTCTGCCTTATCTGAAAGTAGGTCACTTTAATTTCTTATGTATGAAATGGCTCATTAAGTCGTAATTGCATTTAAGCCTTAAGTGCTTCTAATTTTGTCACTTTCACCGATAACAAGCAATGAATGAGGCTTATGAAACAGATATTTTTACATATAGGTAGTCATAAAACGGGCAGTTCTTCGATTCAAGAAGCGTTGTTAACTCAACAGGATGTGCTACATGAGCAGGACTTTCATTACTTTGACATTAGAGGCCCATCAGGTCAGTCGGGGCATCCTAGCGAGTGGGTGATGACAGAGGATGTGCATTCTGGTTCTACTCATGTATTAGCCTTGGACAAATTGAGAAAGTTATTTGACAGTATTGAACAAAATCACATTATTTTTTCTAATGAAATGCTGAGTTGGATTTTTAGAGAGAGTCGAATATCTCATATTAGAGAAGCCTTGCGTGGTTTTTTTGTGACGGTCATTGTTTATATCAGACGTCAAGATAAACAAATGATTTCTCATCATCAGCAAGGCTCTAAGGGGGCGAGTCCTGCGTTGGACTATTATGCCAGTGCGCCAAGAGCGTTTCCCTCTCAAGGTTTTTATCGGTATTTAAACTATTTTGATAAGCTATGCATGTGGGCGGATGTATTTGGCCAAGAAAATATAAATATTCGAATATTTGAACCTGAAAATTTTGAGCAAGGTGATGTGGTGCAAGATTTTTGCCATCAGATCGGTGTGCAAGGTATTAAGGGGGTTAGGGTTAATTGCTCTAATGGATTCGAAAAGACCAAGATGGGTCATTTAATCAATAAAACCTTACCTAAGAGTGAATTGTCCCGTTTATTGCGCAGTGGCTTGAGTGATCATGGCAAGCTATTACCTTCCAAGCAGCAAGCAAAGATGATGTATCAACGGTATATTTATACTAACCAAAAGCTCAATGCTAAATTTAACTTGTCTGATCAATATGATTTATCTGAGAAGTACGATGATATTTTTAACCAAGATTTTTCTTGTTATCCCGATGAACCTAGTGATGAATGGGATGAAACTTCTGCCAATCAAGCCATTGAGCATTTACTGCAATCCTTAGCGCCGCTGGCTAAATCTAAGTTGTTTAATTTATTGTTGAAATTCTATAGTGTTAAATAATCATGAAGGCAATATGAGTCATCGTCTCTCATTATTCACTTAAGCCTTAACAACAAAGGCTTAAGTGAATGGGTCAATATGTTTACGCTAGCTTTGCAAAATTTTAAGTGGTAGTCCCAACATGCTGTCGCCTGTGCCGGCAAAGTACCAAATAATGGCAATGAATAAGCCTACTGTGACGAAATACCATAGGGTTGAAAATAGTTGTCCGTATCGGTCTAAGGGCAACAAGTGACTTTGGTGACGTGTTTTCCATTCAAAAATAATTTCTGCGCTGCCAATTAACAGCAAAAACCCCAGTAGCGCTAAGCCTAAGGTATAGCTGATGTAAATGCCGATGGCGGCGCCTAGCACGCAAGCGACGAGTCCTGCCACGCTATTCATTGAGAAACTGATGCTTTTTAAAATATGCCCACCATCTAAGGGTAATATGGGCAGTAAGTTAAACAGGTTCAATAATGCATTAAAAGCGGCCAGTCCAGCAAAAAAAATGTTGCCTGTTACCCAATAAAGGATTAATGAAATGATGGACATGAATAATCCGAAAGTGGGTCCCATAATGGAAATCACCACATCTTGCCAGCGGGTATTTATTTTCTCATCACTGAGTGCTAAGCCTCCCATAAAAGGAATAAGGTAAATCCCTTTGGTTTTCATGCCAAAATATTTCATCGCACGAATATGGCCATATTCATGAAACACTAAGCAGGCGATGAGGGCAATGGCAAACTGAAAAGAAAAGAGCCATGAATAAGCGGCAATACTGGCTCCCGCTAAGACCACTTTGATGATTTTTGCACTCTTGAGTAGCTTAAACCCCAGTGAAGCAAGGCCGATGATGCTAAAAGGCTTTTTGGCTTTAACGGGTTTTAGGGGGACTTGGCGTTCAATATCTTTGGTGTCTCGACTGCCTTCAGTCAGTAATACCTCATTTTTCAATAATCGATAATGGATGGAAAAGGGTTGCCAGCTTAAGTCGGTTTCTAATGTGATTTGGATTTTTTGTGGTAATGGGGGCTCAATTGAAGGTGTTGCTTGACTGGCAGTTTGAACGGATAATTCAAATGCATGGGTCTTTTTGCCCTCATTATCAGCGCTGGCGTCGATAACAGAGACTAGAGACTCTCCCCAAAAAAGTTGCTGCCAACCCGCCATTGAGCCTTCGAGTCTTAACGGTTTGCCGAGACAATCTATGTTAATTAATTCCACTGTGGTGCTCACCTAGCAATAAAGTTAATGATACGGACCCATTTGTTTTTATGGGGACATGACTGTTTTTTGTTTTGACAGCCTAGAGAAAAAAGTATTTGAGTCAACTAAGTTCATTATATCTATTTAATAGCATTTAGGTTTGAATATGTGTGGCTTTGTTGCTGCTTTTCACCTTTAGGGTGTTTTCAAAGCAAAAAGTCATTAATGCATTAGAAACGAGTAAACATCGAGGACCCGGTGAGTCTGCTATTTGGGCGAGTCATGTTCAAGGATTGGGTTAGGCCATACTCGCTTGAGTGTTATGATCCGTTATTTGCCATGGTACGAAATGTTGCCGATCCAGTGATGACGAGTCTCATTATTCAAGATAAGTTGGCGATGTCGAGTATTTACCTAACTTATCTTGAATATTATCGTCAATATGAATTTAATGTACTTAGCTAAGTAATATTAGAATAGATTTTATAATGATTCGTTTCTGCTTTGACATTGACTTGCTTGAAGTGGGTTTCAATGATGTCTGCGTAAGGTAAATGGCGGTTGGCGACGATGTAAAATAAGCCTCTTTTTTTGAGCTTTAAGGCACTGTCTTGCACAAACGTTTTAGCGATCTGTGTGGTTGCCGATAATCCATCATGAAAGGGTGGATTAGAAATAATGCCATCATAGAGTGAGTTGGTTTGGCTAAGTCCGTTTGATGCAAAAATATTGGCTTGAATATCATTAGCTTGCATCGTTAGTCTACAGGCTTCAAGGGCCATGGCATTGATGTCGATACAATCAATATCCAGTGTTGGTTGTGCTTTTAAGATGGCAGCACTGATGACACCCGCGCCACAACCAAAATCAAGGACTTTTCCGGTCATTTTTGGGAGATGTTCTAATAATAATTTTGTGCCCGCATCGAGACGTTTTTCACTGAACACCCCCACAAGATTACAAATAGTGATGTCACCTTGAGGAGTCGTGAGTTGATATCGACTGGTCCAGTCTTCGATATTGATCTGCGGCGCTACTTGTTGTAATTCACTACAATAAAGTAGGCAGTGACGTGCATTATCCAGCTTCATTGGCGCGCTAAAATAATCAGGCATTTGTTTAGTAATGGATTTTATTCCCCCCTTATTTTCACCCGTAATGATGAGCTGCCCTTCAGGTTTTAAATGATAGCCCGCAAGATTAATTAAATAAGGGGTTAATGACTTGGCTTTCGGGTAGTAAATAATGACGGTATCAAAGCGTTCATCATGGGGCAGTTGATGGCCAAAATGAAGCTGTAGGTTTTGATGTTGATGGTTTTCTAATTGTAAATAATGATGGTAATCCAGCGCTAATGCGCAAACGCTTGAAGCTGTTTCAAGCAATTCGATTGGGAGTAAATCACTTTCATAATTGAGGATTAATACAGAATGATTGTCGACTAATTCGCGATTACGTAAAATAATTTGAGAAGGATTGGTTAGCACTGGCGTCACATCAAGTAAGAATTTGCGGCCATTATACGTTATTTTTTCTTGGTAATACCCAAGTGAGTTGAAATGTTTCTTTTACTCACTTGGGTAGGGGATAGCTTACGGCAATAAGCTGATCATTTTTTTTGCAATATCGGTATTGTCTTGATGACCTCTAAATAAATTAGCCCCAGGCCCGTCAGCAAACACTTGCACGTCGACGCCAGTATGACCACCCGATGTCCAGCCTGTATTTGATTTTAGGCTAATCAGCTGTTTAATGGCGGTGGTCAGCGCTTTGGTGCCTTCTTCTCTTGCATCGGCTAATGTTTGCAGCTCATGACTATCAGGTGTAAAACCTAAGCTTGTTATCATGTTTTGTTGCCAATTTTGATCCTCATTTGCTTTTTCAGCAATGTGTTTAGGACTCGCATTGACACCTTTAATCAGTTGGGGATCCCATGCATACACGCCATTGGCCCCAATCGATAGTCCGCCCGTATTGTGATCGGCTGTGATCACGACTAGGGTGTCAGGGTGGTCGCGTACGTATTGTTCAACGACTTCGATAGTATTGGCAAATTCTTCCATTTCTCCCATAGCACTCACGATATCATTATCATGACCGCCCCAATCAATGAGGCTCCCTTCAACTAATAATACGAATCCGTTTGGGTTTTGAGAAAGCAATGAAATGGCTTTCTTGGTTTCTATGGTTAAACTGTTGATATCTTTATCGTTTACCGCTAGAGGTAATTCGATGTCTGCAAATAGGCCTAATACTTTAGGTTTTTTGACACTGTCTAATTGAGATAGCTCGGTAATATATTGATAACCTTTATCTTTGAATTTATTGATTAAGGTTTCAGAGAAATAGCGCTGCCCGCCGCCTAGAATGACATCGGCATCGGTATCGATATAGCTTTCTGCAATGGCGACATAGTTTTGTCTGCTTTCGTTGTGAGCGAGAAAGCCCGCGGGTGTGGCATGATTCACTTGTGATTTAACGGCGACGCCTGTTGACATGCCTTTTTTCTTGGCGATCTGCATAATGGAACTGATAGGCTTTTTATGCTCATCAACACCGATTGCGCCATTATAGGTTTTAATACCCGATGACAGCGCGGTTGCTGAAGCCGCAGAATCGGTGACATAGCCACTAACCCTAGCAGGGTATGTACTGGCCATACCCACAAGCAGTCTATCAAACACGGTTTCTTCGACTTCTTCTGTATTGGGATTATCTTGATAATAACGATAAGCGCTGGTGTATTCTGGACCCATGCCATCACCGATCATAATGATTATGTTTTTAGGACGTGCAGGGGCTTGTTGAATATCGATAGCCGGATTGTTTGTGGTTGCTCCCGCAGCGAGGGGGAGGAAGATACTGACGGCACACACCAATAGCATAGCTCTTTTGAAAAGCATGGTGATTTTCCTATTTTGAAGTGAATTAACGGGTTAGGGATCAGAGGTATTTATCTTATTGTTTAATTTAAGAGTAATTGATGCTTGTTTTCATCATTATTGGCTGAATAGTAAAAGGATGAGTGTTAAATTACATCTCTTTTATGACACTTTTATTGATTATTTTTAATATGGAATGAAAATGTTGTTGAGCGACCATTGTTGATGTCAATGCCGAGGTTTAATTATTATATTTTAAAATCATGGAGTTGGTTGATAGTCTGTTGTTGTTTTATGTGTTTTTTACTTTTAGAGTAAACGACAAAGAATGAAAGTGAGTGTTTAATTATTTAAATTCCCATCAACGAATTGTTGATATTTACATCATTAAACATACATTCTTTGTGTATTTTTACAGGAAAACTGCAACACTCATTGAAGTCATGGATTGGGATTATTTTGATTAGTAGGCAGGAGGCTGATCATATTGTTGGCGATATCAGTATTATCTTGATGTCCATGGAATAAAGCTGAGCTGGGACCCGTAGCGAACACTTGTACATCGACGCCAGTATGTCCATGGCTTGTCCAACCAGTATGGGAGCGTCGGCTAATAATTTTATTGATCTCATCGGTGAAAATATCTTGATTTTCTTTTTTTGCTGCTGCCAGTTGGTTAATTTCGGCTTCATTGAGTTTAAAACCTAATTGTTTTGACACGATATCTTGCCAATCATGGCTTTCAAGTGCGGCAATGGCAATGTTGTCAGGGCTGCTTTGTACGCCTCGAATTAATGCGCTATTCCATGCGTAGACATCGTTGGCTCCGATAGAGAGTCCCCCGGTATTATGATCGGCGGTGATAACGAGTAAGGTCTCTGGGTGTTGCCTGACAAATT
Source organism: Shewanella surugensis (assembly GCF_023284005.1). GTDB lineage: Bacteria > Pseudomonadota > Gammaproteobacteria > Enterobacterales > Shewanellaceae > Shewanella > Shewanella surugensis. The sequence continues at coordinate 7,316 of NZ_JAKIKS010000017.1, forward strand.
GCTCAGCGACTTCCACTGCATTAGCAAATTCATTCATTTCTCCCATGGCGCTGACAATATCATTACTGTGACCTGCCCAGTCAATGAGGCTGCCTTCAACCAGTAACACAAAGCCTTTAGGGTTATTGGAGAGTAGTGTTAATGCCGTTTGTGTTTCTCGACTGAGTTTATGGGCCTTTTTTTCATTAATGGCCCAAGGTAATTCTTTATCAGCGAATAGACCGAGTACTTTGGCTTGTTTCAATGAATTAAGCTCAGAAACATCAGTAATATATTGGTAGCCTTTATTTTTAAACTGTTCAATCAATTCAGATGAAAAATATTGTTGTCCTCCTCCGAGAATGACGTCGGTATCAGTGTGTAAATAACTCAGTGCGATTTCATCATAGTTGCGGCGACTTTCATTATGGCTTAAAAAGGCGGCGGGAGTGGCATGATTGACCTGTGAGGTGACTGCGATACCTGTCGACATGCCTTGCTGTTTCGCTAACTGCATAATGGATCTAACGGCTTGTTTATGCTTATTGATACCAATTGCCCCATTATAGGTTTTTATACCCGATGACAGTGCCGTAGCGGCTGCGGCACTGTCGGTGACGATTCCTTCGCTCTTTGTTGGATGAGTACTGGACATGCCAACGAGGAGCCTGTCGAATACGGTATGCTCAATATTTTCGGTATCGGGATTATCTTGATAATAACGATAAGCGGTTGTGTAAGCTGGTCCCATACCATCTCCTATCATGATGATGATGTTTTTAGGGCGGGCGGGGACAGGTTGACTCTCTAATTGAGTAATGGGCTTAGCGGCGAATGTACTGGAGGGGAAAAGGAGTAAACCCAATGATAAGAAGGGGAGGAGGCAAGACCATTTTTTGTTTTTTAATATCATTAAGTAGTATCCTTTTGTTGGTTTTATCTGCCCTGATGACTTTGATTTCATAAGATTTTAGATTATTTAAAGATAGTGATAGCGGTAGTGGTTATCATTTCTTCTGATTTGAAATAAAGTGGTTTTATTGAAAGCCACTTTATACTCGCATGTTATACCCATGACCACCTGAAAACATGCTTCTTGAAGCGTCATGGCTATATACTTAATAAAAAAACAGATTTTATTCGATATTGTCTGTTGGTTGTTGTGCCAGTCTGGCTTCAATCGCATCCATTAACATACCTGTTATATCGACGTCGAAAGCGGCTTCAATTTCTTTGATGCAAGTGGGACTGGTCACATTAATTTCTGTGAGTTTATCACCGATCACATCGAGTCCGACAAAAATGAGGCCGCGTTTTTTTAGTTCTGGACCTAAAGTTTTCGCGATATGCCAGTCACTCTCTGATAACGGCTGTGCTACGCCACGGCCACCGGCCGCTAAATTACCCCGTGTTTCGCCTTTTTTTGGAATACGGGCTAAGGAAAAGGGGACTGGCTCACCATCGATGACTAAAATGCGTTTATCACCTGCGGTAATATCAGGAATAAACGCTTGGATCATCGCGTATTCTTGGCCGTGTTGAGTGAGGGTTTCAATGATAACGCCTAAGTTAGGATCATCTTTTTTTACTCTAAAGATTGAACTGCCGCCCATACCATCGAGGGGTTTTAAAATAATATCGCCTTTTTGTGCATAAAAATCGCGAATACGTTTCTCATCGCGTGTGACTAAGGTTTCTGGCGTAAACTCGGCAAACCAAGCGGTAAAGAGTTTTTCATTGGCATCACGTAAACTTTGGGGCTTATTGACAATCAGAACCCCTTGTTCTTCAGCTCGTTCAAGCATATAAGTGGCGTAGATAAATTCAGTATCAAAGGGCGGATCTTTACGCATTAAGATCACATCGAGATCCGATAAAGGCAGATCTTGAGGACTGTCCAACTGATACCAATTTTGTGGGTCGGGGGTCACGGTTAATGCGCGCATATTGGCTCTGGCTTGGCCATTGAGCATCGCGAGATCTTGCATTTCCATATAAAATAACTGATAACCGCGTGCTTGAGCTGCCAGCAACATAGCAAAGCTGGAGTCTTTTTTGATGTTAATATCACTGATGGGATCCATCACTATACCCAGTTTGATCATAACGCGATTCCTTTATTGTATTTGTCTATTACATTTGATTAATTTCAGTATTCTTTTACCTAAGCCTTTTAGGTATCAGTCTGTTCAACTGGCGACTTTAGCTTAAATCGCCAAATTTTAATTGCAGTGCACTAATGGCACATAAAGCGGCCGTTTCAGTTCTTAAGACTCTGGGACCTAATAAAATATCGGTAAATTGATGCTCTGCAGTCATGTTGATTTCTGCTGCTGATAAACCGCCTTCAGGTCCTATGAGTAACCGGACACGTTTTGTGGGTAGTTCAAGTGCATTAATGCCATGATTGGCCCTTGGGTGTAAATTGAGCTTTACCGCATCAGAGTGCTCACTGCACCAACGTTGCAAAGGCATCGCAGGGCGAACGATGGGGACTTGGCTGCGACCCGATTGCTCGCAAGCACTAATGACTATTTTTTGCCATTGTTGGATTTTTTTCTCTAATCTTTCCCCTGTCAGTTTGACGCCACAGCGCTCTGAAAATAAGGGGGTAATAGTATTGACGCCCAACTCAACAGATTTTTGTAAGGTAAAATCCATTCTGTCTCCACGGGAGATGACTTGTCCAAGGTGTAAATTAAGCGGCGATTCGCTGTGATTAGTCACAGAAGATAAGACATTCACGGTGACATTTTTTTTCGATGCGGCTTGGATTTCGGATAAGTACTCGTTGCCGTCACCATTAAACAGACTGACTTGCTCACCGACGTCCATTCGCAGGACTCTTCCTACGTGAACAGCCGCTTCTTCGTCGAGCGGACATGCTTGACCTACTGTTAGTGATGATGAGTGATATATTCTAGGAATTCTCATAGATATAAAGCCTTATTTTGCTACTTTTTGTTGGCCGCCTTTGGGACCACAATGGCTGCTGACGAAGGCATTGTGATTGCCCTGGATTTTAGCAATTTCTTTATCGCGTTTACATTCCATTTTATCTACTGGGTAGGCTTTATTCCAAGCTTTGAATAGTTTTAATTGGCTTTTAGCGATTTTTAGCTTGTAGGTTTTTTGCATATAAAGATAGGTTCGGGCTATTTTCCCTCGGGTGTTGACGGGAGGCTCCACTTTTCGGGCTTTAAAATCGACAATCATATGACATTGACCGTATTGCTGAGCTTTACCGTTCCATTGACTAAAACGATAATTACTGCGATCGCCGTTCACTTCGCCGATGGCGGGCACTAAATTGTGTAAATCGGATTCCATCTTCTTAAATCCTGCATCTTTTTTAGTACAGTTTTTTCGTCCTCCTTGCTGCCAACATTGTTTCTGATGGCCAAATTCCCACGCTGGTACAATATGTTCCCATTCGATACGTCCGGCACGAACCACTTGCTTACGCACTTTATAGCCGCAGCGAGAAAAATCGGTGTTCCACTTTTTTCCTTTGATGGATATGTCACAACCGCAATAAAAACTGATGGTGGATAACTGAGACGAGTACATTTTCTTGGCCAGCTTTTTCGCTTGACTAAAACTGGTGGGATGAGCGGGAGAGGCGACGGTAATATTTGAAAAAGTAACAAATAAAAAGGTGATCAACGAGATAAAAAAAGCAGGTTTCAAATTAACTCCAAATGACACATCAAATGATTATCGAGTACGACTAAGGGGAGGGATAATAAGTGATTGAGATAGGCTGAGCAATGGAAATCTTATTCTTGAAAATATCCTTATAAAATCTAGGGTTTGTTTTTCTTTGGCGTTTCCTAAAACGGGTTAAGTGGGTCTTTCTGGCATCAGAGTTAATTGAATTTTACAGCGACGACAGCAGTATTGGGTTTTACCGCGTAAGACTTTGTTATGCCGACGAAGGGATAAATGCACGGGGCCACAATGACACTGATAGCGAAAATGGACTTCGGTGGCGGGACTAATATCAAAGTCATGGGTGGTGCGAGGGGAAACATTAAAAACCTGCCGCATCATATTTCGCCATTCTTTACCGTGAGGTTTTACTTTGCCAAATATTTGATAGACCAGTAAATGGCAGATTTCATGGGGCACGACTTCGCTTAAGAAAGCTTGGCTGTTATTGATGAATAATAGGGGGTTAAACCTTAGGTGATTATGCTGTAAATGTGCCATACCAGCACATTTTCCTCGCAATTTAAATCCGACACTGGGTCTGATAAAGTTGAGGTTAAGTTGAGATTCGGCCAGGCGATAGCTGAGTTCAACTTGTTCTATAAGGGTTTTCTGTAACGGTGTGATGTTATCTGTTGCTGGCATTAAGCTTGGCGATTTGCGCTTAATTGAATGAGATGTCCATCGCTGCTGCGCAATGTATTGAGCGTGATTGAAGATGGATTTGAGTGCCTTCATTTTAATCGTGTCATTATTGATATGGTCTTTTGTTTGTAAGCTTCTTCTGGAGTTTGGGCATAAAAGCCTTTCAATGCCCATTGGATCCTGTATGTTCAAGTCACTTGGGCATATCGGTTAATCATACTACATCATTAAGGATTGTAATGATTCTTGATGAGTAAAACGTTTATGGAAAAAATCAAGAAAGGCACTGATGCTGGTAGCCAGCTGACGTCGGCTAGAATAAACCCCATAGACTTTGAATGCTTCAATGGGCCATTCTTGTAATAATGGCACTAAGCGGCCACTGGCCAGTTCTGCTTTACAGACAGAGCCTGATAGCATGGCGATGCCAAAGTCATCTAAGACCAGTTGTTTGATCATGACAGCGCTGTTGACTCTGACCTTCTTTTTAAAATTGACCATGGTTTTTGCTTGGCCTTTACCTAAAGGCCAAATGGGAGCAGAGCGAGAGGTACCCAGTAAAATACCGCTATGTTGGGCTAAATCTTGAGGTGTGGCGGGCGTCCCATGCGTGGTTAAATAATGGGGGCTGGCGACAAGAATTGATTGACGTTCAAATAACAGTCTTGCGACTAAATCTGATGATTGTAATGGCCCGTATTTAATGGCGATATCATAACCTTCACCGACGAGGCTGACGTCATTATCGGTAAATTGAACATCAAGTTCGATATTAGGATAAAGGCGCATAAAGCCACTGCAAAGATGGGCAATGAGTTCTTGGCTAAAAGAGACTGGGATCGCGATTCGAAGCGAACCAGAAACATCATTATGGGTGTTTTCTATGGTGGCTTTGGCAGCTTCCAGTTCATCACTTATACTGATACAGTGTTGAAAAAAAAGCGCACCTACTTGAGTCAGGCTCAAGCTGCGTGTGTTTCGTTGCAGTAAGCGCACGCCCAACTGTTCTTCAAGTTGAGCAACCTTACGGCTAATTGTTGATTTTGGCATGCCTGTTTCGCGAGCAGCTTGAGAGAATCCTTTCGCTCGAACAACGGCGGCAAACAGCATCATACCGTTTAAATCTGGCATGTTATGGTCACTGTCTCAAAAATGGAACAAAGCGTCTAGCGCAGTTTAATGGTATTTGACATGATAACAAAGTTATATTCACGGGCTAAAAAATTTTTTTTTGAGGCTAAGCAGAGGATCTTTAGATGACCAGCACCAATCAGCCCACTAATCAGACTCAGGCAGTTACCGCCGATCCGCTTTTTTTAAAAGCGGAACAATTGGCCAAAGACTTCTCTTTATTTCCTGAGCACAGTAAACAAACTTTATCAGAAGAAATCAAAGGGCTTCTCAATGATGAAGCCATTGAAACGAATTTAAAAAACCTTGCCCAACTCAACGTGGATGAGTATGTCACTAAGGTGATTCAGCCCACTCAAGATAAGAATCGTCTTGGGGCTAAACGTGTGATAGCCGATTTAAAAGGAAAATTGGTCACTGAAACGAATATGGGCCCTTTTTACAGTGCGGAAATTGAATTAAACTTTGGTTCTCGTACTCGCCGTATTGGTTTTATTGCGCAAGAACGGACCACGGCGAACGGTGCTTGGATGCCTGAGCATCACTTGGCAGCCTGTAAAGCCATTCGTCATTTTTCTGAACTCGGCATGCCTATTATCTATTTAATTGACACACCGGGTGCCGATGCCGGGGAAGTGGCTAATAGTCAAAACCAAGCTCATGCTATTTCAAAGGCGATTGCTGAAAGTGCCAATGTGGATGTTCCAACCGTGGGTATCGTCATTGGTGCAGGCTATTCTGGTGGCGCTATTCCCTTGGCTGCTGCTAACATTTTACTCTCGCTGCGCGATGGTATTTTTAATACAATTCAACCTCAAGGCTTACAAAGTATTGCGCGTAAATATAATTTGTCTTGGCAAGAGTGTGCTAAATCGGTTGGGGTGTCGCCAGAAGAGCTTTATGCGGCCGGTTGTATTGATGGTATTGTTGATTTTTCACCTAGCGATAAAGATGAGCGTCAGCATAACTTACGTCGCGCCATTATCAGCAGTATTGAAGCGATAGAGCAAGCGGCATTGCAATTTGTGCGTGAGTCTGATGATTTACGTGAGCATTATGATCGTAGTTTAGCGCGCTTCTTAAAGCCCTCGAAGAGTTTAACAGCGTTAGAAGTTAATGCGGAGTTGGCTGTTGCAACGAACCCGACGATGTATTTTAACTTGTTCGGTAGCGCCTATCGTTATTTACGTTATCTAACCTTACGCAGTCGTATTCATTCTATTTCTCAAGAGCAATATGGGCGCTTATCAAAAGTGAGTGTGCCAAAAGGTGATTTGCTTGAGCGTATTGCACAAGAACAAAATAGAGTGTTTCAATCTTGGTTATCTAACCCTGATAAATTGGTTTACGATGAAGATTTGAATAAGCTTTGGGGCAATTTTATTGCTAAGCGTGAAGATGTCTCAACAGAACGTAATATGTTAACGCGTTTCATTCTAGGTGAGCCTAAAGAAAATTACAAAAAAGCACGTAAGGCTCTTATCTTCAACATTGGTTGGTCTTTATTTCATCGGTGGAAAGGCAATGCTGAGAATAACTTTAAAGGGCTTATTCAGCATCTTGACAGTTTACCTGATGCGGTTAAACAAGCCGATTGGCCTGAGTTAAACCAACTGACCGTGTTAGACGTTATTCAGCATGAAGAATTACGTGAAGACTTTATCTGGCAATGTCGTAATATCCTTATTTTTAATGCCTTATATGATAATGTGGTGGGAAATTTAGCCTCAATTGCTAAAGAAGCCATGATGTCAAAGAGTTTGGCACGCGGTTCAGTCAATAACTTATTACATGACTCTATCGATTCGGCCATTTCGACGCAAGATGTGCCCAATGATAAGAGTAAATTTTATAAGTGGCTGAAATATTTTATGTCTCAGTCAAACCGTGCTGAACTATTGACGCGTACTGAGCAATGGAAGAGTGTGGGTTTCCCACAATTAAATGACAGCTTATTCGTTATTTTAACTTACTTCTTTGAGCGACTACTCCCAGAATTTTTTGATAGTGAAGAAGAAAATAACGAGTACACCGGAGCGATTAACCCGGTGCGTATTGGTCGCCGGAAAGATTTCTGGAACCGTTTGACGATGGGTTATCAAGATTTGTTGATCCAAAAAGTCTTACGAGATGAAAAACGTGCTGGTAAAATGTCTTGGAATGCCATCGTTGATAAATTCTTCACGCAATTTGAAGAGATTAACGGTGATAAGATTTCTGCCAATTTGTTGAATTTCCCCGGTTTTCGTTTATCGATTGAAGATGCTTTAGATAAAGGCATTCGCCCTTGTGGTTTAATTACAGGTTTAGCCGACTTTGACAGTGAAGGTCAGCACATGCGAGTGGGCGTGGCGGTGTCGAATACGGCTTTCCAAGCCGGTGCTTTTGATATGGCCAGCGCTGAAAAATTCAGTGCGCTATTAATCGAATGCGCCAAGCGTAAAATGCCTGTTATTTGTTTTATTAGTTCGGGTGGCATGCAGACCAAAGAAGGCGCGGCAGCATTGTTCTCTATGGCTGTGGTCAACGACAGGATCACCCGTTTTATTCGTGATAATGAATTACCCGTATTAATGTTTGGTTATGGCGATTGTACGGGGGGCGCGCAGGCGAGTTTTGTGACCCATCCTTTAGTGCAAACATATTATCTCTCAGGGACCAATATGCCATTTGCGGGTCAAATGGTGGTGCCAGCTTACTTACCTTCAACATCGACCTTGTCAAATTACTTGTCTAAAGTACCGGGTGCGATGCATGGGTTAGTGACGAATCCATTCAGTAATACGATTGACGATCAGTTAGCCAGTATCGATCCTTTGATGCCAAAGCCGAGCATGAATATTGAGAGTGTGATCACTAATGCATTGTCGACGCTAGTACCTGAAGCTTCTATTGCCGATCAAGAGATAGTACAAGATGATCCTCGCGCCTTGATGAAGCCGATAAACAAAGTGCTTATTCATGCTCGTGGTTGTACGGCGGTTAAGTTAATCCGTAAGGCTCATGATAATAATATTAATGTGGTATTGGTTGCATCTGATCCTGATATGACTTCAGTGCCAGCAGATATGTTAAAAGCCAGCGATAAGTTAGTCTGTATCGGGGGAAATACTTCTGATGAGAGTTATTTGAATGCGTATTCGGTCTTAAAAGTGGCTGAATATGAGAATGTTGATGCGCTTCATCCTGGGATTGGTTTCTTATCTGAAAGTCCACAATTTGCGGCATTATGTGTTAATAATGGCGTGAACTTCGTTGGCCCTAGTGTACAAAGCATGACGACGATGGGTAATAAGTCGAATGCCATTAAGACGTCACAATCTCAAAATGTACCTGTAGTTCCTGGTAGTCATGGTATTTTGAATAATGCCGAACAAGCGGTCAATGTGGCCAATGAGATCGGTTATCCTGTTCTGCTTAAAGCGGTACAAGGAGGCGGCGGTAAAGGTATTCAAATCGTAGAACGCCAAGGGGATATGATTGGATTATTCCAGCAAACGTCAACAGAAGCGGCCGCTGCTTTTGGTAATGGTGATTTATACCTTGAAAAATACGTCACCTCTTTGCGCCATATTGAAGTGCAATTATTACGTGATCAGTTTGGTAATACCAAAGTCTTGGGCTTACGTGATTGTTCAGTTCAACGTAATAACCAGAAGGTTGTTGAAGAGTCAGGTTCAACAATGTTGCCTATTGAGCTGCAAGAGCTCGTGCTTGAATATACTCGTTTGTTAGGTGATATTACCGATTATATGGGGGCTGGTACGGTAGAGTTTATTTATAACCTTGATGCTAATGAAGTGTACTTCATGGAAATGAATACGCGTTTACAGGTTGAGCATCCGGTGACTGAAGTCACGTCAGGTATCGATATTGTGAGTGCACAGTTTGATATTGCCGCTGGGCGCTCAATTGAAGACTTAGCGCCAGTATCTAAAGGTTATGCCATTGAAGTTCGTGTTACTGCTGAGAAAGCGGCACTGGACAGCGAGGGTATTTTACAGCTTCAACCCAACCCTGGCATGATCACTGAGTGTGTGATGCCTGAGCGTGATGATATTGAGATTATTTCTATTGCGGCAGGCGACAAAGAAGTGTCGCCTTATTACGATAGTTTAATTGCACAAATTATCTGTCATGGTGAAAACCGTGAGGATGTTATTACTAAGCTTTATGAGTACTTAGATTCAGTAGTACTGAAAGGTATTGCAACGAATATCCCATTGTTGAAGCGTATTTTGAAAGATGAGACCTTCAACAAAGGTGTTTATGATACTAACTACTTACCACGCTTGATGGCAGAGTTAGATATTCCTGAGTTGATTGCTGAGATGGAAGCTGCAGCTGATACTGTGAGTGTTGATACTGAATCACTGCGTGTCGGTGGCAGCAATGAGCTTAAAGTCTTAGCGCAAGGCGCAGGTATTTTCTATACGTCACCTGCACCGGGTGAAGCAGACTTTGTAAAGGAAGGCGACATAGTCACGGTTGATCAAACTCTCGCGTTAACTGAAGCAATGAAAATGTTCTCTCAACTGACATTAGCAGGCTTTAACCGCCAAAATGCAGTGCTATACCCTGAAGATAAGAAGTACCGTATTGAACGTATTCTTAATAGTAATGGTCAGCAAGTCTCACAAAATGATTTGTTATTTGTCATTTCGCCGATAGATCACTAATCAATAAAATGAACTAAGTTTACTTTATTGATGAAAATAATGCCCATTTTCGATAGTAATATTGAAAGTGGGCATTTTTATATTAAGTGGTCTTCTTTGTTTTCTTCCTCCCTTTCAATTTAGAGCTATAACTCTATTTTAAGCCATTTAAACACTGTTTCTTTGTTGTTCTTAATATGTATTAAATTGTAAGTTACTAGTTACAAATGTTTATTTGTGTTTGGTTTCTGTGTTATTATACTGCGCTATTTTGGTGTGTAGGATCTTTTATTAAGGTCGCTATGAATATTAAGCCGAAGAGCTTTATCGATATTATTATTAATAATAAAGACCAAAATACAGATGTTGAGTCATCAGTTTTTAGATACTCATTCTATTTATTTAAGAGACACTTTGATGTACATATCTAATATAAAGGCAAGTCAGCATCAGAATATCACTGATATTAATGGTTTTAAACATGTCGGAGAAATTGCGGTTAAAGGATGCCCTTATGATTTCATGCGCAGGGGTTTTTTTAGGAATGATATTCATGATTTTTATTTGTTTGGTAAAACATCAGCGTTAACTTATGTTATTTCGAGTACTCTTAATCGGTTCAAATCTTCTAATGCTAATAATAATATAGGAAATATTTATATTGAGCTGATATTTTTTAGTGATAAACAGGCTGATAATAGAAATGGAACTGCATGTGTCTCTATTGATCTTATCCGAAAAGAGTTAAAAGTGATTTCAGCTAGGGATGTTGATAATAATCAAATACCGACTGTGATTGATCAAGTCTCTGGCAATGATTTTGCTTTTTCATCAATAATAAAGAAGGATAAGTTTGACGCTTATATTCATTATATGTTTAATGTGAATAATGATAAGTGTCAAGACTGTATTGCCGTTGATTTTGATAAAGTGGGTGATGGTGGTATTTATACTTATCAATTACACCATAATTGACAGCAGCAAGGTTAACGTTATTTTTATAGTGTATTAGGTAAACTTTAGCCGTTTCATAATACTGCGTCATTCTTAATAGCTTGAGGATGACGCGGTATTATGATGTCATAATCATGAACTTATTTGAGTAATGGGTGTTCTTCAGGTAGTTGGCGGGTTATCCATAAAATCAGTTTGTGTTTCATATTGGGGCCGTCTTCTTTATCTGTTGCAAGGGGCTGTATGAGCTTGTCTTTAACCAGTAGGCGATAAATACATTCGACTTTATCTTTAGGTGAAATACCCTTATCAAAGTCTGAAAAGCCTCTTTTTTTTGCGTACCCAACGCCTATTTCGATCGCGAGCTTTAACAGTTTTGCATCATTTTTTCCTGCTTTCATATGTTGTTTCCCTGTTTTATCTCTATGCATATTGAGTTTTTAGGGTGACTCGAATAAACAGATTTATGGTGTATTACTTCTGGGTGAGTCACTTATCAGTCTTCATTTTTAACGTTCAAGTTATTCTTCTAGTGAGTATGGAAGGGGTTGAATACGTAGGTTGGCTTGAGTGTCACCTTGAAAGCGTAATGTAGCCTCCATTGTCGTATCGTTTGGCATGACTGCGGTCAGTAACACTCTATCGTTATCCTGAACAATTTCTATGATTTTTCCTGCATTACGATAATTGAGCTCGTCTAAGGCGATTTCTAATTTACTGTTTAATGAAATATTTTGGGTTGTGGTGCCTGAAATGATGTACAGAGCACGTTTATTACCGCCTCTGTATTTCATTCTGGCTATGGTTTCTTGCCCCATATAACAACCTTTAGTGAAGCTAATGCCATTGATGGCTTGCAAGTTACACATTTGAGGAACAAATTGCCCTTGATGGGCGACATCAATATTAGGGTAGCCCGCTAAAATTTCAAGTGCTTGCCAAGTAGCACTGTGGTTAATGAATGTGTCATTATTCGTCATTAATTGATTGGCGAACTCAGGTTTTACAATAATGATAAAGCGGTCATTATCTTGAATGATGATACCATTTTCAATTAAGGAGACCGGAGAATTGACTTCACCGAATTGCTTTTTAATCCAAGTGCTCGCTTGCGTCCCTGTAATCCCTAAGATCGTGAACTCATTACTGGCATCTGTGAGTTCGACTTGACTAAAAACAGCGTATTTGGCTAGCAGAGGTAAGTCTGCTTGTAATGTTGTGTTAGGCATTAACATCAGTAGCGCGTCATTAAAATTAAAGACTCGAAAACTTGCTAGCATTTTGCCTTTAGGATCGCAATGGGCACCCCAATGCCATTTATCTGTACCTAAAGAGTCAATATCTGTTGTCACCTGTCCTTGAAGGAAGCTGTGGTGCTGTTCTCCACTGATCTTCATTAATCCTAAATGTGTGAGTGGAATTATCATTAATTCAGGTGTTTGTTGATCAAGAGACCAGCTAGATTGAGTCAGGGGATGTGTCATGGAGTGATCCGACATTTTATAAATGAGCAAGTGTCTCGATTGTAACCTGAATTCTTCGTCGTGCAATATGAATAAGAATAAAAAGCACTATTTGAATAGTGCTTTTTAAATTGCTTTTCCATTAACGAAGTAGGCGCGCTCTAATGGTACCTTCAATCAATTTCATTTGTTCAAGTGCTTTGCTGCCTTGATCGGAATCGACTTCCATAACCACATAACCAATATCAATGGTTGTCTGTAAATATTGAGCTGCAATGTTGATACCTTGCTCTGCAAAGGCTTGGTTAATTTTGATTAAGACCCCTGGGCGGTTATGGTGTATGTGCAATAGACGTGAGGTGCCAGTATGTTGTGCCAGTGACACTTCTGGAAAATTCACCGCGGTCATCGTTGAACCATTATCGGAATATTTAACCAACTTACCGGCCACTTCAATGCCGATGTTTTCTTGGGCTTCTAAGGTACTGCCACCCACATGAGGTGTTAAAATAACATTGTCGAGTCCACGTAATGGGCTGATAAACTCATCGTTATTCGATTTTGGTTCAACAGGGAATACATCAATAGCGGCACCAGCAAGATGGTTTTCTTTAATTGAGCTGGCTAATGCAGGAATATCGACCACTGTTCCGCGAGAAGCATTAATAAAAATACTGCCTTTGCGCATTTGGGCTAATTCTTTAGCGCCTATCATGTCCTTTGTTTGTTTGGTTTCAGGAACATGCAGACTGACAACATCAGAACCCGATAAAAGCGCTTCAATCGTATGAACTTGTTGTGCATTACCTAAAGGTAATTTATCTTCGATATCAAAGAAGATAACGCGCATCCCCAGTGTTTCAGCCAAAATACCCAATTGGGTACCGATGTGGCCATAACCGATGACGCCTAAGGTTTTACCACGGGCTTCAAAACTGCCTATTGCATTTTTAAGCCATTCACCTCTGTGAGCGGCTGCATTTCGTTTAGGAATGCCTCGCAATAGCATAATGGCTTGACCAAGAACGAGTTCTGCTACACTACGGGTATTGGAAAACGGAGCGTTAAATACTGGAATACCGTGCTTTTCAGCTGCTTTTAAATTGACTTGATTGGTGCCGATACAAAAACAGCCGATGCCGACTAATTTTTCTGCTTTTGCGATGACATTGTCAGTTAATTGTGTGCGAGAGCGCAGTCCAACAAAATGGGCATCTTTAATTGCTGTTTGTAAAGCTTCTTCTCCTAACGATGCTTTATGGTATTCAATGTTGCTGTAACCAGCACGTTGGAATACGTCAACAGCCGATTGGTGTACGCCTTCTAATAGCAGGATTTTAATTTTATCCTTTTCCAGCGAGTATTGCGCCATGATGTGAGTACCTTATAATTTGTTGGTTTAAGCGAGATTCTGTTGTGAGCTGCGTATAAAATAGCATTTTTTATTTACAGTGTGGAGGGCTAGATGGCTAAAGTGTTTGTTTTACATTTAGAACAATATTATTTTAGGAGAAATTATTTTGCATAACAAGCTCTTGTGATTAATGACTTATTTTGCTGTGTTGATATGGTCAGGTGTGAACCCTAAAGATCAATTCACATGGTTTTTAGAGGTGTTACCCGCGATTATCGCTTTACCGGTGTTATTTTTTACCTTTAAAAGCTTCAAGTTAACGAGTTTATCCTATGGACTTATCTTACACCACTGTATCATTTTAATAGTCGGTGGCCATTATACCTATGCTGAAGTCCCATTATTTGATTGGGTCGCAGAGGTGACAAATAGTGGGCGAAATAATTATGACAAGATAGGGCATCTTGTTCAGGGCTTTATTCCGGCTACGTTAGCGAGAGAAATTTTTATTCGCTTGAATGTCATTAAGGTGAGTTATTGGCGACCTTTTCTTATTTGTTGCTTTGTTTTAGCTTTATCAGCATCTTATGAGTTAATTGAATGGTGGGTTGCGATTGTGACGGCGCTGAGGAATTTTTAGGTACACAAGGGTATGTATGGGATACGCAATCAGATATGTTAATGGCATTGATTGACAGTATTCTTGTTTTATTCTTCTTGTCTAAATACCAAGATGGGCAAATTGAGAAACTTCAGTTTACAGTTTAATGATTGGCAGGTTTTGCTTCATAAAAACGCTTGAACGAGCATTTATCTGCATCCAGTATATTTTATTTATGAAAGAATACTGGGTGCTGCTTATTTCTATTTTAAATTCAATCGATTGAATTTGATTTTGTAAAGGAATATGATCTTGTTTTCTTCAGTTTGTAAAATCGGTTAAGTTAACACCTTTTGTTTTGATGGGATTTCAGCTCTCCACTTCATTGGGGGTAATGGCTTTACTGACCTATACTAAACAGCGTGCCCCAATGGTTTTTAATCTTCTATTGGAAAAGGATTTATCCTGTCTAGAAGTCAAAGGTAATTAAGCATGGCAGATATTGACGAGTTAGTGTTTCTTCACCAAATGACCACACCTTGTCATCTTGCTATTTTAGCAGAATCGATTGGTTTTAAAACGCGTGTTGTCAGTAAGGTTGAGCAGTTAGAAGCGGAGAATAAAAGCAGCTTTTATCTCATTGCTCAGCAAAAAGCAGCACTCAATAATAACGGTATTCCATTGATCGCTGTGAAATTAGTACAGCATGTCCCTGTCGCTTTATATTGCGTTGAGCGAGATAGTATTGATCCTGAATCAGCGTTAATGCTAGGGATCAGGGGGATATTATTTTCAGATCAGAGAATGGACTTGTTACTCACGGCCTTACGTAAGATGATTGCCGATGAACTGTGGTATGAAAGGCCATTACTGAGTAAAGTCTATCGTCATTTAATTGAGCGTTCTGATCCTGCTGCGGGTTTGTCTCCTCAGTCGGTTGCCGCCCTCCATTTATTAACGACACGAGAGAAAACGATTATTCAGTTGGTAGCAAGTGGTGCGAGAAATAAAGAAATTGCTGAGCGTTTGTGTATCAGTGAGCATACTGTTAAAGCGCATTTATCTTCTGTTTATCGTAAGACGGAGTCTAGAAATCGAGTTGAATTATTACGCTGGGCACAAACATTTGAAAGTCATTTCTAATAATAAGCAGAGTTTGAAAACCATTTATTTGAATTTAAATCCATATTTTTTAATTGTGCTTATGTTTCAATATTGTTAACTTAATATTTATTGTACACTTTGATATCCTTTGTATCGTAGTATTCCGTTGGTTTTTATTAAGGTGGTTTTGGTTGCTTACATTTATTTACATTGTTAAATCTGTTTCTATATTAATCAATGTAGGCACTGTGTTGGAATTGCTTTTTCTATTGTCGATATTTTTATTATTATTTTTCATTATCATTTTTTGGCAAAAACAATCGCTGATTTAGTGAGTATTTAAATATTACAATCAAAATAAATTATTTATATTCAAAATTTTACTAAATAAAATGCTTATATTATTGAAGCACTTTTTATTATGGGTTGTCTCTTTATTGATGTGATATATTTAAAGGTGATGTGTAAATATTTTGTTTATTACTTTTTTTTATTAGCTAAGTCTGTGACAATCCTTTTACACCCAGTAAAAAATGGGTGATTAAATTATAAAGCAGTAGGGTTGATAATATGATGTATAAAACAAAACTAACCATTGCCTCGCTTGCCGTGGCTTCTATGTTACCAAATTTGGCTCAGGCCGATATCGTTATTAGTGAATATGTTGAGGGGAGTAGTTTTAATAAAGCTATCGAACTTTATAACACAAGTGATAGCAGTGTCGATTTAACGGGCTACAGTATTGTACGTTACAAAGATGGATCGACAGACGCGACAGATGCTATTTCTCTTGATGGACAACAAATTGCCGCCGGTGGAATAAAAGTCCTTGCTCATGGCAGTGCGTCTTTGGGGTTAGAGGCTGATGTGGATGTTATGACTGCCAGCTTTAGCTTTAATGGCGGTGATGCCGTTGCGCTGCTCAATGGCGATACGGTTATTGATGTCGTGGGCAGTGTTCCAACAGCGTCTAGTTGGGGAAAAGATGTCACTTTACAGCGTAATCAAGATGCCTTGAGTGCGAGTGCCGCTTTTATTGAAAACCAATGGACGACGCTAGCCAAAGATACTTTTTCGGGTCTAGGGGCTATTGCCGATGTTGTGGATCCTGACGCACCTGTTGAAGAGCCGTTTACGTGTGAAGGTGAGATCCTAACACCGATTTATACGGTACAAGGTGCTGGAGAGTCGAGTCCGCTTATTGCTGAAGGGACTTATGCATCTGCTGAAGAGGTGACGATTAAAGGGGTGGTTACCGCGCGTGGTGAAAACTTATTTAAAGGTTTTTATTTACAGGATATAGAAGGTGACGGTTTAGCTGAAACATCGGATGGTATTTTTGTTTATTTGAACGAAGCTGCGCCTGATACTGTTCAGCCTGGTGTAGAAGTGTGTGTGCAGGGATTGGTGAAAGAGTATTACAACCTGACTCAAATCGATATCAAAGATGACAAGAAGATGGAAGTGGGTGAGCAAGGGGAAATGCTTGCGGCCAGTGCTTTTTATGTGTCGGAAGGAGAAAATCTAGCAACAGCGCTTGAGCGTTTTGAAGGGATGAATGTCAAACTTGAATTAGCGAGTGTGATGAAGGTAACACGTAACTTCAGCTTCGATTATGATGCTTTTCGTAATAATATGGTGTTGTCACATAAAGCGCCTTTAATGAAGCCCACACAAGTTTACCCAGCTCTGTCTGAAGCGGCCATCGCCTTAGCGGATGCCAATAGCGAAAACCAGTTAATTATCGAGTCAGACTTTAAAGCCGATGACGGAGCAGTGCCTTATTTTACCGATTTTAATGCTGAGACAGGTTATATTCGTATTGGTGATCAACTGGTTAACCTTGAAGGTGTGATTAGTTATAGCTACGATCAATATCGTTTAATCGCAACGAATACGCTTATTGAGAGTGACTTTATTCATCTTGATGATCGACTTGATTCGCCCACTGTTGCGACCCAAGGCGATATTCGAGTCGCAAGCTTTAATGTATTAAATTACTTTACCGATGCCATTGCAGGTGATGCGAATCCTACGGGCAGTAATCGCGGTGCAGAAACAGAAGCTGAAATGATCTTGCAGCGCACTAAAATCGTGAATGCTATTGTTGCCATGAATGCCGATATTGTCGGTTTAATGGAAATTGAAAATAACGGTTATGGTGAAAACAGTGCCATTCAAAACTTATTAACGGCACTGAATGGCGAATTTGATGAAGAAGCGGCTTATCAGTTTATTGAAATTAATGATGTTGATAAATATGAGGGTAAGTATATAGGATCAGATGCCATTGCCGTCGGTCTTTTATATCGCCCAAGTACAGTGACATTGTCTGGTGATGCCTTTGTGATTGAAACGCCTGAGCAACATGCAGCAGAAGGGCTTGTAACCCGAGGTGAAGGTGATAGTGCGGAGCCTAACCCTGCTTATGATAAGTACCAGCGTCACAGCTTAGGGCAAACCTTTACCATTAACGATGAACGCTTAACGGTTGTGGTTAATCACCTAAAGTCTAAGGGGTCTGCTTGTTTAGAGGATTGGTTAGCGGGTGAGGAAAATGACGATCCTGCTGATCTACAAGGTCGTTGTAACGCGTTTCGTGTTTCTGCTGCTACCGTTATTGGTGATGCATTAGCAACCGTTGAAGGTGATATTCTTGTTATCGGTGATATGAATGCCTATGGCCTAGAAGATCCTATTCGTGTGTTAACCGATTTTGATGCAACGACTTCAACTGCTGATATCTATACGGCATCAAATACCACTCTATCGGGTGAAGTGTTTGATACTGAAGGGCGTAAGATTGAACAAGGCTATGGCTTTATTAATCTTAATACTCAGGCCCATGGCGCGGCAACTTACTCTTATAGCTATAGTGGCGAGCTCGGTAATCTCGATCATGCCTTAGGTAATGCCAGTGTCGCTGAGCGTATGGTAGCAATCGAAGATTGGCATATTAACTCAGTAGAATCGACTATGTTTGAATATTCAAGTGAGTATACTGGGGATTTAACGAAATCTGAAAATGCTTTTTCAGCCTCTGATCATGATCCCGTTATTGTTGCATTAAGTTATCCTGAGCCTGAAGAAGAAACACCGACGCCCTCGATTATCGAGCAGATCATTGAGCGTATTATTCAGTTTTTATCTCGTTGGGGTTTTTGGCGATAATAGACTGAATTGCTCAGGGTATTTGATGGTTATTGATATTGAATATTCATGATGTTTTTAAAGGGAGCATATTGCTCCCTTTTTTTATGGTCATTATTTATTCTATTTCACATTAAGCATCATTTTTATATTAGGGTTTTATTGTTAACTAAATGCATGGTTTGTTTGATTTTTGACTTTACTTTGTTCTTTTATAGTTTTTATTGGTCTTAAAAATATTTTATTTTACCTTTTTTTAACAGTTAAAGTCTGTGACAATCCCGCTTACGCCCAACACAGAATGGGTGATTTAATGATAAAACTGGGGTTGAAATCAAATGTATAATACAAAAACAACTATAATTTCGGCGGCAATTGCTGCCATGTTACCGACTATGGCGCAGGCTGATGTGATCATCAGTGAGTATGTCGAAGGTAGCAGTAATAATAAAGCCATAGAGCTTTATAATAGTGGTGATAGCGCGGTTGATTTATCAACGTATAGCTTAGTCCGTTATAAAGATGGTGATACAGAGGCATCTGATTCGGTAACACTTGAAGGTGAGATTGCAGCGGGTGCAGTAAAAGTGATTCACCATTCGAGTGCTGTTCTAGGTTTGGATGAGTCTGTCGATGCAATGACGGGTAGCTTAGTGTTTAATGGCGGCGACGCCGTTGGATTACTCAATGGTGATGTCGTTGTCGATGTGGTTGGTGATGTGCCGACTGAAAGTGGTTGGGGCCAAGATACCACGTTTGCACGTAATACCGATGCTTTAACAGCAAGTGCGGCCTTTGTTGCGAGTCAGTGGACAGCATTAGATAAAGATACCTTTTCAGGCTTAGGGACTGTCAGCAACGAGGGCGACACACCGGATCCTATCGAAGTTGAACCTTTTGTTTGTGCAGATCATACATTGACACCGATTTATACGGTACAAGGTACAGGTACGACTAGCCCTTTGATCGACGAAGACACTTTTGAGTCAGCTTCTGAAGTGACTGTTAAGGGGATTGTTACCGCGCGTGGCGAGAGTTTATTCAAAGGTTTTTATCTGCAAGATGTCGAAGGAGATGGCGTTGCTGAGACCTCTGACGGTATTTTTGTTTACCTAGGTGAAGAAGCACCTGCATCTATTCAACCAGGCGTTGAAGTGTGCGTGCAAGGATTAGTGAAAGAGTATTATGACCTAACGCAAATTGATATCAAAGATGAGCAAAAAATGGAAGTGGGCGCCCAAGGTGAGACACTGACTGCGACCAGCTTTTATGTTAATGAGGGCGATAGCTTACAAGCGGCGCTTGAACGTTTCGAAGGCATGAAAATTAAGCTTGAAGCCACGAATGAGTTATTGGTGAGCCGTAGCTTTAGCTATGATTATGATGCGAGTCGTAACAATATGATGTTGTCACACAAATCGCCTTTAATGAAACCGACTCAAGTTTATGCACCGCTATCTGAAGAAGCCATCGCTTTAGCGGAAGCAAACCGTTTGAATCAACTTTTCATTGAGTCAGATTATAAGGCTGGTTCAGGCGTAGTACCTTACTTTAACGAGTTTAATGCCGAAACGGGTTATATTCGTATCGGTGACACAATCGCTGATTTAGAGGGGATGGTGAGTTACAGTTACGGCCAATACCGCTTGGTCGTCACCAATACACTGGAAGAAACGAATTTCATTCATAATAACGACAGGCTTGATACGCCTGAGGCTGCCTCATTAGGTGATATTCGTGTCGCAAGCTTTAATGTATTGAATTACTTCACTCATGCTATCGAAGGCGATGCTAACCCAAGTGGTAGTAATCGTGGCGCCGAGAGCGAAGCTGATATGGTGCTACAACGCACTAAAATCGTCAACGCGATTATTGCTATGAATGCCGATATTGTCGGATTAATGGAAATTGAAAATAACGGCTATGGTGAAAAAAGTGCCATTCAAAACTTATTAACCGCGCTTAACAGTGGGCTTGAAAAAGAGCAGGCTTATCAGTTTATTGAAATTACTGATGCGGATAAGTATGACGGTCAATATTTAGGCTCTGATGCTATTGCTGTGGGTCTTTTATACCGCCCAAGCACCGTTACGCCAGTGGGTGATGCTTTTGTGATTGAGACCCCGGAGCAGCATGCACCTGACACTATCATTGCACGTATTAAAGATGGGCAAGCAGAAGCTAACCCTGCTTATGATAAATATCAGCGTCACAGTCTTGCTCAAACCTTCAGCATTAATGATGAAAGTTTAACCGTTGTGGTGAATCATCTTAAATCTAAGGGGTCAGCTTGTTTAGAAGATTGGATCGAAGGTGTTGAAAGTAGCGATCCTGCCGATCTACAAGGTCGTTGTAATGAGTTTCGTGTATCGGCAGCGACTGTTCTCGGTGATGCGTTAAGTACAGTGGAAGGCGATATTCTTGTTATCGGTGATATGAATGCCTATGGGTTGGAAGATCCTATTCGAGTGCTAACCGATTATGACGCCGAAACGTCTGATAGCGCTATATATACCGCATCTCATACGACATTAGCTGGGGAAGTTTTCGACACTGAAGCTCGTGAGATTAAACAAGGTTATGGCTTTATTAACCTTAATACTGAAGCTCATGGCGCAGCGACTTATTCTTATAACTATAGCGGTGAGCTAGGAAATCTTGATCATGCGTTAGGGAATACGAGTGTTGCTGAGCGTGTGGTGGCGATTGAAGATTGGCATATTAACTCGGTCGAGTCGAATATGTTTGAGTATTCAAGCAAATATACTGGCGATCTTGTTAAGTCTGATAATGCGTTCTCAGCATCCGATCATGATCCTGTGATCATCGCGCTTGATTACACAGAAGAAGAGCCTGAGGTTGAGCCAGAAATTGATACTGGCAGTAAGAGCAGCAGTGACGGTGGCTCACTGGGCTTCTTAGGCTTAGGGCTATTATCATTATTGGGATTGTCACGTCGCAAACGTTAATCAAAGGAGCCATTAGCTCTCATTGATTATGGATGTGAAATGAAATTGACATTGGGAGCCTTTGGCTCCCTTTTTTATTGTTTATGATATTTCGTCATTTTAGATTGACTGCATCAGTGCAAGATTAAACTTAACTTATGATCCAAGCCTGCCCTCCAATATTACCGTTCCATTGATTTAATTCACTGATTTCATTCATTGAAAGGGGCTTTATCTCTTTGGCTCTTCTGTGTTACTTTTGTTCCTTATTTGTTGTGATT
Source organism: Shewanella surugensis (assembly GCF_023284005.1). GTDB lineage: Bacteria > Pseudomonadota > Gammaproteobacteria > Enterobacterales > Shewanellaceae > Shewanella > Shewanella surugensis. The sequence goes on from NZ_JAKIKS010000017.1 coordinate 29,295, forward strand.
TATGTTTTATTCGCTTCTGTAGTGATCGCTCTTTATCTGTATTTTAAGCGTGAATAAAGCGTCAGCATGATAACGATAAGCTTAATCGGTAAGTTTGATAAATAAGGTAGATAACATGGTTTGTAGAACAAAATTGACTATGACTTCGCTGGCGCTTGCCACGATGTTGCCAAGTATGGCACACGCAGACATGAACAGTCGTAACCCTTTAAATGAAGTGTTAACCAATACTATCGCGATAGAGATAGAGACAATAGACTGCAGTAATTCTGTTCTCACCCCCATATATGATGTGCAGGGAACGGAGAGCACTAGCCCTTTAGCGACGATTGAAGAAGGGGTAGATACGGGGGTTTTTTACTCTGAACATGCCATTAATGTAAAAGGCGTTGTCACCGCTCGAGGTGAGGAATTACTTAAAGGGTTTTACTTAAAAGAAGTGGGGGGGGAGAACTCGCCTTTTAGCTCTGACGGTATTTTTGTGGCGTTAAGTGATATCGCGCCAGAGGCTATTCAGCCTGGCGTTGAAGTGTGTGTTCAAGGTAAAGTAAAAGAGGACAATGGCCTCACACAAATTGATTTGAGCATAGAGCCTAAAATTGAAATAGGTGGTGCAATTGCGATTCCTGAGCCAGTGTTATTGTTTGTCAGTGATGGTGAGAGCTTAACCATCGCACTTGAACGCGTAGAAGGTATGAAAATTAAGCTTGATATTAATAGTGATATGCATGTTTCGCGTAATTTTGGCTATGATGGCAGTGTGGGCCGTAATAATTTGATGCTATCTCATAAAGGGTCGCTTATTAAGGCGACGCAGGTCTCTCCTGCTTTATCAAATGCTGCGATTGCAATAGAAACTGCTAATAAGGCTAACCGTTTAATACTTGAGTCAGATATCAAAGCGCCTGATGGCGTTATTCCTTACTTTAATGATTTTAATGCCCAAACGGCTTATATTCGGGTGGGTGATCGCTTAACGTCATTAGAAGGTATGGTCAGTTTTAGTGATGGTGAATATCGTTTAATCGCAACCAATACAGTAACGGCAGCCGACTTTACCCACGCACATGATAGAGAGGCGGCACCTGAAATTGCAGAACATGCTGATTTAAGAGTCGCGAGCTTTAATGTATTGAATTTTTTTACTTCTGGTTTTGGTGGCCATGAAAATGTCACTCAAGGTGACGATATTCGAGGCGCGAAAACAGCAGCCGATCTTGAACTTCAACGCACAAAAATTGTTAATGCGCTGGTTGAGATGAATGCCGACATTATTGGCTTGATGGAAATTGAAAATAATGGATTTGGTGATAACAGTGCTATTCAAGATTTATTAAATGCGCTCAATAAAGAGTTAGCCAAAGAATTAGCTTACCAATTTATTGAGGTTGCGCCGAGTGATAAATATCAAGGTGCTTATTTGGGCACAGACTCTATCATGGTCGGGCTATTGTATCGCCTAGAAACAGTCTCACCTGTTAATGATGCTTTTGTGATTGCGATGCCGGAGCAGCATGTTATTGCAGAAGTGGCCGATCGTGGGGTAGCTGCAAACGCTGATAATGGAACCGAAGCTGAACCTGATTTAAACCCTGCGTTTGATCAATCTCAGCGCTATAGTTTAGGGCAAACTTTTAGTATTAATGAAGACAGTTTAACAGTCGTGGTGAATCATTTTAAATCAAAAGGATCTGCTTGTTTCGAGGACTGGGTGGATAGTAGTGAATTTAGTGATCCGAGTGATTTACAGGGACACTGTAATGAATTTAGGGTATCCGCGGCTAAGATATTAGCCGAGTCAGTGAAAAGTATTGAGGGTGACTTACTGATTATTGGCGATTTAAACAGTTATGGTATGGAAGATCCTATTAGAGTATTAACCGATTATGACGCTTCAGAGTTAGACTTTGGTGCTGCAGATACATCGGTTTGTCCTCTTAAAGCGGCAAATTCAACAACTGATCCGGCTCCAACAGCACAGCCTATTTGCACGGCATCATGGACAACCCTTGAGGGGAATGTGTATGAACGTGAGGGCAGTAAAATAGATAAAGGCTATGGTTTGATTAATCTTAATCGTCAGGAAAATGGCTTAACGACGTATTCATATAACTATAATGGTGAAAATGGGAGTTTAGATTATGCTATTGGTAATGAGAGCTTAGCTGATAAAGTTGTGAGTGTTATTGACTGGCATATAAATTCTACTGAGTCGAACTTATTTGAGTATTCCAGTCAATACACGGGGACGCTGAAAAAAGAGGAGAATGTGTATTCTTCATCGGATCATGATCCCCTTTTGATAGATCTTTATTATCCAGATGCAGGCACTATTGAGACGCCAGAAATAACTCCTAAGGCTGAAGAGGATGATGGTGGCAGTTTACAGTTTATGGGTATTGCCTTATTGGCATTATTTTCTGGTCTAAGACGCCGAGCATCAAGGTTGTAGTCGACTAGATTGGTTGCGATAAAAATGAGAGAAGGCATATGCCTTCTTTTTTTTTATTTAGTTAATTATTTAGCATGAGATGTTATAGCGTTTTGAAAACAATATGAGCCCTTGTTGAGTAAATTGAATCGCTCTTGAGTCTAAGTCTCTAGTGGCCCATTTTTTACCGAGTAGATCGGTTAACATCCATTTACCCAGTTGACCCGCCATATGACTGCGTCTTTCGCTCCAGTCTAAACAGGCTTTACATTGAGGCTGTTTGCTTGTGTTTGATGTAAAGATAGTATTATCGATAGTGTTAAAGAAAAGCTGTCCCTTATTCGTTAATAGGGTGTCGTTATCTCTTTCAATAATGTAGTGATTGCACATTAAGCTGTCATATAAGGCAACGCCAAATGTGCCTGCAAGATGATCGTAGCAAACTCGTGCTTGCCTTAATCGTGGATTGTTCGGCCCTGTTGCGGCTTTAGGGTGTGACAATGTAGCACTGACATTGAGGAGCTGTTCGAGTAAGGCGGCAACTTTTTGATCAGCTAGTTGAAAGTATTTATGTCGGCCTTGTTTTCTAACGTGAAGTAACTCTCCTTCAAGGAGTTGATTTAAATGGCTACTGGCTGTCGAAGCTGCGATATCGGCCTCAATGGCCAGCTCCATAGCAGTCAGGGCTTTACCTGACAGTAATGCCGTCAACTCTTTGCACGGGCAGAGTCACCTATGAGTGCAGCAATATAGGCTATATTGGGGGTCATTCACTTTCCTCATTCTTATCAGCTATCAATCAATAGTGCTATTTCATTCTGTGTTTGTTTTTTTAGTTCGATGGGGACCGAAGCATAGTGATTTAGTCGGGGTTACACTCATTGTCTCTTAATGAAAATAATAAATTGAATATAAAAGGAAATGAGAACGATGACAATCACCTGTTTTATAGAGTATAAAATTGTTCCTGCTAAACTCAGACTTTTTCAACAGTATGCTGAAAACTGGGGGGAAATAATTCCCGAATGTGGAGGAGATTTAGTGGGGTATTTTTTACCTCATGAAGGCACGAATAATGTGGCATTTGGTTTGATTAGCTTTGTAAACTTGGCAGCATATGAACAGTATCGAAAATGCCTTAAACAAGATGAACAAGGTAAAAACAACTTCATGTTTGCTCAGCGAGAACAATTTATTTTAGAAGAAAAGCGTACATTCTTAGCCGCGGTTCCCGAAACATACCAGCACAGGATAGGGGGAAAAAGATGATAGCAGTGATTTTTGAAGTGATCCCTAAGACCTCAGGAAAAGAAGAATATTTTTGCATTGCAGCAGAGTTGAAAAGTCATTTAATGACAATAGAAGGGTTTATCTCTATTGAACGGTTTCAAAGTCTCATTGAACCGACAAAATTCTTATCATTATCTTTTTGGCAAGATGAAGCTTCAGTGAAGCAGTGGCGACAGTATTTTTTGCATAAAGAAGCGCAAGATCGGGGTAAAAAAGAATTATTTCAGCATTACCGGATCCGAGTTGCTCAAGTGAGTCGTGATTACAGTATTCGTGATCGCCAACAAGCACTTATTAATGCGGGTTAATTTCCCATGTTGATATTTTGTGTTAATAGAAACACTTATTAATGATTTCTATTATTATTTAAAATTCAAAAGGTAAGTAGATCTTAATCGAACCAATCGTGTTAACTTAGTGTGTGTTTACATTTGTTTCTATGTTGTTAAACGGTGTTGTTTGTTTCTTACTATTTATAGGGTTACTTAATTCTAATCGTATATAACGATCAATCCAATCTAAATCAATCGTTATATAGACTAGTTATCTTCTACTAGTATTAGTTTATCGGTAAATAACGTATATCTAGCGATCAAAATGAAGAGAGTTGTCTTAAGGGTGAGTTTTCACTGTCATGATTGCATGAGACGCCTGATAAATAATGAGGATTAAGGTAATGAATTTGAATGACCAAGATGAGTACTTAACAGCGCAAAATGGGGCTCCAATTGCTGATGATCAAAATTCATTATCAGCCGGAGAGCGTGGTCCTCTATTACTTCAAGATTGGCATCTAATTGAAAAATTAGCACATTTTAATCGTGAACGTATACCTGAGCGTGTTGTGCATGCTAAAGGAACGGGTGTATACGGCGTATTTACGTTAACACGAGATTTAAGTCAATATACCATCGCAGAGCATTTTAATGGTGTGGGTAAAAAAACAGAGTCTTTCGTGCGCTTTTCTACCGTGGGAGGCGAAATGGGCTCTGCTGATGCAGAGCGGGATCCACGAGGGTTCGCATTGCGCTTTTATACTCAAACCGGTAATCACGATATTGTGGGTAATAATACCCCAACCTTTTTTCTACGAGATGGAATAAAGTTTCCCGATTTCATTCATACTCAGAAACGTAACCCAGAAACCAATCTAAAAGACCCTCATGCTATGTGGGATTTTTGGGCACTTAATCCTGAAGCCTTACACCAAGTGACTATTTTAATGTCAGACCGTGGGATCCCCGCTAATTACAGGCAAATGCATGGATTTGGCTCACACACTTTTTCATTTTGGAATGCTTCGGGTGAACGCTTTTGGGTGAAATTCCATTTTAAGAGTTTACAAGGAGTGGTTAACTTAACCGCTGAGCAAGCCGATGTTTTAAAAGGTATCGATCCTGACTCTTCTCAACGGGATATGGTTGCTGCGATCGGTGATGGCCAGTTCCCTCGTTGGGCAATTAAAATTCAAGTAATGCCAGAAGCGGATGCCAATACCTATCATATTAACCCGTTCGATTTAACCAAAGTTTGGCCTCATAAAGATTATCCGCTGATTGAGATTGGTGAATTAGAGCTTAATCGCATGCCTGATAATTATTTTGCTGAAGTGGAGCAAGTTGCACTTGCACCGAGTAATTTAGTGCCGGGAGTGGGAGCTTCACCAGATAAAATGCTCCAAGCGCGTCTGTTTGCTTATGCTGATGCTCAGCGTTATCGTATTGGGGCGAATTATAATCAGTTACCGGTTAACTGTCCTCATGCGACCAAAGCGGATCATCATCAGCGAGCTGGCGCAATGGCGGGAACGCAATGCCCTTATAATGGGAGTCAAACTGGCGGGGATAATCGTCCAAATTATGGACCCAACTCTTTAGAAGGATTGAAAGATGCCACACAATTTGCAGAGCCACCATTGAGATTAGATGGAGAGGCGGATCGTTATAGTCGCTATGATCAAGATGATTTCATTCAAGCGGGTAATCTTTATCGTTTGTTTTCAGATGATGAAAAAACGCGTCTAGTGAATAACATCACTGGCACGTTATCACAGGTATCACTTGTCACTCAGCAAAAGATGGTTGCGCATTTTGAAAAAGCGGATAGTGATTATGGCGCTCGAATAAAGCATATATTGGGGTTATAACCTGCCATATTGATTAACCTGGAAGGGAAGCTAAGGCTTCCCTTTTTTATTTCATTCTTAATGACTATGGATATTAAGAAATTAAGCTCGTAGTAGCGTGATTCTTCCTTAGAGAGTTGTGGATGGCTGAGAGATTAAGGCCATAGCAGTGTGGCGATCCCTTGGATCACAAATAACACTGCACATATGCGATGGATCCAGAGCATAGGCAGTTTATCGGCACTGAATTGAGCTAAGAAAATCACCGGGACATTCGCGATCATCATGCCTAATGTACTGCCAGCAACCACTAAGGTTAAATCATTATATTTAGCCGCGAGCACCATCGTCGCTATTTGTGTTTTATCGCCTATTTCTGCAAGAAAGAATAAACTAAATGTGGCCAGAAAAGGACCTAATACGTAAAATCGACTTTCTTTAGCATCAACTTTGTCGGGGATAAGGATCCACAAAGCGAGTGAGAATAAGGCGCCTGCAACCCAGTAGCGTACTGTTATGGGAGTGACATAACTCATCAGCCATTCACCTAACCAAGCGGCGGCAAAATGATTCAGTAAGGTGGCGAGTAACATTCCTAAAATAATGGCGGTTTTATTTTTGAAGCGAGCGGCGAGTATGAGTGCCAGTAATTGGGTTTTATCACCAATCTCGGCGATAGCGACACTGATGGTTGAGGTGATTAAAGCTTCCAAGGTATTGATCCTTTAGGGGTGGCAAAAACATCTGGGTACAGCAAACCTCCACCCCAAAGTGCGGTTACTGTACTCAGGTCTTGCTGGAAAGTCTTAGGATTGGAACATCCCTGAATAAGACTTGCTGTCAGCACCATGGCGTTTGGCCAAGTATGTTGATGCTGACCCGATTTTATGGCGTAAAACATAAAATCGTTAGCTACTCCCCTGAAGTAGGCCGATCAGTATAAGGGCAAATAAGTAAAGTGCAATCCTGAGTGAAAAATATAAGCCTAAAACAAGGTAATATTGCCTATGAATGCAGACTTAAGGTTGTTTAAGTGGTGTGTTTATGTATTTGTTTTGTGATCTTATTGTTTTTTGTTAATCCTTATTTGTTTTGCTGCGGTTTGAAGTGGTAGCTTACTGTTGACGTCAACGTCTTACTTTATCGTAAGGGATCATGTTAAATTACATTGTCTTTGCGTTTTCTTTTTGGGTCGCGCTATCTTGATGTCATTACTATAAAATATAATAAACAGGACGAACTTGTGAATTTAAAAATATTAGGTTCAATCACGATAGTGGCGGGCACCGCTATCGGTGCGGGGATGTTGGCATTACCGTTAGCGACTGCTGCACTGGGGATGATCCCAGCAGTGTTATTATTAGTCGTTATTTGGGGGATATCGATTTATACCTCATTACTGATGTTAGAAGTGAACTTACGTTCAGGTGTTGGGGATAATGTGCATGCGATTACGGGAAAATTATTAGGAAAAAAAGGGCAGTTCATTCAAGGTTTATCATTTTTAAGTTTACTCTTTGCTTTGACCGCGGCGTATTTGACTGGCGGCTCATCCTTACTGGTATTAAAAGCGCGTACGATGTTTGATGTGGTATTGGATAATCAATTGGCAGTGATTATTTTTACGGTGAGTTTAGGGTTATTTGCTGCGCTCGGCGTTGCTTGGGTCGATAAGGTCTCTCGGTTTCTTTTTTCGTTAATGGTTATTTTATTAGTGGTGATGGTCGGTGTCTTGCTGCCTGAGGTCAGTCCATCTCAAATGGCGATGGAAGTCATCACACTCGATCCTCGTTCTTCACTTTGGATGGCAGCGATCCCCGTTGTTTTTACGTCTTTTGGTTTTCATGTCTGTATTGCGACTTTAGTCCGCTATTTGGATGGCGATGCTGTTGCTTTACGTAAAGTGTTGCTGATTGGCTCGAGCCTCCCTTTAGTTTGTTATATTCTTTGGCTTGCAGTAACGTTAGGTACCGTGGGCGGTGAAGCCATTTATGGTTTTAGAGGCTCATTACCCGCGCTGGTGAGTGCACTTCAAGAAATGGCTAATCAAGGATGGATCAGTAAGTTTATTGCCTTGTTTGCTGATTTAGCATTGGTGACCTCTTTTCTCGGTGTGACATTAAGTTTGTATGATTTTATTGCAGAGCTAACGCGTGCTGATGATACGCTACTGTCTAAAGTTCGGACTTGGTTGATTACCTTTATTCCTCCTTTAGTCTGTGCACTCTATATTCCTGATGGCTTCGTGGCGGTACTGGGTTTTGCTGCCATTCCCTTAGTGTTTATGATTATTTTCTTACCTATTGTTATGGCCCTTAAGCAGAGAAAAGTGGCGATGGAAGGATATCAAGTCTCTGGTGGTAATGTAGCATTAACGCTAGTGGGGATTGCGGGGGTGATGATTGTTGCTGCTCAATTATGGGTCGCCTTATAAACGCACACTAAAGTGAGTGATAAAAAGGCGGCCATTGGCCGCTTTTTTATTGTTCTATCATTCAATATATTATTCCCATTGCATAGGCTATAAAGGGTTGTGCCCAAATGCCTAAAGCAATGACAGTCAATGTCGCAAAAATAATGAAGATATGATTGCTCCAATAAAGTAAGCCGTTAAGGGGAGGAATTGTGTGAGGTTTTACTTGGAGAGAGAGGGTTTCATCGGGTTGTTGATACAGGACGAGTATGAGTCTTAAATAGTAATACAATGCCACAGCACTACTGAGAATAATGATAATAGCAAAGGCATATTCAGCATTATTTAATGTGATTTGTAGCACTAAAAATTTTGAAAAGAAGCCACTTAAGGGAGGGATCCCCGCTAAAGATAAGATAACAAAGGTCATGCAAATGCCAATAATGGGCTGACGGCGGCCGATCCCCCTGAGTCCTTCAAGGGTGATGGTTTGCTGATCACTTTCTAAACTGTTCAATATGCTCATAGCTGCAAACGTCATTAAGGTATAACTTACGCCATAATAAATGATGACAGTGAAGCTGGTGGGTTGATAAAGGGCTAATGGAATGAGCATAATGCCTAAATGACTGACCGATGAATAGGCGAGTAATCGCTTAATGTTGGTTTGTTTGAGTGCTAATAAGGCCCCTGCTATCATACTAATAATGGCAATCGTTGCGATAACGGGTTCAATATATTGCCAGAGTGCCTCACCCAGCCAATGGGGCAAAAGCAAAGCCCAAGCTAAAATGGCGAGTTTGGCTATGGTGCCGATAAAGCTCACGATAGGCAGAGGCGCCCCTTCATAGAAATCCGCCAGCCAATTATGGAAAGGGGCGAGTGCGAGCTCAAATCCGACTCCAATGATGATAAACATTAAGCCAATGAAGGTAATAATGTTGTTGCCCGAATGGGTGCTGAGCCCTTTAGATATTTCGGAAAACAATAAGGTACCAGAGCCTAAATAGGTGAGTGCGATCCCCATGATTAAAAATGCTGAGGCAACGCCTGCGATGATCATGAGTTTGCTGGCCGCTTCTATTGCCCCGTATCGACTGGGAGACCAGATACATAAACAGAAACTGGCAATAGTCACTAACTCAATGCCTAATAAAAAGGCGATAATATTGTTGCTGGGGATAAGACTCATACCCAGTACAGCAAAGATCAGTAGACTGTAAAATATTTCATCGAGCTGGTTAAAAAGAGACGCGGCGTTAACCGACATCCACAATGTGATGAGTCCGATGACACAGAAGAAAATAATGCAAGATTGGGTAAATCGATTAATGAGTATGAAATTTTCAATGACCTGGTGACTGTCGAGTTGTTGAAAAGACAAGAGTATTGTTAGTATGAATACTAAGGCCGTGAAAAATAATGGTGTTTTATGGGAACCGGGCAGCAAACCTGTTAATAAAACCAGTAACCCGCCTAATCCTAAGGAGATATAAGGGGATAAGTATATTAAATCAGATAATTGCATGCTTATCACTCCTTGTGGGAAATACAGGTTGAGGGTATTTAAGGCGAGTTATTGGCTTCAATATGACGTGCATAGTTGAAATGTCTGTCACCGCCAATATTAAGCGCATAGCGAAGCGGATCATTAATAAAATAGTTAAGTGCATACTTAGTGGCCTCTTAATGCGTTGACGTTATATTCAATAATATGGGTCACGGCGTTATGAAGCGGCTGCAAGAAAGTATCAGGTGATATACCCAGCCATAAAATAGCGATGACGAGTAATGAAAGTAATGTCATTTCACGCCAATGTAAGTCGCTTAGGTGAGTGTGTGTTTTATTGTCTGGCTCAATGGAAGAGGTGATGATTGGGCCTAACATGGCGCGTTCATAGCAACGTAAAAAATAAGCGATACCGATGACAATGCTGATTGCAGCAAAGGCTGCCCATAATGGTGAAGTTTGATAGCTTCCAACTAAAATCAATATTTCACTGGCAAAGTTACCTAGACCAGGTAAACCAGCACTGGCAATAAAAAAGAATAATAACATCGCCCCTAATTTAGGCATGGGCTTGAATAATCCCCCCATTTCATCGAGTTCACCATCAAATCCTCTCGCGGCTAACATGGCAATAATGGCAAAAATACCCGTAATTGACAGTGCATGAGCAACCAGTTGTAGCATGGAGCCATTAATCGCTTGTAGTTGCATCGCAAAAATCGCCATGATGGCCAAATTCATATGGCTGATACTGGAATAAGCTGCGACTGAGCGGAGATTATTTTGCTGATACGCGATGAGCCCAGTATAGATAGCACCCGTTGCTGCAAGCCCCATAATAGTGTTAGATAAAGTGGTAAGGCTTAAGGGGGACACAAAGGTGCAAATGCGCAAAATACCATAAACGCCAGCATTGGCCATGGCGCCTGAGAGCAAAATGGTGACTGCCGGATGAGCTTCTTTATAGGTGTCTGGAGCCCAAAGGTGGAGAGGGAATAGGGGGACTTTTACCGCAAAACCAATGAATAGTGCCAGAAAAATCCACAAACTATTATCCGATAAGGGGGCGGCTAGTAGATGGGTAAAGGCAAAGCTATACACGCCAGTGTCACGTCCGACTTGAATGTATAAACAAATGATCCCGATTAACATGAATAAAGAGGCGGTGATGGTGTAGAGCAAGAAACGGGTAGCAGCATGATGACTCTGTTGGCTCCCCCATTGGGTTAACATAAAATATAAAGGGATCAGCATTACCTCCCAAAATACATAAAATAAAATCATATCTCGAGCAAGAAATACCCCTAATAGTCCGCTTAAGGTCATTAATAATAAGGGACCAAAAATATCCCAACGATGAATGCTTTGCCATGCAACCAATACTGACATCATTGCAATAAAGGTTGATACTAAGATCATGACAAGGCTAAATCCATCGAGTGCCAGTTGATAGGTTATTCCTAAGCTTTGTATCCAGGGGCGAGAAACGGTAACCGTTGAAATGATATCACTAAGTGAAAAGGCAATACCTAATATGAAGAAAAATGTTAGCGTACAAATGCTGAGGCTCGCTATTCTAGCAATGCCGTTTTTTTGATGAGCAAAGATTGCAATGACAATCGCAGCAATGAAGGGGGTAAATATTATAGTATTCAACATTTTAGCACTCTACTTTATGCATGTATAGGGTAAATGGTCATTAAGATATAGGCCAACAACCCAATGGCACCAAAGCAAATAAAATATAAATAACGAGTAATCAATCCCGCTTGAGAGCGGCTCAAGCTGCGATGTCCAGTGATAAGCATGCCTGTTATTGATGATTCAATGACGTGGAAAAAAACAACTTTTTCAATAAAAACGCGACACAAAGAACAAAGGTAGTAATAAGGTGTCACAATCCATTTCATGGATAACGCATCGATATACCAAGCTTGATTCAAAAATGCGACATTTCCCAGACCTTGTTGATGTTTGAGCTCTTTGGGCGTTAAGTAGCAGGCAAGGCCAATGCCGATAAGACTGGCAGCAATACCGAGCAGGTTAATGGTAACGTCAATGGCACCGTGAGGAAGATGAGGAAGGCCGAGATCGCTTGCTAACCAAGGAATGAGAAGCTCAGGTCCCCAACTCCAAGGGGTTTGAATAAACCCAATGGTTATGCTTAAAAAAGCTAAAATAGTTAAGGGTAATTTCATGCCAATACTCATGGCGTAAGGATGTATTTCACTACGAGGAGTGCCTGAAAAAATCATGAGATACATGCGCATTGAATAAAGGCCCGTCATCAACGCGCCTAGGAGTGCAAGCGCTGTTAAGTAAAAGCCGAAGTCTTGTGTATAGGTCGCAGCAATGATGGGGTCCTTACTGTAATAGCTTGCAGTTACAAAGGGTAAGGCGGCGAGTGTCAATGATCCAATTAGATAGATATAACGCAGAAAAGGCATTTTTTGGCCTAAACCGCCCATTTTTCGAATATCATGTTCTTCATTATAAGCTTTAATGATCACGCCACTGCTCATAAAGAGTAGGGCTTTGAAACAAGCGTGAACAATCAGATGAAATAAGGCAAATCCGTAAGCGCCTACGCCGACGGCGGCGAACATGTAGCCGATTTGACTAATGGTTGAATAAGCCAGTATTTTTTTTAAATCGTTTTGCGACAGTGCTGCTGATGCGGCGAAAAAAGCCGTGAGGCAACCAATAAAGGCAATAATGAGTTGTAAATCGGGTAGCTGATCAAATAAGGGGTGAAAACGTATCAGTAGGTAAACCCCTGCAGTGACCATCGTTGCAGCATGGATGAGAGCCGATACGGTACTTGGACCTGTCATGGCATCGGGTAGCCACACATGTAAGGGAAATTGAGCGGATTTAGCGATGGCGGCAATGATGAGCAAACCACCAATGAGTGTTAGGCTTATGGGGTTAATTTGCTGTGCATCAATCAGCGTGGCAATTTGGGGTAATTCAATGGAGTGAAAGTTAGCAAAAATGACCATAATGGCAATCGCTAGGGCCGTATCTCCTATGCGTGTCACCACAAAGGCTTTTCTACCACAATAGGCATAATGAGACTTTTGGTAATAGAAAGCAACAAGTGCATAGGAGCACAATCCCATGACTTCCCAGCCGAGATAAAGCAAGATGAGATCGTGGGCCATGACAAAACTTAACATACCGAAAATGAAGAGATTGAGATAAAAAAAGTAGCGTCTTTCGCCTTGTTCGTCTTTCATGAAATTGATTGAAAATAGATGGATTAAAAACCCCACACTACTGGCGACAGTCATCATTATAAGACTGATTTTATCGACGGTTAATGATAAATCGACTTTCCAATCACCAATCGACATCCAAGAAAAAAGCGCTTGATGATATAAAATGGCATTAGGGACCGTGGTGTTAGCTTGCCCTAATAATTCAACCCAAAGGCTGAGGACTAAAGTTGCAGAAATTAGCACCATTAAAGCGGCCATTCGGGCACAGATTTGCGCCGAGATTAGACTGCCAAAGAGTATAATAAAGCCTGCACCAATGAGTGGCGCTCCTGGGATTAACCAGATCAGACTATTCATATCTATGCCCTTGATAATTTATGAGATTAATCATGCAATTGTTTTAATTCATCAATGTTGCTAATTTTTAATGTTCGGTAACAGTGCATGACTATGAGTAAAGAGACGGTTAATTCGACACCTGCGATGATCATAATAAAGAGTGTTAATACTTGTCCAAACGGGTCTTGCCAATGTTGGGCACCAATGACGGCGGTCAATGCCGCGCCGTTAAACATAATTTCCATTCCCATTAAAATAAAAAGAAATTCTTTTCTGACTAGCACAACGGTTAAACCAATAAAAAACAAAAAAAGAGATAGACTGACGCAAATGGAAAGATTCATTTATTTTTACCTAGTGTCGGTTTGGATTTTGGTGGCATGAAAGGTTTAGCTAGGTACATCACGGCAATGAGGGCGACGAGTAATAAACTGGATACCACTTCTACGGCAATTTTATAATGGCCAAAAAGCGCGATACCTAATGCTTTAGGATCTAATACAGTGATGGGGATCGCTTGTGTATTAAGTTGACTCGCAAGTAGTAAATATGTGGTTTCAATTACTAAGGCGAGTAACAGTATTAAAGGTAAGGTGAGATCGGGGCGCTGTATTTGAGAGTTTGGGTTCTGAGGATTGATCATGATGAAAAAAACATAGAGGATCATGATAGCGCCAATATATAAAATAACTTGCAAAACAGCCAGTAATGGTGAACCCAGTAGATAAAAATCGATGGCGAGTGCTAACAGGGAGATAATCAGATATACGGCACCATGCATCGCTTGTTTGACAAAAATAAGTGCGATGGATGCGCCTAAAACAATACCACTACTGAGATAAAAAATAATATTCCAGATGATGATTTCCATATTCATATCCATTATGTTGTTTGTATTAATCTTGAAATATGGGTCTACATTTCTTTGACGCTGTTTGTATTAGGTCTATGGTCTTAAATTCGGATTGTCATTGATGACTGCTAAGGTAAATTAGTATAAACATCAACAGGTTTTTGTTCATCAGGGTTATCGCCTATGGCTTTACCTTTTATGGGAACACCAGCATGATGATAAAAACTGTAGTCAGGATGTTTACCCGTTCCATCGATGAGTAAATCTTCTTTGTGGTACAGTAATTTTTCTCTATTGGTGCTACAAAACTCATAATCTTGGGTGAGTTGAATGGCTAATGTCGGGCATGCTTCTTCGCACAGGCCACAGAGAATACAGCGACTAAAGTTAATATCGAATTTTGCTGGATATCGACGTTCATTTTCATCTTCAGTACCTTGTATATCGATGCAATCTACAGGGCAAACAGATGAACATAAATAGCAAGATACACATCTTTCCTGACCGTCAGGATCTTTGGTGAGCACGATCCGGCCTCGAAAACGTTCACTGCGTGCTTTTCTTTGTTCAGGGTATTGAATGGTGTCTCTAGGACGAAATGCATGTTTTAAAGTGACGATAAATCCACCAAAGATTTCTTGAATTAATTTATACATGATCCCCTCTTTTGGTCTTTATCAAGATAGGCCGTTATCAAGGTCATAACCAAAAGCTACAAATTAATGCTGTGGCAATGACATTGAGCAAGCTTAAAGGCAGCAGATATTTCCAACCAAAGTTCATCAATTGATCATAGCGGGTTCGTGGCACACTTGCCCGCATCCACACAAAAAAGAATAAAATACAGGCGACTTTTAGTAATAACCATACTGCCCCAAGCCAAGGCCAATCTTCAACAAATGGGCCATGCCAACCTCCGAGAAACAATACTGTCGTGAGTGCGCTAATTAAAATAATTCCGAGATATTCACCCAAAAAGAACATGGCAAAGGCCATACCACCATATTCGGTATTGTAGCCTGCAGCGAGTTCATTTTCGGCTTCAGGCATGTCGAATGGGAGTCGATGCGTCTCGGCGATCCCGGCTAAAAAAAAGATTACAAAACCGATGGGTTGCAAAAAAATGTAAGGAATAGTTTGTGCTTTAATGATGTCATCGATGCTAAAGGATCCCGCTAAAATGACGACTCCTAATAACGACAGCCCCATGGCCAATTCATAACTAATCAGCTGGGCAATGGTGCGTATAGAGCCGAGTTGGGAGTATTGACTGTGGGATGCCCAACCACCAAGAAAGACACCATAAATATGTAATGAGCTTAAGGCTAATATCAGCAATAAACCGATATTTAAACCTGAAGCCCATGATATTCCAGGGGCTAATGGAATAACGGTAAAACTCACTAACACAGCGAAAACGACTAGACGAGGTGCTAGCATGTAGAGCCATCTATCGGCAAAGTGGGGAGTAAAAAATTCTTTAGTCAGTAATTTTAATGCATCGGCGATGGGTTGTAATAACCCGAAAGGACCGACGCGATTAGGCCCATAACGATCTTGAAATAAGGCAAGTCCTCGTCGCTCTAAAAAGACCATATAACCGGCGGCTAAGACTAAGACGATACAGGTAATAAACATACCTATGATTGCCACAATCCAGTAAATAAAGAATTCAGTATTCATTGGCTTACCCTTCCTTTGCTATGATACTGAGTTTATCGATGGGAATAATCGCATTGACTAAGTGGCCGACATGGTGAAGTGTGGTACGGGTTAAGGCGAGACAGTCTACCGCGACATTATCATTGAGTATGATGGGAAAAGCCTGATCCATACCAGAGCGGTTGATGGGATTGTCATTGGCATTGGTTGGATTGCCTAGTTTTAACTTAGTTTCAGCGTTAAGTTGCAGTCGTTTAGCCGTATCAGGGTGTAAATAAATAATATTGTCTTTCCAAGGCTTGATAGAGGCTAATGCGGTCGCGTAACTGGCTTTATTACTGCCCCCATGCCAAGTGAGGCGAACAACTTGAACACTGTCTTTATTGGTATCGATAGAGACTTGATTGGCTTCGGCGCGACCTTCAAATTGAGTATGTAAATTTAAGCATTGACAGCCATTATAGTGGAGTTCATTTAACCCTGTTAGTGTCTCTATATTATTATGTTGCTGTTCATAGAAATTATTGGCTGAAATCCCTATCAATGCGGTGGCCAAGTTAACGGCAGTGAGAGTCCCAGCTCGCTGATAGGCATGATTAAAACCTTGAATGCGCCCTTCATAATTAATGCTGATCCCGCGACGTTCAGACCAAGTGGCGTGCGGTAATATCACATCGGCAATCTGTAGTGTAGGCGAATTCACATTATCAAAAACAATTAGTTGTTTGATGTGTTCTCTTGCCGGTAGCCAATCGGCCGCACCGAAGCCGAAAGGATCGGCTCCGCAAACCATTAAGGTATCTATTTCTTTTTTCCTGACGGCATCGAGTAGCTGCTTTGACGGATATTGAGCGCTTATCATGGCTGAGCCAGTGGCATTGGCACCATTGAGTGCAAAGCCTAGTTGTACCGTGAGTTGTTTATTTTCGAAGGCTTGACATAAATCATGTAGGGCGTGCATGGAGGCAATATCCATTTCAACGGCAACGCCAAGGATAATAATACGTTTTCCCGTGTCCAGATTGGCAAATAAATTGGGTCCCATTTCTTCTGCTTCATGCGAAGCATCAAAGCTACTAATAATCTGAGCCCAGTTTTTGGGCGCGGCTTGATGAATTTGATCGGGGTGCTGTTTACGGACGATATCTGCCAGTAAAGTGGGTGAGGCGTGCAGCATATGCACCGTTTTTCCCGCTTTAATTAATTGACGTACGGCCAAGTCCATCATAGGGGCCGTCTCAGTTAATGCGCCAACGATAATGGCACCATCAGCCGTTTCAATATCCGTTAATGAGGGTGTGTTACGACTGAGTGCTAACGCCGCTGCGGTACGATCTTCTGTTTGGGGCATGACAAAAGGGCTAAAGAGTCCGTTGAAATGCTCTGCAATGTTGGCGAGGGCATAATGGCAGGATACATCTTCATCAGGACTGCTTAATATCCCTATTCTACCCGCTGATTTTGTGAGTATGTCTTTGATGTGATCGAGTGCTTTTTGATTATCAACCACGACGCCATTTATTTGGGCCGATAAAGGCCTGTCATTGGCTTCACTGAAATGTTCTCCGAAACGGCCTCTGTCACAGATGAAGTGGGCATTCACTTTAGTATTTGGAAAAGGGTGGACGCGGCGTAAGCTATTGTCTCTGCCACCAGGTTCTGTATGGCAACCGACAGAGCAATGGCCACATATGGATTCGTTTTTTTCTAGTTGCCATGTGCGGCTAAATTTACGCCTGAAGACTTTATCGGTAAAGGTACCTGTTGGGCAGACATCGATTAAATTCCCCGAAAAAGGGCTGTCAAAGTGGCCTTCTTCAGAGCGTCTAAACGTCGTTCTATTGCCTGAGGCATACACGCCAAAATCGTCCCCTAATGCATAATCTTGATAGAAGCGAGTACAGCGATAGCAGGTAATACAACGATTAGCCGTATTATAAATTAACGGGCCCATGGGTTGATCCATGTAAGTGCGCTTGGCACCTTTAAAGCGTCGATAAGTGTGATGAGAAAGAATGGTCATATCTTGTAATTGACAATCGCCCGCTTCATCGCAAACGGGGCAGTCATGGGGGTGGCGAGTCATGTAATATTCAACCACGCCTTGACGCACATGATCGCCTATGCCTTTATTTAAACGGTATCGCTGACCATCTTGTGCAGCTTGTAAGCAAGTCACCACGAGTCTTGAGTTTTCTCCTTCTTTGGTGGGCTCTAGCTCCATGGTACACATGCGGCAAGCCCCGGCCGATCCCAGAGCTTCGTGATAGCAAAAGTAAGGGGCATTAATGCCCGCTTTTAATGCAGCTTGTAAGACATTTTGTCCGGGTTCGAAGTTGACTTCTTGATCATCAATATAGAACTTGCCCATTAGCAATCAACCTTATTATTTATCGCGTCAGTTGAGGGCGTGTGTGAAGGGTGAGTGCAACCGTGATTGTCGATATGCTGGTGGAACAGTGTTTCGAACTTATCCATGCCTGATTTTATTGGCATTAACGCTCCCGGCGCGAAAGCACAAAAAGTATTAGGGTAAATGATGTCGCATAACTCACGTAAGGTATCAATGTCAGTCATGTCTGCTTCACCCGTTTCAAATTTTTCTAATTGATATTTAACAAAAGGTAGACCATCACGGCAGGGGGTGCAAAATCCACAAGACTCTCGGGTGAAAAATTGCATGAGATTAATCATAAAATCGATTGGGCAAAGGCTATCATCCATGACGATGATCCCGCCTGTTCCTAATCGGGCGCCAACGGTAGGCGGACCATCCCAATGCATGGGAATGTCCAAATCTTTGGGTAACATAAACTGGGTTGAGGCGCCGCCGGGAAGAAAACCAATTAATTCTCTTCCTTCCAATAATCCGCCCGCATGTTCATAAATAATTTCTCTTGCGGTGGTCCCTAAGGGGAGTTCAAAAAAGCCTGGGTTTTTAACGGGTCCGGATACTTGAAAAATGTGGCTTCCATACGCGCCATTGGTGCCTTGATTTTGAAACCACTCTATCCCTTTATGTAAAATGAAGGGCACATGGCAAATGGTTTCAACATTATTGACAATAGTCGGGCTTCCCCAGAGTCCTTTAGCAATAGGGAAAGGTGGCTTAGCTCTTGGGTTGGCACGGTAGCCTTCAATGGCATTGAGTAGGGCGGTTTCTTCACCGCAAATATAACGCCCAGCACTTAAGTGCACATCAATCTCAAGGTTCCAGCCGGAATTACGAATATTATAACCCAGTAGACCTGCGGCTTTTGCTTCGTTGACTGCGGCTTCTAACCCTTGAGCGCCTTTACGGTACTCGCCTCGAATGAAAATAAAAGCCTTGTCTGCCTCAAGTATATAACTTGAGGCAATGACCCCCTCTATGATGGTATGGGGATCGCGATACAGAACTTGTCTGTCTTTAAAGGAACCGGGCTCAGCTTCATCGAGGTTGACGACTAAATAAACAGGGTGGGGCGCATCGGGGGCTTTAAAGCTCCATTTTAATCCCGTTGAAAATCCGGCTCCTCCACAGCCACGCAACCCTGAATTTTTGAGTGTGGCCAATAATTCTTTTCGCGGCTGTCCAATAATACTGTCTAAAGAACGATATCCTCCCGCTTGTTGATATTCATCGATATTAAGAGGGTGCGGATGATGAAAATTACGACTGAGAATTTTATCCATTAGCTGTTATTTTCCCGTCCTGACGTGGCGATAATGTTTGAACCGCTACCTTTGTTATTCAGATCGTGTGGCTTTTCGCTGAGTTTGTTTAAATACTCATTGATAGAATGTACATTTAAATTTTCGACTTCATCCATTTCATTTAATAAGGCCGCGGGGGCTTTATTACACAAACCTAAGCAAATACTCGGCAGTACGGTGACTGAACCGTCTTTACTGATCTCTCCAATGGGGACGCCTGTTTGTTTAATGGCGGCATCTAAGATGGCTTTACTGCCCATGACATGGCAAGAGATACTGTCACAGATCCTAAGCACATTACGCCCAATGGGTCGGCGCCTTAATAGGGTGTAAAAAGAGATGAGCTCTTCTTGTTGTGTTTTAGACAGTCCGGTGAGCTCTGTGACTATTTCGATACCTTTATCATTGATATGGCCTACTTTATCTTGTACGGCATAGAGACAGTAAATCGCCCCAGCACGGGGCTCAGGATAATGGTTTACATGTTGTTTTAAGTGCGTCAACTCATCTGGTGTGAACATAGAAGCATCCTTTTTTATTTTTAATTCATCGGTCCAGATCTGATAAAACATAGTCGATGGAGCTAATGTAAGCGACTAAATTACCTATTTGTTCACCTTCACATACGGCTTTAACAGATTGAAAGTGAGGGATCGAAGGGGTTCTCACTCGAAGGCGATAGGGACTGGATTTACCTTCACTAAAGATATGATAGCCAGTCATTCCTTTAGAGGTTTCGGTGGCAAAGAAAGTCTCGCCTTTTGGCATGTTAAGCCCCCGGCCAGTATCGATAAAATGATGAATTAAGGTTTCAATATCTTGTAATGTGTTTTGTTTACGAGGAAAGGCATAATCATTGCAGTCCATGTCCTGAACGGGTCCAATAGGCATGACTGTTAACCTAGCGATCGCTTGCCTGATGATTTTTAACGTTTCAGTGATTTCTTGTAGGCGAATGTCGATACGAGTGAAGCAGTCATTATGTTGAGCGGTGGGGATGTTAAAATCATAAGTGTCATAATCGCAATAAGGTCGTGTGCGGCGAAGATCCCATGCAAGCCCTGATGCGCGTAGATTGGGTCCGGTAAAACCCCAATCGATGGCTTGTTCTCGGCTGATAATGCCAATATCTCGAGTACGATTTTGAAAAATAAGACTTTTGATAGTCAGTTTTTCTAATTCAGGTAAACATTGTTCCATGCTATCGCAGGCTTTTTGGGCTAATACTTGCCAGCCGTCGGGCATATCTTGGCTGACACCTCCGACTCGAAAAAAAGCCGGATGCATGCGAGCTCCGGTGACAAGCTCGATGAAATCAAAAATTTCTTCACGTACTTTAAAACAATAAAAAGCAGGGCTAATGGCCCCTAAGTCATGGCCAAAGCTACCTATCCAAACGAGATGACTCGAGAGACGAAAAAATTCTGTGAGCATGACTCGAATGACAGTCGCACGTTCAGGGACATGGCTACCAATGAGTTGTTCAATGGCTAAGAGGTAGGGGAGTTCTCCTGCAACACCGCCTAAATAATCAACGCGATCGGTATAGGGGATGTAATTATGGTAAGTATGTCGTTCAGCTAATTTTTCAACGCCTCTATGGTGGTACCCTATTTCGGGGGTAATTTCGAGTAACGTCTCTCCGCGAAGTTTTGTCATTAGACGAACAATACCGTGGGTTCCAGGATGATTCGGGCCGATATTGAGCAGCATGGTATCTTCTTCATCAGGCCGTCGATTATCGGGAATTTGATAGCTTTCCATTATGTTGGCGTAATCTTCACTATCAAGATCAAACGGAGGAGGCATTTTGGTGGCATAAAAAGAGTAATCTTTGCGTAAGGGATGTCCTTGCCAATATTCGGGCATTAATAATCGGGTGAGATTAGGATGATCCGAAAAAGTGAGGCCAAACATGTCCCAAATCTCGCGCTCATACCAGTTAGCCGATGGCCAAATTGACGTGATACTCGGTATTGTTTGCGCGTCGTCTTTCAAATAAACGCGAATGCAAATATCACGGTTAGCGGTTAAAGAGATTAGATGGTAAAACACACAATAGCCATCATCTGAGCGTTCAGATTCATCAATAGCGGAGATATCAAATAGCATTTCGTATTTGACTGGAGATTGCCCTTTGAGGTATTTGAGTATAGGAATGAGATCGGCAATGGCGACCTTAAAACTGGGTAGGTTAGCGGATACCGAGAGAATGAGCTCAGCATTAAAATCTTCGAGTAAGCTGAGTTCTAAAGAGTGTTGTTGTTTTTTATCAGTGTTTGTTTTCATCTGGCTTTATTTCTCAATTAAGGCGCTAGGGCAAATGATTTTTTATACTGAAAGGTCCCGCCTGCTAATGATGTTTATATTTATTGTACTGATACCACTCATTCAACAATGAGACCTAAGGGTTTTCTGTCTCGAGTGAAAATGCTTTTAGGATTATTTTGTACATGATCTTGGAGTAGATTAAGTCCTTGCAGTAGTGCTTCAGGATGTGGAGGACAGCCTGGCACATAGATATCGACAGGGATAAAGGTATCGAGTCCTTGTACAACACTGTAGATGTCATACATACCGCCAGAATTGGAACAAGAGCCCATGGATATCACCCATTTAGGTTCTAACATTTGTTCGTGTAGGCGTTTTATTAAGGGGGCGACTTTACAAAAAATGGTGCCAGAGGTAATCAATACATCGCTCTGTCTTGGTGAGCCTCGAATAACTTCAGCGCCAAAGCGAGACATATCATAACGGGATGTCATGGCTGACATCATTTCAACAAAACAACAAGAGGTGCCAAAATTATAGGGCCATAAAGAGGACTTTCGACTCCAAGCGATAACATTATCTAATTCGGCTAATACTGTTCCCATCGCCCCATTTTTAGTGGGTGAGGGGGGGGATTGTTTATCTAATGGGCTAAGATCTTGGTGAATGGGAATATTTTTACTCATATTGATAAGGCTCTTTTGGCTAATAGGTAAAATAGACCGAGTAATAAAATAATCATGAAACTGACGGCTGAAATCATTCCTCCCATGCCCAACTCCCAGTAATTTACCGCCCATGGCCACAATATGGCGGTTTCGAGTTCGAAAATAAGGAAGGCACTTGCCACTAAAAAATAATTGATAGAAAGAGATTTGGATGGGCTTGTCGTGGGGTTGAGTCCGCACTCAAACGGCACTTCTTGTTCGCGAGGCAAAGGTTTGCCTGCGATAAGTCTATTGAGCGAAAGCAAGAGTATGGCAATGGCCATAGCAACAATCGCAAAAATCAATAAAAAGATCTCTGGGGTCGAATGAGTCATGGACAAGGCCGTTTTGGGAGCATTCTCATATTCCAACTGTAGAACATAGAGTGTTAAAGCGCACTTTCCAAATGTGTTTTTATCATCATTATCATGAATAGATATGTTCAATACGACTATTTTACACATCTTAATGTGTCAATATGGTTCTTGAATTGTTATTTAAAGAACACAATTATGATAAGGTTTAGTCGTAAAGGATTGAGTTTAATCTGATGAAGAAAGCTGTTAATGGAAAGAAAATAGCTCTTCTAATGAAGATTAACTCTGTTCAATATCAGGAATAAAAGTAAAAAAATGGATGATATATAATGAAAAAAATGTTTTTAATGACCATGCTTGTCGGCTGTTTTTCGGTGCAAGCCGATGAAGGAATGTGGCAGCCTTATCAATTACCCGCTATGGCTGATGAGTTAAAGGCAAAGGGATTGGAAATCGATGCAGAGAATATTTCAACTCTCACTGAATACCCCATGAATGCTGTTATTAGCTTAGGAGGATGCACAGCATCTTTTGTTTCTCCAAAAGGTTTGGTGGTGACCAATCATCACTGTGCTTATGGTTCAATACAATATAATTCTACACCCGAGAATAATCTGCTTAAAAACGGCTTTTTAGCTAAAACGTATCAAGATGAGCTTGCGGCGACACCTGGATCGCGTGTTTATGTCACTGAATCTGCGGTTGAAGTGACGGATAAGATTAAACATGGACTCATGGAGCTAAAAGGGAAGGCTTTTTATCAAGGTATTGAGCAAAGAGAAAAAGCATTAATTTCAGCCTGTGAAATAGATAAAAGCTATCGCTGTCAAGTGTATAGCTTTCATGGTGGTTTAGAATATTACTTAGTCAAGCAATTGGCTATACGCGATGTGCGTTTAGTTTATAATCCTGCAGCCAGTGTGGGTAAATATGGCGGAGACATTGATAACTGGATGTGGCCTCGCCATACTGGCGATTTTTCATTTTATCGAGCTTATGTCTCTAAAGACGGTAAGCCTGCCGATTTCAGTGTGGATAATGTTCCCTATGAGCCTAAAAGTTTCTTAAAAGTGTCAGCGAAAGGCGTTAGTAAAGATGATTTTGTGATGGTGGCGGGTTATCCCGGAAGAACGAATAGATACCGTACGGCTAATGAGATCCAAAATACGTTTGAGTGGTCTTATCCTGAAGCTAAAATGCTGAGGGAGCGTTTTATCGATATTATTAAGCAAACGGCACCATCTGGCACGGATGAGCGTATTAAATATGAAAGCTTGATTGCGGGACTGGCAAATTATGCCAAAAACTACACTTCTATGATTGAGTTTTATGGCAAGTCAGGGATGTTAGCGGATAAAGAGCAAGGTGAGCAAGCGTTGTCGACTTGGATTAAAGTGGATGCGAAAAACAATGCGACTTTTTCTGATAGTCTAACTCAATTAGATGCTTTGGTTGTTGAGTCTCAAGAAAATCAAGCTCGTAAGATGATCCTTGGGTATATGGATTATACCGCTATGGTGCCTACGGCTCGTCAGCTTTATCGTTTAGCGAATGAGAAAAAATTAGCGGATATCGATAGGGAGCCGGGTTATCAATTGCGTGATATACCTGAATTTAAATCTCAGTTAGAGCGTATTGATCGCCGCTATGCAGCCAGTGTAGACAAAGCATTATTATTTGATTTATTACAGCGCTATTCACAATTACCTGAAAATGAACATATTAGCGCATTGGATACGTTTTTTGGCATAAAAGCGGGTTTTGATGCTAAATCGGTTCAGCAAACGCTGGATAATATGTATGCAAAAACACAATTGGGAGATGAAGCCACCCGCTTATCTTGGATGAATAAATCGATTGATGAGTTTAAAGCATCGAACGATCCTTTTATTCAATTTGCCGTTGCTATGTATGAAAGTGATATGACGCAGGAGAGTAAAGAAAAACAATTAACGGGTGAATTAATGAAAGTACGTCCCCAATATATGGCGGCATTGATTGCTTATTACCGTGCCCAAGGTAAGCCTATTTATGCAGATGCAAATTCTAGTTTACGAGTGAGCGTGGGTTATGTTAAAGGTTATTCTCCAGAAGATGGGTTATATGCTGAGCCTTTTACTCGTTTAGAAGGGATTGTACAAAAAAATACTGGGATTGCCCCCTTTGATGCACCAGAGAAAGAGTTAGCGCTTATTAAGAAAAAGCAGTACGGTGACTTTTATGTTGAGGCGGTCAATTCGGTTCCGGTTAATTTCTTATCAACATTAGATACCACCGGCGGAAATTCAGGTTCTCCGACGTTAAATGGCCGCGCTGAATTAGTCGGGCTGTTATTTGATGGTGTTTATGAAAGTATCATAGGTGATTGGAATTATAACCCTCAGAATAATAGGTCAATTCAAGTTGATAGTCGCTATATGCTATGGGTGATGAAGTACGTGGACAATGCTGATAATTTGTTGGCTGAAATGGATATTGTGCACTAATTCAATGTCAAGAATAAAGGAGTGAGAAGATTGACTCACTCCTTTTTACTGTGAGTCAGATTTGTTTAAGGAGAGCAAGTTAGTGAGACAGCTTCTTTCTTCTTGGGTTAATTGTCTTTTTTCACCTTCAGGTAAATTCCCCAAAGATAGCCCTTGTATTGAGACCCTTTTTAAATCGATAACATGATAGCCTAATGCTTGTGACATACGGCGAATTTGACGATTAAGTCCTTGCGTTAAAATAATTTCAAACTTTGTGGAGTCGAGTCTATTTATTTGACAGGGTAAGGTTACGATGCCTTTATAATGCACACCACTGGCCATAGATATTATAAAGGCATCGTTAAAGGGCTTGCTGAGTTGCACATGATAGGCTTTTTTATGCCCAAAATCGGGATGTGAAAGTTGATGTGTTAACGCACCATCATTGGTTAATAATAATAATCCTCTGGAGTCTTTATCAAGCCGGCCAACGGGATAGAGGCGAGGGGATGTAGGTAAAAGGTGCAGTAAACTATTCGGATCGTCTTTAAGTAAACGTGAGTCCGTGCCGACCGCTTTATGAAACAACCAATAGCTTTTTGTTTCAATATTTGGGATGGCTTGATTATCACATAAAATAACATCATCTATTAATGGTGCTTTTTTAGGATCGTTTTGCTTAATGAGTATCACTGCATCAGTATGATTAGCTAATCTCGCATTAAACATTATTCGCCCATCTCGTATATATCGAGTGGCGGCTCGCCTAGAACATAACCCTGTCATGGCAAGATATTGAGCTAACCTTATTTTCACTTAAATGCCTCTATTATAAATCATGACCGATTGGGGATTGAGTGCTTGTTTTTATGATGTGTTTAACACTGAAACCTAAAGAAAAACACCACGCGAGTAAGATGACAGGCCTTAGCCATACCATGAGTAAAATCCAACAGGCTTGTTCATTTGAATGCTTGCATGACGGAAAAGTTAGCGCTTGCCAATTGAGACTTAACAGTAAAATTAAGGCTACAATAAATCCGATACCACTGAAAAAGAGTACTGGATAGGTACATAAATAGGAATGACTAGAGCGGGCCGTAAGGGTAAAGAAGTAAAGCATTAAGGTGCTTAATAAATAACTGAATGTCGCTATATGGTGTAACTGTAAATAGTTTACCGGAAATATACCCATAAAAAAGAGCGAGATCCCAAGCCATGCGCCAGCCAGAGAAATTAATAAGCTAATATGACTGAGCTTGATAAAGTAAAGTGCCAACATGGCAATGAGAATAAAAAAGCCTGCCAACATGAGGGCTATATTGTAGATAAAAGCGTAAGGAGAGTGAGAGTAGTTGCCCAGTAAATCAGAGCGATAAAAGAAAACGGATGAACCATTGGACTGGTATTGTGCCCATAATGCAATGCTGATCCCACAGAAAATACACACAGCGCCGATGATAAGCATATACATGAGAAAACGGTGGAGGTCATACTGTAATGGTTGAAGTGGATTGACATTATTCATCTGGTGATTATTTTCCAAATATAACGCGTAAAGAAGTGCATACAATGCACTTCTTTACTTTGGTTTAATGATTCGTAGTGGGTCTGATTTTGAAAATTGATTAGATTCTTTTACGAAAGATAACAATAGTGACAGCAACCACGGCTAAGATCATGCAATACCATGCGTGTGTCACTACTTCTAATGGTGATAAAGCAAAAATAGAGGCTGCCAGTAAAGCTTGGGCACCGTATGGAATAATACCTTGAACGATACAAGAAAAAATATCTAATATACTGGCAGAACGCTTTGGACTGACGCCATGTTTATTGGCTAAATCTTTTGCGATGTCGCCAGTGACAACAATCGAAACAGTATTATTGGCAACACAGGCATTTGTTGCTGTTACTATGCTGGCTATTCCGAGTTCTGATGCTCGGCGTGATCGTCCGTCTTTTGACTTAGAGAAACGTGCAATGAGGGATTCAATTTTTAAACTGATAAAGATGAGCCCACCTTGTTGCTGCATCAGTGCAGCGAGTCCACCAACAAGCATCGATAAGATAAAGATCTCTTGCATGTTACTAAAACCGGTATAGATATCTTGCCCGAATTGAATGACAGAGTAATCCATCGTCAAGAGGCCTGCCATCCCAGCCAGTATGATCCCGACGGTAAGGACTAAGAAGACATTTAAGCCCATAACAGCAAGAACGAGGATCGTCAAATAAGGGATGACTTTAATAAAATCTATTTCTTGAGGTGTGACTTGAGCTTGCCCTTGGCCTGCAACGATAAATAGGATTAATGTTATTAAAGACGCTGGAATTGCAAAAATTAAGTTTTCTTTAAATTTATCTCGCATCTCACAACCTTGAGTCCGTGTGGCTGCGATGGTGGTATCAGAAATGATCGATAGGTTGTCTCCAAATAATGCTCCTGAGATCACTGCCCCAGCCATTAAAGGTAACTCAATATGGGCTTCATTGGCCACGCCGAGTGCAATAGGCGCAACAGCTGCAATGGTACCCATTGATGTGCCCATTGCCGTCGCAATAAAAGCGGCAATAACAAAAAAACCAGGCAAGAGTAAGTTGGAAGGGACTAAAGATAAACCTAAAGCAACGGTTGCATCGACGCCTCCCGTTGCTTTAGCGACAGCAGCAAATGCGCCAGCCAATAAATAAATAATACACATAGCGATAATGTTGCTGTGGCCAATGCCCGCTAAAAAGGTGTTGATTGATTGATTGAGTTTTTGTTTGGAAATGATGATGGCAAAAATAATCGCGGGTAATATGGCGACGACACTGGGTAACTGGTAAAAGGCAAATTCAACGCCTTGGCTTTGAAAATAGACACCTGCACCAATAAACAGGCTGAGAAATAGAAACAGTGGCAGTAATGCGATAAAGGATGGAGTAGACTTATTGTCTGAGATCTGTGTTGAAGTTGTCAATGTTAGTACTCTTCTATATGGTGCATTGACTACTGGACTGAGAAAGGTTGTTATCTCTGACACTAGCAGACTAATGACGCTAAATGACTGTCTTATTTTGGTCAGGATATGCAATTGTGATACAGCTGTCAATTTAGACGTCTAGATGTTTTTACTGCTAAATAGGCTGTATATTAAAATTCAGACTTAACAATATGATAAATAATTATTTATTGACTCATATAAAACAACATTAATTTGTAGTTTAATGAATTTATGTCGTAGTCATATCGTGGGTTTTAATTATGATTAGTGTCTATTCATCATCAAGTAATGCTTATTGCGTACAAGCCAATGTGAAAATGCAAAGTGGGGTTTGCATTTTCAAAGTGTTTAGATATGTATAATTGGCGTGGATATATTGTGCTTACCTATCAATTAAACATTAATTGAATTTGCCCTGAGGCTTCGACATTTACGGTACTAGTGCCACCTTTGACGACAGGGGTTGATAATGCCATTTCAGATTTCATCAGAGTACGTGGATAGGAAGCGTGCTGATTACCTGTATTGATATTGACTGTAACTATTTGAAAGTCACTGGCGCCCATATTTTTTTGAATGAGTTCCGCTTGTTGTTTAAATTGGTTCAATGCATCAACAGAAAGTTGGTTTTGTGTTTCTTGCCTGACAAATGGGCTAATTTCAAATCCGATGGCGGTAATATTGAGCTTATTTTGTAACTGGCCGATTTCTTGCGTTAATGAAGGCATATTTTTACTGGTTAATTCGAGCTGTTGTGATGTTTTCCAAGCAACAATTTGTTGATCTTTATAAATAGGGCGTGTTTGATAATTTGTCGTTGCATATTTTATCTCATCGGTTTTACTGAGCGATTTTAATGCTGAAGCCATTTGTTTATTGACTTTATCATTAGCTTGAGCAGCATCTTGAGATTGACTCGAGGCTAAGAGAGTGACTTTCATTATATCATTGCTGACGTCTGTTCTTGCTATGGTGGATATATGGTACAGGTTGTAATTTAAAGGCTCTGCGATAACCGATGTTGAGGTTATGATGCATATAGTGGAAAGTAAACGAAGGTGTTTTTTCATGTTTAATGCCTTATTTAATACGAGATTATCTGTTGGACTGTATTTAATACTAGCAGTTCTTGAAAATGAAAAATAAGGTGCCCAAAATGACATGGCTCTTTAGTACTTACGAGTATAAAAGATGGGCATGGAGTAACATGCCCATCTTTAAGCTAAAAGGGACATTAGCGGTTAAAAAGCAAAACTTGATAAGGCTGTTTCGATAATGTCTTCAGCAATGATACTGTGGGTCTTAGTTGTAGGATGTGTTACTCCCCAGAAAAGATAGCTATCAGAGCCATAAGTTGAACAATCGGAACGTAATGCATGAGTTTGTAAGTAATCAATTGATGAGCTGCGATTTATATCTAAACATGAGTCTGTTGCGTTACGTAGACCGTAGTTTTCGGGGGATTCAATGATATTGTCAAATAATGTACTGGTATCATAGAGGACAAAATTAAACCCTTGTGCCTGATAGCTGGCAACTTCAGTTTCAATAAATTCATTGAATTCGATGAGTTTCTCACGGATTTCTTCGGTTGTGCCATCGGTATTATATTTAAACTGAGGCGCCTGTGTGGCATCAGGTAAATTAAGAATTACCATGTTTTCAATACCATTTTCAACCAATGTTTCAAGCGCATCAGTGAAATCAGCACTTACATCGGCAACAGTGCGATCATCATTAACAAAATCGTTTAAACCGAATTCAAATGTGACTAAGGTGTCTTTAGGGTCATAATTTTTAGATAATTGCATATATTCTAAGTAAGATTCGATTTGTCCGCCTATTCCAGTTAATACCACATAGGCATCCTCTCCTTCAGCGCCACCAATAGCCCAAGTGTATACGGGTAAGTCTTTATGTTCGGCGAGATATTCTGTCCATATGAGTCCATTGGAAAAGTGCCCTAAAAACCATGAGTGATCATTTGGAAATATCCATTGGGAACCATTATAAATATTACCCGTATCAGAAATACTGTCACCAAAGCTAACGAGCTTATTAATTTTGCTATTATCATCATCATTTTCACTTATATCATTTGTCCAAATAGTATGATTATAAGAAAAGCGCGAGTCAGCGGCAAAAAAAGTAATATCGGCGGCTTCAAAATCGGTGTCTAAGGTTTTTTCACAGCGTTCTTCAATGGTGTTAGTTGTTGTTTCTGTGTAAAACATGTTTTTCCACGAGGTACTAGAGTACCAATAACCTGAGAGCTTATAATAGCTCCCATCATCATTTAATGCCCATTCCCAATCAGTAGCTGATTGATCATGATTATCATGAGGTCGATACCAGCACCTAACATAAGTAATCGTTTCATCATCTTGTAGTTTTTCGATTTTTTTATCAGATAATTCAGTGTAGTCAGCATACGTAAACATAGGCAGCACTAATGCCGCTAATAAAGAATATTTTTTCATTGTTCATTCCAATTGTTGTTACTCAGAGCGTTATTATTGTTGTTGCAACGTATTTTTAATTCATTGCTTTGCACCCCTGTTGTTAGGGTGCCTGATGTATTTGTTGATCAATTGAGGTTGCTTGGCAATAACTAATTAACAATATTCATATTTAACTAAATTAACAGGTGCTAATGTTCTGCATTTGTTTCCTAGGATGCTTATGTTGTTAATCATTGGTTGCTTAGATGTTGATATTGACTTCAATCAAAGATCCTTGGGCTTTTATTGCTTTTTTGAGTAGGATTATTGTCAGTTGAGGATGTTGAAGAAGATGAATTATTATCGATATCATTTAATCCTGCTAAATTAAATATATTATCGATTGATTCCTGACCATCTTTAAACTACTCTTTTAACAGTTCAGGAAGTGGTAAACGACCCCAATCGAATACACTTTATAAGTAAGAATGAAATAGTGCTATGAGGTTCGTTTATTTTAAAGTAATTTAAAATGATATATAGCTGTTTAAAAGCTTGTTCTCTATTTGTGATTGAACTTAATTCATATAAGTTTGAGTTGTTTCCATTTATGTTTTTGTTGTCGGAGAATGAGGGGGGAGTTTGTCGATTCATGAATATCTTCTTCATCTGATATATCAGCAATAAATATTATTGCATCTTTAGCTTCTTTAATCTCTTGAATGGTATATTCTATTGAGGGTGTGTATGTAGATGTTTCTCATTACATCGAGAAACAATGAGGTTTTTAATTTGTTGATTGAACATATGTTTGTTGTTGTTTTTTCGTATTAAATATTTTGCATTTTATATTTGATCTTTTTATTTTGAGTGCTACTTTTTTAAAGTTCTATTTTTGTATTACCTTTAATAATTAAATTTAAATTATAAATGACGTTTATCGATTACTGTTCGAGCTAGCTCTTCGTTGGATCACTTTTCGTTCAAAACATCCAAAGTACTCCCCAGAAGCTCAAGAGAAATTAAAAAAAGTTAGCATTTAATACCATTATTCATATACCTGTTCATGTTGGATTACAATATGTGGATTATTGGTTTCAAGATGAAGCTCGCATAGGTCAACAAAATACCACGACAAGAATATGGGCAACTAAAGGATCGAGAACACAGGTTGTCATAGCGCAGCAATTTGAATCTGTACATCTATATGGCGCAGTATGCCCCAGGGCGGGATCGCACTTTGCTAACAAAGATTGAATCTGCTGAATTACTGTGATCTAATCGCACCTCACTTTCTGAGAGGTAACCCAATGACCCTGATCGAACACCTTACCGTTGTTGAAGAAACCCGTTCT
>NZ_JAKIKS010000018.1 GCF_023284005.1 Shewanella surugensis
TGTAAGCGTTGTGAGGCGTTGAGCTAACTGATACTAATGACTCGTGAGGCTTAACCATACAACCCTAATGGGTTTTACCGTAGCAATGATTTTTACGGTTCAAGATTAGAACAAAACACTTAATGTAAGTGGTACTCAATATTTATTTAACTTTTGACTTAAACATCAAAAGCAGCTTTTTAAATTGACATATTTAGGTTAATTACGCAGGAAATTGCGATTAACCGTGAAGAATTTGTCTGGAAACCATAGCATTGTGGCCCCACCTGATCCCATTCCGAACTCAGAAGTGAAACGCAATCGCGCCGATGGTAGTGTGGGGTCTCCCCATGTGAGAGTAGGTCATTTCCAGGCGCCTAATAAAAACGAAAGCCCTAGCAGAAATGCTAGGGCTTTTTGTTTTATTTGGCGGAAATGACACTAGAACATGGGAAAATAAAAAGCCCGAACGTAGTGAGATTCAATACCCATGTGCAGCTAGGGGGCATAATAAAAGGTCGATAAATGCTCCTCGGTAACTGCTCCATGCGTTACTCTCGATATTTGCTCCTGCATTATTCTAGCTTCGTCCATCCTTGATCTCGTACCTCCTATATCCTATACAAAGGCCAGTTCAGCATCCATGCTTCTCGTTCATAGGCCCATGACGTTGTCTATTCACCTTGGCAATCGGGCGTTGTTGGCGAAGCATAGCTTTGCGTCCATTGGTAGAAAATCGTTCTCGACATTTTCTGCATTTTCCACGTCCTTATGGGTCAATACGGAGGCACTGGCCATGACAGGCGCCTATTTTACTCGTAAAGAGTACGAAAAAATGATCACTCGAACATGGGAACGTTGAGAGCCCATGTGTGGCATGTTTCCTTTCTAGGCCGAATATCGCGCTAGCGATGTGCTTATGAGCGCGGAGTTTTAGCGTATGGCCATGACAAGCGCCTACTGTCTGTGGCACATATTTCTTAATGGAATTGGTATTATCTATTTCTGTACCTGTCGTTGTAATAATAACCATAGTAGTGAGCATGGGTGTACTCTTTTGCTTCTGCTTCAGTATTAAAGTGAGTGTCATAACGGGAGTGATAATCTTTATCTATGGGTAATTGTCCCGCTAAATGCGCTTCGGCCATTTGCAAATGATCTGGACCCATCTCTGCTTTACCATTTTCAGCCGGAGGTTTAGCACTGCTACTGGGCGCAATAACATGAGCCATTGGATCATCACTTCTTACTGAAGCGAGCGTCAGTACATCCCCCACATGAGGTGCTGCGGCATCTCTGGCTGTCAGGCTGGGTAAATTGAATCGTTTTTCAACGGTGGATAATATTGAGGTATGGTCTAGAGGCGTACTGGATTGGGTTCTAAATACCGTACCCGCTTCAATCAGAGGGGAGACTAATACTGTCGGCACTCTTACGCCAAAACGTTGAAAATTAAAACCAAGGTTATCAGGGCAATTAGCAGGCTGGGCTGCATTTTCTGGTGGCGCGACATGATCATAACAACCACCATGCTCATCATAAGTAATGATGAGCAGTGTTTTTTCCCATACTGGTGCATTTTTCAGTGTTTGGTATATTTCAAGCAGCAGTTGTTCGCCTTTGGCTACGTCGTAATTAGGATGTTGGCTGTTACCGTTTACGCCCCATTCGGGGGCTAGAAAGGTATAACTGGCCAATTGATTACTGTTAGCCGCTTGTTTAAAGGCGGCAAAATCACCAAACTTTCCATATTGAGGTTGAGGAGGCAGAGCAGCTAATGATTGACGGGTTAAAATAGGTTCACTGTCATAACCATAAATAGCCCAAGGCACTTGCGCATGCTCAAGTAAATTATAAATACTGGTGGCATCATAAACTTTATCGTGATCATTAAGCCGACCTAAACTGGTGGCCATTTGCACGAAGGCGCGATTGGGCAAGGTCTCTGTTGGCACAGAGCAGAACCAATGATCGCACACAGCATAAGAACGGGCAAGAGTGGACAGTACCGGTAATAGCTCAGGTGTATACATGCCCATAATATTTTTTGGTTGAGTACCTTCTGCAATGTACCAATTTGCCTCTGAACTTGCATTGTTTTTTCTATGGGTGTTTAGCGTGTAAGCAAAATCAGTAACAAAGCCTTGATTACTGGCAGGTGTGTTGGCTGAAGGCGTTTTATAGTCACCAAATAGTTGGCTATTAGTATTGGAATAACCTTCTCCGGGATCGGTACCGGGCCAATAATAGGCATATTCATTATTTGGTATGGGGAAAACCTGAATGGGTTGACCTTGGCTATCGATATTGCGCTCATTTCCCGTCAGCCCTTCAAAGGGGTGATCTAAGGGCGAGCGATTATTTTGATCTTTATATAAAAAGCCCAGCATATGATCAAAAGAGCGGTTCTCCAGCATGATCACCACTATGTGATCGATTTCATCGAGTTTATCTGTCATTGATGTCATGATCTGCCTCTTTAATCTTATTTTTCATTCGTGTATCCACCACAATAAATGTGGATCTCATTAGTGTGCTTTGCTTGATAAAATAACCACAGTTGGTCTTGATAACATGTTGAACTTAATGGCGTGTCAGGGCTGCGAATAACGCCATTAACCGCTACCTGTTCACTCCACCCCGCCTCGGCCAAGGTGCCATAACCATTACTGGTACAGTCTTCCTTACTGGGATTGTAAGAGACTGGATATCTTGGGGTGAGGGTGCCATTAATGGAGAAGGTTTCTGTAATGAGTTGCTCACCATTGGGGTTGTTATGCAGTAAATGAATGACGCCATTTAAGGTTGCACAGCAGAGATTTCCTTTTGCAGCATAATCATTATGATCTGGCTCGGGTTCAGTCGGCGTATAAATACTGGGTTTGTGACTAAAGTGATTGATAGAGAAAGCGCAGGGGGACCATTGGTTGATACTTGCATCATCATAGGGACCCGCATATTGACTCTTCTCGACCTGAATTTGATTAAACTCTGCTGTGTTGTAGCTAACGCAAGCGAGGCTATGATCTGTATTGGTATAAATAAGTAATAAGCTTGCACCGAGATGCGCTAAGGTAAAATTGGTTTGAGGGTGAGTGTTATTGCTGGGAATGATCTCGGTTTGCTCTTGCCATTGACCATCTTGATAACGGCGACTTAAAAATGTGCCTTGTGAGCTGCAATAAACCAGCATAAAGCCTTCTTGATGGGGAATGCAGGTCATGGCTGATTGAGTGATTTGAGTGTAGTTAAAACAGGTATTATTACGCCAGCCATAGGTGACATCATACTCAAGTACGGTGAGTTGTTGCTGGCTATCGTGATAACTCAACATGAGTTGTTGATTGTTCGCCGCCATGCTTAACTGCTGACACTCATCTTTTAAATGGATCGCCTCTGAAAATACCGTGCCATTAAAGGTACGATAATATAAATGATGCTCTGAGGTCACATAAGCAATAAACATTTGCCCTCGATAACAGCAGATTTGAAGGTCAAGCACATCAGCAATCGGTGTTGTACGATGCTGCTGCCAACGAAAGCGTTTACCCCAAAGGAATTGAAACCAATTGGCGTCGTGATCATTTTTATCCAAGCTAGCTAAATTGAAGTTTTTTTCTACTGTTTTTAGCAAGGAATAATGATTATAACCTTCTGTTTCTTGCCCTGGGATTATCATATCGCCGAGCAAAGTGGTGTAAATTTGATTTGGCCCATCGTAATTATATTTGTACTTTGTCGGTGTATCATAATCAGCTTCAAAATCAGCTTCATCATAGGTCACTACCACTAAGGTTTTTGCGGGCAGTTTGCTATTGGGGCCGGGGAAATTCAGCCGCTTGAAAAAGTTTTGTAACCAGTGTGCTTGTTGATCGACTAAGGCCGGGGCTCGCTCGCCCTTAAGATCGTTATCCGTTGTTGACATTAAGTAATGACCGTCATGCCACATGTTGGGTGTAAACCATGCATATTCAGGGAAAGTGCCATTGAGTAAATCAGCAAAAAACCCGGCTTCATTATCTATTTTTTGCCAACGTTTTTGTTGATTAATAATCCGTTGGTACGAAGTGAATGGATTATGTTTGAGAACATAAGGATAGGCATCGATCGGAGTAAAATCAATTGGTTTCCAAGGTGTCCAACCTGATATATAACTGTCCATATAGGCGCGCCAATCGAGTTGATAAGGTGAAGATTCAATTAAGTCGACAATGGTTTTTTGGGGAAGGTAAGGTGTAGGGAAATTATCATCATTGACCCCACATAATTCGCCTGAGATTGAAGCGATATAATTGGTTTGTGAGGGGTGCATAACCCCATAACTATTTGTTAATGCAATACCTTGAGCAGCTAAATTGCGCATGTAATCATTTTGCATCACATAACTTCGGTATTGATTTTCAAACATAATGATCAGTATATGGTCAAAGACTCTGTGCATCATAAAGGTCCTTTTAAGAGAGACTAGAATACTCAGTTAATCTTATTATCGAATGCTGGATAATGTGCGCTCTTCAGGAGATAAATACTCCCAAGTTGGCGCAGCGTATTCACCAAGCTCATTGTCAGGGATCGGGTTTCTCATCAGTATTTGTATCACTTCTTTGAGTGAAAACATGGTGCAGACAGCGGTTTCTAACGTTTTTGGCTGACCATTGAATGCGAGATGCAATTGATCCAGTAAGCGGCTAAAAATAACATTGACATTAAAATTCATTTCTTCTAATTCTGGATAATGAATGTAATCACCTGACTGAGGATCGGGTTTGAGGTTATACACATCATCATAATTTATGTTGATTTCTGGCCCTGTTGGGCCGCTATTATGACTGTCGCCTAATACATAACGTCGACCTTTTTTTAGTTCATTAAATCGATAAAAATGAGACAGTTCCCTTGGCTGCATAAAAAGCTGATGATCGCCACTTTCAATACCTGTGGTATCTTCAAGAGGGAAGGACTTATCAGGATCCCAATGTTTATTGGGCGCCCCTTCTCCTTGAGCGATAATGGCATTAAGGGCAAATAAGGCAGAGTCAAGGTTGGTGACTTTGTTAATGATCCCACCGCCACCATAATAATATTTATGCTCTATTTGTTTGTCTAATGTGCCGCAAGGAAATAAGTCAGCGCCCATTTTTTCATCCAGATATTTAAGTCCTTTTTCAATATTCTCATAGAATTTACCTATGGTGATCATCGATATTGGCACTAAGTCTCCGGGCATTTCAATGGCGAGAAATAGCATCAGTGCCTGCGGCGATAGCTTGAGTAACCTGGCTTCAAACCATTTTTCATTGTCCGGTAAGAAGGTAGGGTAAATGGGGATGAACTCAGGACTGTTTAAGGCAGGCGAACCGCCTGTGGCAATAAGCACATTAGCGGCATTGGTTAAATGAAACATTTCCTCCATGATAACAGAGCGGATCACACTATAAGCAATGGTATTGCTGCCTTCTTTGATCGAATACAAGGCTTGCAAATAAGTGGGTAAGGTTGAAAACTCTAACTCGACAGCCAGTTGCAGATTATAATGTAAGTCGTCGATGGTCTCGATGGTTCTAAGAGGTTGTCTACAATACATGAGTTATCTCCTTATTCATGTTTGTTCAAGTGCTTTGAGTACATTATCTGCAGCCCAATAAGTTAATGCCGCCATCGTTAAGGTAGGATTACTGGTTGAAATGGTTGGCATGTTGCCACAACCAACAAGGTATAAATTGGGATGGTCCCAGCTGCGTTGATGTTTATCTACTACGGAGGTTTGTGCATTAAACCCCATAATATGCGTACCCACTAAGTGTCCAGCACCATTGTAGCTATAACCTTCACCTTGATAAGTGACATAACCGGGATCGCTTTGTTTGTACTGGGTATAAGCTTCCACACCTAAATAGGCAAATAACTCATCGGATACTTGTTTAGCTTGGGCCATGCCTGCGCGTGTATAGTCAGTGACTTGATAATGGATCACGGGGCGATAATTCCCCAGTTGATCTTTATATCTTTCATCTATGGTAACGCGGTTGTTAGGATCGGGTAATTGCTCGACCAAAAATCCGAGCCTGAACATGCGTGGATAAACAGAGCTGATGGCGCGTTTGAGCTCTGCGCCATATAAATTTTTATTATCGATCAGATCGGGCACAGTACTAATGGGCGCGCCAGCAGGCCAGCTCCAGCCCCAATTACCTATTTCGATCCGAAAAGCCGCTTGTTTACGTCTAAACTCTCCGCCTCGCAGTGAAGGAATGCCAGAGGTCGACCCCGGTCCCCTAAAGGCACCTATGTCCGTTGGCATAAGTCCCCACGTTAACATGGTGGGGTGATCCATTAAATTGCGACCAACCTGATCGCTACTGTTAGCAATGCCTGCTGCCAGTAATATTTTTGCATTTTCCACTGCGTGGGCAGCTAATACGACGATACGGCCTGATACTGTTTTCACTTCATAATCTGTTGTTTGGGTGTCAGTGTATTGCTTGTAAATGACTGTTTTTACTTCATGGGTATATTCATCCAGTGCCATATCGCTGACCACACATTGATTGCGGACTTCAACAAAACCGGTGGTTTTTGCTTGTGCTAATGTTTTAAGGGCATTGTATTTTGCTTGGATTGGGCAGATAGGGACGCAATTTGAGTTGCCTGCGCAGCGCTGACCTAAATTTTGATTTCCTACCGCGCCTACGGGGCGATAATCCCCTCTTGGCATGCCGTTTCTGCCTTGTGGGGTGCTGACAACCTTAATGGGATAATGATGATAATCAATGGTCACCGACATACCTTGTAAACCTTGATTCATGTAATTATCGAGAAAGCTCTGGGGAATTTTCTCCATAGGATAATCATAACCCTCTCTAAAAGGGATGTGTACTGCAGGATTATCTATTTGCTGATAGTTTTGATCGCGTGCATTGGCAGAGACACCGATCATGGTTTCGGCGACTTCATACCAAGGTTGCAGTTCATCATAGCTAATAGGCCAGTCTAAGCCGTGGCCAAAATGGGTTTTGAGTTTAAAATCTTCAGGTAGCATACGTAAGCAAGTGCCAAGCCAATGCAGTGTCGTCCCGCCTTCAGAGCGGGTGTAAGTGCTGGCAAAAGGGTTGGGGCCCATTTGTACAAAATAGCCATTATTTGTAATGGGTTTACCATCAGACATATTGCGCGTGTCAGTCACTAACGGTTGTGGCGCATTGGGGTTATTTGGAAAAGGCGCATTAGGGATTTTGGCCATGGCGGTAAAAAAAGTATCCATATAGGATTCATAACCTTTTTTATCATTATTATTAAAAAAACGGCCATCGGTGCCAGTGCCTGCTTCAAGGATCAGCACCTTTTTTTGTTGCGCGCCAAGCTGCTGTGCCATAATCGCGCCGCTGATCCCAGCGCCGATGATCACCACATCAAATTGTTCACATTTAGTCATGGAGGTTATCTCATTATTGCAGGTGTATGGAGGCGATAGAATTTAGCGGTGCATCGGACCAAGTGCCGTAACCTGGCTGTTTTGCCCCCATAGGATGACTGCCCATTAACGGCCAAACTAAGCCCTGAATATAGGCATTATTGGAAATAATATAATCCTCAGGGGTGGGGGATTCGACACCAATAACCGGTGATGAATAGGCGGGGATACCGTAAGTCATACTCCAGTTGTCGGTCATTTTGTACCAAATGGAGAGGTACCACATCTTGATAATATTGCGGGCGATGGGGCCGTATTTTTCATTGGATAGAAGCTGATGGCGTAAGGCTTGTGGGCAGACTTGGCCGTCATTATTCCGTTCTAACTGAGAAAAACAGTGATAGAGTTCATCGAGGACATCTTGACGTACCCATTGACTCAAAGTTTGATTGTATTCATTGCCTACACCAGTGCCGATCAATCGAGTTACGGGGTAATCAGTTAACGTGGCACTGAGATCATAAAAATCATCTAATCGATACATAATAATATCCTTATTGATTTTTTTATCGATTTACTCAGCATAGAACAAAAATATGCCCTTTGTTGTGCGTTAATTTCCGATAGATATTTTTTTGATGTAGATCAGTTTAGAGCTGTATTGGCTGCTGTTACATTGGTCTTGCATTGGTCTTACATTCAGTTCCGTTTTTGGCTAGTTTCTTTTTATTAAGCCTATATACTTTTTGCATTAGTCAAATAAGGAAAGACGTTCTATGTTGGATGCGACGATTTGTCAAAAAGCGAGGTTATCGCGAGACCCTCGTTTTGATGGGCAGTTTTTTACCGCAGTGAAAACGACGGGAATTTATTGCCGCAGCATTTGCCCTGCAAGTCCGCCAAAAGAAGTGAATGTCACTTATTTTGCATCAGCCATTGAATGTGCCAGCTCAGGTTTTCGGCCTTGTTTACGCTGTCGTCCTGATAGTGCGCCCCATTCTCCAGCATGGAAAGGCGTTAATGCCAGCCTAGAACGGGCGATTAGGTTAATTAATGATGGTGCATTACAGACTCAGTCTTTAGTGCAATTAGCACAGCGTTTGGGGATCAGCGATCGTTATTTAAGACAGATTTTTAATCAATATTTGGGTATGTCACCTAAGCGTTATTCATTATATCAGCAGTGTTTATTCGCCAAGCAATTATTACAGCAAACGAGATTACCCATTATTCAAGTTGCTTTGGCCAGTGGTTTTGACAGTGTACGTCGGTTTAATGATTGCTTTAAATCAGAGTTGAAATTGACGCCGTCACAAATGCGAAAAACAACCGCTGAAAATGCCAATGAATTAACCTTAAAACTGTATTACAGACCGCCGTTTGATTGGACGTTAATGCAAACCACATTAGCCACAAGGGCGGTGGAGCAGATGGAGTGGTGTGATAATGACAGTTATGGCCGCAGTTTTAATTGGCATGGCACCCTGGGCCGTTTTAGTGCGCGACATAAACCTGAGAAAAATATGTTTTTAGTCACTATTGAATTAAATGAGATCACTCACCTAAAGCCTATTATTAATAATATTCGTCGTATTCTTGATTTAGATTTGGATATACAAGCAGTAGAAGCGGATTTAAAGCGATGTTTACCCAGTCACTTTGATTTTAAAGCCGGGGTGAGATTACCTGGAATATGGAGTGTCTTTGAAGCGGGTATTCGGGCTATTTTAGGTCAG
This sequence comes from Shewanella surugensis, assembly GCF_023284005.1. GTDB lineage: Bacteria > Pseudomonadota > Gammaproteobacteria > Enterobacterales > Shewanellaceae > Shewanella > Shewanella surugensis. Next base: position 9,127 of record NZ_JAKIKS010000018.1, read on the forward strand.
CAAATTTCGGTGCCAGCGGCGCGTGATCTAGTGACTAAGTTAGTTAATGAATTAGGGGAAAGCTATCAGGGCAATAAGTTATTCCCGTCGCCGCAAGCGATTGCTGATAGTGAATTAACCTTTTTGAAAATTCCTGCTTCTCGCAAGCAAACATTACACAATCTTGCCCAGTATTATGTCGATGAGGCTAGTCCTGATGTGCCCCAGAATTGGTTGGCGCTCAAAGGCATTGGCCCTTGGACTGTGGATTATGCTCGTATGCGGGGGTTAAGCGATCCCGATGTGTTTCTGGCCAGCGATTTAGGCATTAAAAAAGCATTAGCAAAATACGCTCCCGCTGAAAAAGAGAGTGATAATACATTAGATATAGGCAAGAGTGCAGATCAAATGCCGTTTAAGGCCGAGCAAGTATCGCCTTGGGGCAGTTATTTAACCTTTCAGTTATGGAGTCAACGCTAATGTACACAGACTATATTGATACCCCTTTAGGCATGATGGAATGCAAAGCGTCTAATGAGGGTATTAGACAGCTGATATTTTGTGGTCCTGAGCAAAGTACTGTCAGTAGCAATGAGGTGACTGATGTCTGTAAAGTGCAATTACTTGAGTATTTCAAAGGTCAGCGTCAGCAGTTTGATTTACCACTGGACCCTCAAGGGACGGTATTTCAAAAACAGGTGTGGCACGCCTTACGTCAAATCCCATTTGGGCAAGTGATGACGTATCTTGATATTGCCAAAATGGTGAACAAATCCAAAGGTGCTCAAGCCGTGGGTGGCGCCAATGGCAGAAACCCCATTACGCTTATCGTACCTTGTCATCGGGTGATCGCTTCAAGTGGCGCGTTAACCGGATATGCTGGTGGGCTTGAACGTAAATTATGGTTATTAGCGCATGAAGGTATAAAGGTGAAATCACCACAGCCTCAGCTATTGCCTCAATCAAATGAGTTACACAATAGTGCTTTTGAGTCTGTGATTAAGACGCGACAAGCAAAAACACAGTTTTTAGATTAAGTCTCTTCAGGTAGTGAAGAATAAGAAAACGAAGAATAATAATATCAATCGGAGTGATATATCAATGAATAAATTTGTACAGTTTAGCGCCATGCATGAGCAAGATGAGCCTCTTTTTCTATCTAATGCGTGGGATGCATTATCGGCTTTGGTATTACAACAAGCCGGTTTTAAGGCAATAGGCACCACAAGTTGGGGAATGGCAAATAGCTTAGGTTATGCCGATGGCGAGAACATCACCTTTAGTGATCTTTTATATTATGGTGGAAAAAATCATGGCTGTGATTGATATTCCTGTGACGGTTGATATTGAGTCGGGCTTTGCAGAGAAAAATGACGAGATTGTTGATAATGTGATGACACTGGCAAACCGAGGTGTCGTTGGCATTAATATCGAAGATTCATATAAACCTTCAGCCAGTCATTCGTCTATCAGTGTTGAAGGTGGCTTGAAAGATATAGCTGCCCATGGTGAGCTTATAAAGTTAATTCGATCGGGATTGGACGGCGCGGGTTATCAGGACTTTTTCATCAATGCCCGTATTGATGCTTATTTTCATGTCAAAGATCCGCTTCAAGAGACGATAGCGCGGGGCCGTTGTTATATCGCCAGCGGGGCGAGCGGGATATTTGTTCCCGGCATGACTCAAGGTGATGATATAAAGACATTGACTCGCAGCATTGCTGTGCCCGTTAATGTTATGTCGCTACCCGATCTGACTGATATGAGTCAGCTACAAGATTTGGGCGTGAAACGTTTTAGTATTGGCAATGCGTTATCAGATCTGACGATTGCTTTTATGGAGCATACAGCCACTACATTACTAAAGCAGAACAATACGGTTGCTTTATATCAAAACCCTGCCTTTAATACCCAAGTAAGCACTGTTTTTCATACGGTTAATCAGCCGATGTAAGTTAATGGTGACGAGGAAGCTGCTTCTGGCGCTCTTTATATTGAGGAATAGGCTTGCAGGTTGGGATATTGACGCAAGATATTCTTGATGGTGTATGAGGTGATGTTGATTGGTGCCGCTACTATGAGTATCACTTTTAGATATTTTAGGGTCGCTATTGGTATTTATATTAATTCTAGCGTCATGTGAGTCTGATCGTTTCCCCTTTATTATGTTGAAATAAAAGAAAATTTATTGGCAGGGATCTTATACTGGTTGTGTTGATTTTTTTTATTGAGATTTTCTTGTAATAAGTCATCGATGTGTTTCTTCCAAACAATAATAGCTTTGAGCAAGTTATTTACCAACGCCTTTAATATGTCAGAGTTTATCATGGGTACATCAATTGATTTAAACAGAAGTAACCAATTAGTTTCAGGATTAATGCCAAAGTTAAATTGATTGCTACCTTGGTTCAAAAAGTTCTCTTTTAATAATTTAGATAACAAGTTAACGGATTTGATATGGGTTAAATCAGCAATTTCTTTAAAGGCTGTAATAATTTGTTTCATTCTATCATTTACCATCAGCATCATCATTAACGCCTATGGCATACGACTTTTGTCTGGCATCTATCGGTGAAATACACTAATTATAGATTTTGTAGTTATTTATAGTAAATCTTTTAGTATATTAATATTTTTATAATTGTCAGCACCATGCTGAATCTGGCTGCAAAGTCATTGAAAGGCGCGTTAAAAATTCTCAAAAGCTATTGCGAGAATAAGCGCGTAATGGTGCAACTTTCAGTAGATAAACGATCGCATAATAAACAGCTGTCTAAGATGTATAAAAAGGTGCAGTCGACTGGCCGTAAGCTAAAGCTAGGCTGTTAATACAGCACTGATTATATAGCAATTTTCAATGTCGCTAATTTAGCGGCATTTTTTATGATTAGCTTTACCTAATGATTTATCGCTTACGATTAAAGTAATATTTATTTTTAAGCTTGCTTAAGGAATACTTTTATTTTTAATCACAATGACGAATTCTAAGGATGATATGAGCCGTTTTATTTTATTGTTGACGGTTACAGTGACTGTAATATGGACTTTATTATTGCTACAAGGCTGTAGCTCAACAGAGGTAGTGAGTGATGAAAGTCATATTCATCCAGCTTCTGGAGAAGAGCGACTAGAAGTGATGGGGAGAGATCAAGAGGTACATTTTAAATTTATGTTTAGCGAAAATGGGGGATATAACGATCAGGTCGATGAATGTTGGGGTAATACAATAAGCGTAATAGATTAAAACGTGCTAAGAGAGGTCATTGAGGATAGAGCTGCGTTGAAATAAATTATCAGCAGTAAGGAGGATTAAAGGGTTTGCTGCATATACAACAAACCCGCACAAAATCAATTAACATTTTAATAGCATGGGTACAGAGATCGAGTGTATCAGTGGCAAACGTTAATTGATAAAGACTTGTGAGCTAAGTCTAAGCCTAATATAGTCAGTCTAAGCTTGCTTTTTATTTTGCTCATCAAAGCGCGCATGTTTAAAAGGCGTTATGTCTAAGTCGAGTGGTAGGCCGCGATAGAGATCATTGATGAGTTTACCTGTAATGGCAGAGGTGAGAATACCTGTTCTAAAATGTCCGCAAGCATTGAGATAGCCTTCAACGCCTTCCATTTCACCCAATATTGGTAATTCATCCGGTGTGCCGGGTCTAAGCCCTGACCAACAACGTTTGATGTTCATGTCATTGAGGATCGGTAAGCATCGCATTGCACCATTCGCAAGCTCTTTTAACTCGGGTAGGGTGTTGGTGGTATCAAAGCCTTTTTCTTCAGTGGTGCTACCAATTAACACTTCACCGTTGTCCTTTTGGGCAATATAGCAGTCTGTGGTGGATATACAGCCCTTGAGCACTTTAGGGAGTTTTTCGGATAAAATAATCTGTCCTTTGACGGGGTATACGGGGATTTCAACGCCGCAAGCCATTTTACTGAGTTCGGCAGCCCAGCTCCCAGCAGCATTGATGAGCATGTCGCAATGGAGTGTCCCAGATGAGGTATTAACTCCTGTGATACGATTACCTTGTTTTTCGATGTCAGTCACTTCGGTTTGTAAGAATAGCTCAACACCATTCTGTCTGGCGGCTTCCAGATAGGCTTCATTTAACCGATAGGGATTGACTTGGTGATCACATTTAAATTCTAATGCGCCGATGGCATCCGCATTGATATAAGGTTCATCTTTAGCCAGCTCTTCAGCGCTAAGCCAACTAATTTGATCAGCAAGATCTGGGATCTGTTCAACAATGGAATCGGCATAGAGTTTATCGTATTTGTCATACATGATGTATTTAAGACCGGTTTTTTCAAACTTAAAGTCGACATCATGTTTGTCTTTTAATTCTTGCCACAGGGCGGGATACATATTATTGCTTTTAAGAGCAAACTCAAAAAAACAGTCGGGTAAAATATGCGGGCGTAATGGTGGGAGATCGTCGCCTTCAGCTTCGGCTCTTTGCATTGATATACGTTTAAAAAAAATCACCCCACAACCGAGTCCAACCGACTCGCCAATGGCCCAGAGTCCACCTGCTGAGGCGCGAGAGGCATTCCCCGGCTTTTTTAAATCCACTAAGGCGATATTAAGGTTTTTTTCTTTACTTAAAAAATAGGCACAAGCTGCGCCAATAACACCACCACCAGCAATAACGATGTCATATTTTTTCTCTGAGAGAGTTGGCATGCTTATACACCTTCCGATAATGCAGAAAAAGGAATAGGATCGAGAGGGAAACGGGGTTTAACGTATCCCACATCTAGAGTATCAAGTTCTTGTCTTAATCTGTCTTGGCAATAGCTATTACAGGTTTTACCTTGGCAATCGCCCATTCCCACTCGTGTACGCATTTTTAAGGAGGTAATATCTTTCACACCTTGATTGATCACTTTATCGATATCGGCACGAGTGACGTTTTCACAACGGCAAACTAAGGTGTCAGGTTTAAGGAGAGATAATAACCCTTCTCTGCGGCGACCAACGCGATCGAATCCCGCTCTAAAGAGTTTGACTTTATTTAGTAGATTAAAATACTTACTGGCTTTTTTTTTTACGGCGGTGGATGACAGGATTTTGATTTCTTGAGCAATGGCTAATGCCGCTATTCGACCTTCCATCATCGCGCCTTCACCGCCCAAGATCCCGACGCTGTCACCCGCGATATAAATATTAGCTTGATTACTCATTTGCCATTCATTGACTTGAGGTTTGAGTCCACTGAAAGAGCAAATGTCATGCTCTATGTCCATGAGTTGGGCTAATTGATTACGGGAAACAAACCCATAACCGACCGCGAGGCTGTCGACTTCAATATCGGTTTCAGTATCCTGAATTGGGTACCAATCTTCATTATATTGGGCGACGGTGATGTTGTTTAGAGAGTCTTGTCCCTTTGCGGAGACAATTCCCCAGCCGTAATGGATAGGAATGGCGTGGGCTTTTAAATAACTTAATAATCCCATACCTTCAAGAGTGAGCAGGGGTCGATTTAAAAAGGCTCTACTTTCTTTAGCAAAACCACTAAATTTCCCCGCTTCATAAACACCGACAACATGCACTCCAGCTTTGTGAAGTTGGCAAGCCACTAAGGGGAGCAGTGGTCCGGTACCTACAATCGCTATCTTCTGCCCTGGTTTGACTAAACCGGATTTGAGCTGAAGTTGTACACCACCGAGCAGCATGATGCCGGGTAATTGCCATCCGTCGAAAGGAATACTGCGTTCATGGCAGCCCGTAGCAATAATTAATTGTTCATAGGGTACTTCAAAGACATCGTCTTTATGGCGAACTAACAGTGCGTTATCGCCTGAGGGGCCGAGTACTCTTGTTTCTAGCATTAATTGAATGTGAGGCTGATTATCTTGATATAATTGACGAATATTTGATATTTTTTTTCGGAGTTTATTGTCAAGGTGAGGGAGCTCTATTGCCTCACGAAAAGGGCCGCGAAAAACGGCACCGCCAATTCTAGGAGCTTCATCGATAACAATCGAGTGAATACCGGTTTCGGCTAATTCTGCCGCAGCGGAAATGCCTGCCGTGCCCGCACCAACAATGACAACGGGTAGAGTCGATTGTGGCATATTATAAACCCTCTTCTTGTAGACGGTTTACTTGGGTGGTGATTTTCATTTCTGCTTCAATGAGTGTTTGGCATGCTTTGACTTTATGCCGCCCGTTAACTTTAACAGTACAGCAATGACAGACACCCATGCCGCAGTAGGCACCAGTGATTTTTCCATGATCATTTTTAGTTATTGTTCTTTTGCCAATAGCAAATAGGACGCTGAGAATGTTCTCTCCAGGGATAGCATCGACTGCTTGGTTATCGACCCAAACTCGAGTTGATTGACCACTTGTGGGGACGATATCGTGATTTCTTAGTCGTTTTTCATTTTTATTCATTAGTATTTCCTACGTCTAAAGCTCAAATATACAGATAAATATATGGCTGATTGATAGGGTACAAGTTTTACTTGTTACTTACGATAACAAAAGTGTGACAAATATATGATTTAATATCGATTTTGAGGGTTATTTATACTTTATTTGATCTAGATTAACTCATGCTGATAAAACGAAGCTTATACAAGGAAATAGTAAGACTGGAAATTTGCGTTGCTTTTGGCATATGGATGGAGGCGGGATGGCTGGTGGATAACAGATTATCACTGTGACTAAAAAACATTCGTTTAAACATTTATCGTAAAAAAGTACTTTACCTTTGTCAGGCTTTTCAGCATAATGCGTCTCGTCAACAGGGGTGTAGTTCCAATTGGTAGAACAGCGGTCTCCAAAACCGATGGTTGGGAGTTCGAGTCTCTCCACCCCTGCCAAATAAAACAACGGCTTGCATAGAAATATGCGAGCCGTTTTCTATTTTTAAGCCCTTTATAGAATATCTTATAGAATATAAAAAAATCCGCTTGAATTTTTATGCATGATGATTTTTTTTCTTATGGTTTAATTCGGGCTTATTCATCGTTATCTTTTACTGTTGAAACTATAGGTACACGTCTGTCATAGGTGTCTACTTGTCTCATGGTCTTATGACCACTAAAGTGTTGTTTTTCTGCTATTGTGCCGTCAAAATCACTGATCCCTTTTGCTTTAATATCATGAAAAGTGAAGTCTGTTTTTATCTCTGGAAATTGCACTTTCATTTTTACTATGGCACGCTTCCATGCACTGCGGATCCCTTCTCCGGTTAATCTTCCTCCACCTGCTTTGTTGATCACATAGTCGCCATCAAAATCAGTTCGTAATGTATTGGCTTCATTAATAATATTTTTCAATCTATCGGTCCATGCTTTGATCTGCTTCTTGCCCGTTTTGCCCTGTTGAATATAAAGCCCATCTTCTAATACATGTTCCCACTTCAATTTGAGTACATCGGCTTGTCTTGTTGCACACAGATAACTTATCTCAACGGCAAGGCGTAAACGTTCTTCAGCGCAAGAGATCAACGCTTGATATTCGGCTTGAGTGATATAACGATCGCGCTCTTTAATAGCAAACTTCTTCACGCCTTGGGCGGGGTTACTTTTGCAGTGGCCGCGCTCATACCCCCATTTATAAATGACGCTTAGGCTGCTTAATTCGTTATTGGCCTGTACTTGGCTTTTTAAGCCCCGTTTATCGACATATCGCCTAACATGCTGTGGAAGGACTGCATCGGGTAACATTTCACCGAATACTGAGAGAATGTTATTAAGTTCTATTTGTCTGTCTTTTTGAGTTCGTGGTGCCAAAGCTTTAAAGTTTGGACTTTGCATATAGTCGCTAACTAAACACCTGAGCGTATACACGGCACGACTCATGTGCTTTTCATATTCTCGCCAAACTTCAGCTTTTGTTGCATCACTCTTACATAAAGTAATGCTTTTTTGAGAGCCGGTCGGCTTTAATATATAACAAGTATATTTGCCTTTTTGAGAGTGTTTATACACTCTCGGTGGCATCCATTTATCTTCTTCTTTACGGACTCTCATTGTTTAACCTAATGCTGCAAAATTGGGCTCATGAAGTTTCTTATCAAGCGCCGTTTTTTTATAAGGGTTATTAACAAAATACCAGGTCACGACAGGTTTTCCATCACGGCGTTCGTAATGGTTGATCCCAGCATCGTCCAGCCATTTTTTTTGTTGACCAGCTAATTTATAGCCTGATAGGGCTTCTAAATCTTTAGCGGTTAATAGTTCTGACATACAACCTCCTTAAGTTATTGTACGCGTTCCCAGTGAATGCCTTTGCCAACGGTTTTTGAGATCATACTGAACTGATATTCAACACCATGAATAAGGCATAACAATTTGAAGAAATTGATGTATGGCTTAACCCAAAAGGCGATGTGTGTTTTGACGATTGGTTTAGGTTGCGTCATGTGTTCTTCCTTATGCTGCGCCGGCTAATCTTGCTGGTTGATTGTAATTAGCAGAAACTAATGCGCTGGCTAGTAGTGGTGGGACAGCATTACCGCATCTGGCGACTTGCTTTGCTTTTGAATACTTTTTACCCGTGTGATCTTTATCGATGATGTAATCACTGGGGAAGGATGAAGCGGCAAACAGTTCATGGGGTTCTAGCATTCGCAGGCCGATATCAACGATCTGATAATTCTCTCCTTTGATTGTCACAAGCCCGAAACAATCACCCGTTCTTACCGTGTGTAGTGGCTCATTTATTTTCTGGCCCGTGCCAGTGCCATAATATTTAATCAAAAAGGCGCGAACTTCTCCAAGATGCAAGCCGCCTGCAGTGATTGTGTGAACCGGCTCATTGGTTGGAAAACCGATATTAGTGCCACGCAGTTTTATCATCGAGCTAGTGACTAAGGCAAAGTGACCACCTTTGACTTGAGCGCAAATTGTTCTTAACGGCTCATTGGCTGACATATTGCGCTGGTTTGACGCGTTAGCAAATTCGGTAATGAAAGGAATAATGGTTGCTTCACCTGGCGCAATGAAAGGCTCGTCGGCATCGATGATAAACTTTTGAATACCTCTCGCAATTCGTTGCATTGTTTTTTCTGCAAGTGGGCGTGAGCGATTGAAAATTGATTTACAGGGGATAGACCAGTCGATGATATCCGCTGCGGTTTTCCATGGCTTTAATTGTTTTTTATTAAAGGTAAGGCTATTGGGGTTGCCGTGGGTTGGCGTTGGCCAGTTGATGGGCAGGCCATCACGCCTAGCAACAAGGAAAAACCGTTTTCTAATCGTCGGGCAACCATAATCGCTTGCTGTTAGTAAGCGCCACTCAACTTTATAGCCATGTTGCCTTAATTGGTGGACAAAACTTCTAAATATTTTTCCTTTGCGCTTTTGACAAAGTTTGCCGTTCACCAATGGCCCCCAAGTAACAAATTCTTCGACATTTTCTAGCATGATAATTCGAGGTTTAACTAACGCTGCCCATTTTATTGCTACCCACGCCAATCCCCTGATTTTTTTATTAAGTGGTTTCCCTCCGGCAGCTTTTGAAAAATGCTTACAGTCAGGGCTAAACCAAGCAAGGCCCACAGGACGACCTGCGCAAGCCGTAATGGGGTTAACATCCCATGTCGATTCACAATAATGCGTTGTTAGTGGGTGATTGGTTGAATGCATAGCAATAGCATCGACATCATGATTAATCGCAATATCAACATGACGACCCGTTGACATTTCAATGCCCGTTGATGCACCGCCACCACCCGCATAATTATCGACAATAAGTTCGTGTTGTTCTAAATTAAACGAAAATTGATTAGGGCCTCTATACATTATTCATCTTCCTTGTCTGCGCTTTTCATTTGCCAACACGCTGAAGCATTAACGTCTAACCATGCTATGGCCTGTTCTCGATTTATTTTGTCGCTGTTGGCGATGACATACTCGATCAATTCTTCGGCGTAGGCAGTCACTTAACTGACCTTTTTTGTGAGTCGTTCTGGAAAACCTGCCCAGTCGAGTTCTTTAATTTGTTCAACAATCCGAGCTACTTTGTTTAATGTGCGCATTGCACGGCGTAAATTGCTGGTATCGATACCGTTGGCACCTGCTGCTGAACCAATACCAAAGCCACGAACATAATGATCAACCAAGGCGCTTTTTATCGCGTCAGACTCAATGTCAGTTAGTAACAAGAGATATTGAAGGCGCCGACAATCTTCGCCGCCTTGGATGAGCATGTTCATGATTAATCGCACCCTACGTAGATTGCTTCATCATAAATATCGTTAAGGCGGTGGATTTTGGTTTGTTTGCAGTAAAGCTTGTAGAAGTAGCCTGCTAATCCCATTGCGTGGGTTGCATTGCCGATACCTGAGCTGATAACCCTGTCATCTTCATTAATATAACCAATGTGATAAACGTTATTTTCTTCACCGTGGTTGTAGAAGCTAATCTTTATACTGTTTGAATCATATTCAGGATGCTTTAGCGTCATATAGATCGCGTTATCGCTTTCTCTCCATTCAATATCAATTTCGTCTTTCCCTTCAGAATGAGCAGCTTCTTCCCAATATTTTTTGGTTTCATCTATCAGTACCTGTACATCGATAGCATCTGGTACAGGTTTAAGCTCTTCTTTTAATAATGCATCAATGTTGCTTGCTGCTTCTTTACTTAAAACTTCACTGTATTTCTCGACGACTAATTGACTGACGAAATGGTTGTATTCAGGAAATGAGACTCGATTAAGGCTAGTTCCAATTGATTTCTCAATCGATTCTTTTAATGCTTTACCGAACGAGCTATAACTCTTCATCGCATCATTGACTGTTTCAGCGAGTAAGCTTTCTAGCTTATTTTCGATTAGTTGTTCGATGGTGCCATCTTCAACCATGTTACCGATTTTATTGGTGACGATATCGTGTAGTTCTTTCATTATGCTGCTCCTTGTTCGTTAAGCTTGGGTAGTTGAGTTTTGGTAAGTTCTGATTTAATTCTGTTGATGCAACATAAATGGGAAGGAACGGCTTGAAGGCTGTTTGCTAAAAAGCTTTCTGCGCTGATATTACTTTCATGTGCGTCAAACACAGCATCTAGCAAACTTTGGACTGACAATGCGTTTTTCATTGCGTTGAAACAATCAAGCGGGTTTTCAGTTTCGAGCGACTTTAAAACGGCAGCTTGGGCAGTTGCTAGCTGATTATTGAGTAAGGTTGCATATTGAATATGCAGCGCCGCCTGATTGACTAAAACGTCATATTCAAGTTGGGTATTATTTAGGGTATTAGCACTCAAAGTATTTCTCCTTTGTATACGGTCATTGCCATTGCAGGCTTTTTTGTTTTTGGGTTAGTTTTCCCAGTAGGTTTACGATAACGAATGGTTAAATCGCGGCACTCAACTTGCTGCTGAACGAGTTTTAAAAACTCTTTGGCACGAGTAGGTGATGATAGCGAGTAACTCAACTTGACAGGTTTCATTGATTTATAGAGATTTTGTGTCAAGTCATCGACTTTTTTCTCATACTGCTCTTGTGTGAGCTGGATCATGTTTTTGCCAAATCCTTCAACTAACGTGCACTTTTTTAGCGCTGTTTTTTTCGCGACATCTCGTGTGACACCAAAGACTAAAAACATAGTCATTTCCTTTGAATAACAGCTTTAATAAGACTTAAGTTGATTAGACTTTTGTGCTACTCGCGTGTGACTTTTGCTTGCGTAAATCCCTGCGCATTGCCCGCCACTGCTGAATTAGGCGCTGGAAACAATGTGACTCATGCGGATAGTCACGCTGTGTCTGTTTCAGGCTGGCTATCATGTGGCTGCAATAGCTGATAGCGGGGGCGTTTGAACGCGTACTTTGTAACATGCTGATACAACTAGCGTTTTGAGTAGACATAACAAGCTCCGCTTGTTGTGTAAACGTTAACTTTATATATTGACTTGATTAGACGAATGGACAATATTGTCAATCGCTGTTTTTTTGGAAGTTGTTGTTAACGCGGTTGTTATGCGACTAACATGCAGACGCTTATCTTTAATCTGCAAATTAAAGTTTTTACCTAACTGGCCGATTTGTTTACAATATGTTTCACGGAACAAGCGGCTAGGGTTAAAGATATCAAGACGCTCTTGCAGCTCATTTAAGCGCTTTTGAACACGAGGGCAATGCATTGGATTGCCAACGGCCATAAGGCAGGCGAAATGCAGTAAGGCGAGTAATGGAAACTCAGCGCGTTCTTTATTGGTGTGGGGACACTTTGTTAAGATCATGTTTGGCTCCTTTGTTGGATACATAATGTATCCCTATAACCAAAAGATAGTATAAGTATCTTTTGGTGTCAATACTGTATTTACTAAATTGATAGAAATGCTATCATGAGTTTGCGGCGTGAGTTACATTAACTATGTTTTTATAAAAGGAAGAGTTGATATGATAAGTGGAATATCTAATAACCTATATGTTTCTGTTAGTGCTTTTGATAATAAAATTGATGGGGGGGGCAGCGGTGTAGAGCCAGATAGAAAAAGTAATCCCCTTACTAGCAGTGTTGATACAGTTCAAATATCAGAAGAAGCGCGGCGTTTAAATGAGCAATCATTAGGTAATGGTAGCGGAAACGAGCCTCCATTATCTAGCAATAAAGAAGAATCAATGTTAACAGTTTCAGAATATAGCATTCTTGGTGAAACATCTCCCCAAGGTAGTGGAAGTGGTGGTGGAGTGGAGCCAGACTCAGTATAAAAGTTAATAATTATGGATGAAAATTAAGGATTGAAAATGGATGTTTTTTTACTTAAATTGGATTTTGTTTTAATATTGATAGAAATATTTTTATTTTTAACTATTGTTTATTACTCTTCACACTCAATTTTAAGTGTTTATCGAGGCGGCGGTAATAAATTAAATGAAATAGAAACATCGATATTTATCACGTCACTTTTAGTTCTTATTTTTCACACTATAACATCTTATTTATCATCGAAAATATCAGGCCTTGACACTGACACTGACACTATTACTATTAGGATTTATTTTTATTCTTTTCTAGTTTTAGCTGAGACTTTATGGTTCTTATCTGTAATTTCAATTCATAGAGTAAGTAATTGTCATATAACAAAAATCTCAAGACTTTGCCTCTATCTTTCTCCTTTACTCATACTTACTCAATCTCTTAGGGGGGTTGAAAGAGTTTTTTATGATACGAATGAATTGTTGTATTGGTACAAGTTTGTTGTGACTTTTTCTAACATATCTACAGTTACTCTCCTTTCTTTATACCCATTATATAAAATCATTGGGTTAATTGAATTTAACGAGGCTTAATAAATGAATTTATTAGTAGCATACGTCTTATATTGTATTTTTAGTTTACTTCTAGTTTTATTTTTTTTAAGAAAAGTAAACGTCACAGGTGATACAACTGTCAAAAACAGCGAGGATGTTAATATAAGAGTAATATACAGTGATAATGAAAAGGACGTTGTGACTTCAAATAATACAGGGGTGATTTTAAAGTTTAGAAAGAAAGTTGAACGTTTTTACTTTGGTGATTATAGTCCAGAATTGATTTCTGAACTTGGAAAAATAGCTGTTGATCGTTTAAAAATAGAAGAGGAGGCGTCGTTAGAAAAACAAACAATAGGGCTGAATGAAATTGACGCAAAACTTATGCTAGCTGGTAAGAAAATCCTACTTACTCAAAATAAAATTACAAATTGAATATGTTAGGATATTTTTCTAAAGTCCTCTAATTTTATTATAGAAGAAACATCTCCAGTGCGTTCTATTTCATGCAAAACTTCATATACTTGTATAACCCTTGAAAGATCCAGTTTTTCAAGTAACTGAAATAAGCTTTTTATTTCAGAATCATTCAATTTATCTATTCTAGCTAAGTATTGGAATGATTTAGCGAGAACAGAGTGATCGTTAATGTCTTTATGTTGATCGGTTGATGTAGGTAATTCATCTGAATCACCTATCAGGTAACTTACAGTCGTCCCTAGCTTTTTAGCTAGTCTTTGAACTTCTTCTATTCGTGCTAGTTGACGACCGCTAAACCTATGACCGACCGAACCTCTAGTACCTACATCAAAAACATCTAAAAGATCTTCCTGAGTTATACCTTTAGTTCCCATCATTTCTTCTGCGCGTATAGCCCACAATGGTTTTGCTTTAGTCATTGCACTCATCTCTGTATACAAAAATCCATCCTTAGTTGTAATGATACATCTAGTATCCTAGCTCATCAATGACAATTATGCTACCCACGCGTGATACTAAAACTAGCTTGACTAATTCCAGTGCGATACATATAGTATCTTTACGGTTTTAAAAAGGTATTCATATGGAGAGGTTTAATTCTTTACATAAGTATTTTTCTAGTTTTAAGGAAAAAGAAAGAAAAAAACAAAGGGAAAGGCTTGCTGTTTTTTTGGGTAAAGAAGAGGTAACTATCAGGGCATACGCTAATGGAATTCGTAATATCCCATTTGAGGTTGCATTATCAATAGAAAAATATACCGCTGGTGAAGTTACTGCAAAGCAATTACGTCCTGATTTAATAGAAATTTTAAACTACAAACCGACAAAGAGGCTAGTGCATGAGTGACTGTGCCGATCGCGCCGCTTCGCAAGAGCAATTGAACTTTAATGTTGCCATGGCTAATCGTGTTAACACCCCACCGCTTCCAAAAATTGGCCGCTGTCATAACTGCCATGAGCCTATGGACGAACAACTTTTTTGTGATGCTGATTGTCGGGATGATTATGAACAAAGGAAAAGGGTGAGCAGACAAAATTAACACTAGAAATAAGAAAGCCTGCGTAAGTTTTGGCGACCAGCAGGCTTAATAACGCACCTTAGATAAGGCAAATTTATGCTAGCTGAGATTATTTAATTAATCAAGCGGGTTATTTTGCTAAGGAGATATATGGCGATTTATAAAGCGAATATTTCACAAGAGTTTACTGTGATCCCCAATTCAACCATCCAAGATAAAGTGCTCACTTTTGAAGCTCGTGGTTTGTTAAGCTTCATGCTGAGCCTGCCCGAAAATTGGGGATTTCATACTAAGTGGTTACAAGAGCAGTCTCCTAAGTGCGGCAGGGATAAACTCACTCGTATGTTGACAGAGTTGCAAGGTGCTAATTATGTGCGTAAGCAGGTGGTTAGGAACGATAAAGGGCTAATAACAGGGACGGATTGGTTAGTGTATCCCACGCCCGTTATTCAAGACTCATCCGAACAACTGAAAACCAGCACCGTACAACTGGAAACCCGTCCGACGGATAAACCGTCCGACGGTGAACCCGCAACTATAAAAGAAACAGATCTACAAAATAAACATTTAAAAGATATTACACCCGAAAATAATTCAGGCTTGCCTAGCAAAACGAAAAGAGCCAAAAAGACCAAAGCGGATCCGTTGGCTAAGTTTGATTTTAGCAACTGGCCTTCAATGCCAAGTGATTTGGTCATGCAAGACTGGATTGCCGTTCGTAAAGCTAGGCGTTCGCCGCTGAATCAAACTGCGATTAATCGTATAACACCACATCTAAAAAAGGCCGTTGAAGCGGGATATAGCGTAGAGGACTGCATTGGTACCAGCGCCGCAAGAGGATGGGTTACATTTGAATTTAGCTGGTTACTTAACGCGAATATCAGGCCTAGTGCTAGACCGGTTCAAGCACCACAAGCTGATGACGACTGGACAAGCCAAGTCTTTGACCCAAATGACCCATTATTTTAATTCACCGTAGGCACTGAACAAGGAGCAATTTTAATGAATAACTCAATGAAAAATTTACATACATTAATGCCAGAGCCTGATTCTAAGTCTGGTGATTTTAATGTAGAGCAGACACAAGAATGGGTGTATTCACAAGCGGGTACAACACAACCTCAGCAATCATATCAGCATCATGAAGTGACTAATTATGAGAAAGAACTGGTCAATAGCGTGTTTGCTAAATTACAGATTTTATTTCCTGTTGCTGGACCTAAAGCCGATCAGGTTGGTGTTCACAAGGTTGAATGGTTAAAGACCTTTGCAGTGCAAAAAGTGAATAGTGAGCAGCTTGTTCAAATTGGTCTTAACCGAGCTCGCAGTGAACAAGGCGAACGGATTTTTTGGCCTTCACCTAGACAGTTCTGCAGTTGGTGTTTTAGTGATAACAGCGATGGCTTACCTCGTTTTGATAAGGCGTTTAGAGAAGCGCTTAAATATTATCGACCCGATATAAAACACAAGCACAAGTGGAGTCATGTTGTTGTGCGTTTAGCGGTTGAAGAAACTGGACAATGGCTATTTGCTAGGGGAACAGAGCAAGCGGTAAGAGATGCGTTTGAGCGACACTTGATGATTTATTCGAGGCGTTTTAAGGCTGGGGAGGATTTAGCCGCGCCTATTCATGAGGCACTGCCTATGCCAGGTAAAGCCAGCAATGATTATATGAAAAATAAGCGCAAGTTGGCCGAGTTTAGAGATAAGTTAAATTTACAATGTAGGAACGGATAAATGAGCAGTGTGCAGTATGGCAAACTCAATGACAGTCAAATTAAAAGATGGTTGGCTGATAGTTCGTCGCGTGAGTTTCGAGATCATCGGTATCCTGAATTGCGATTAAGAGCTATTAGCAAACGCGGCCGAGCATCGGTGCATTTGATTTTGCCCAGTGACGGTAAAACCGCATGGAAAAAGCAGGGCAATTGGCCAAGCCTTTGTTTAAAGACTCTGGTGAATGATTTGCCTAAACGCCTAGCAAAGGTCGCTGCGGGTGAGGTGGTGAACTCGGCTGAGCTGGTAACAGTATCTGATTTACTTAATTGGTATGTGGGCCATATTCAAAGCAATACGACGTTAAGTAAAAGCTGGCGGCGCAATTGTAAAAGCATGAGCAAAACGCACCTTCATCCACGCTTAGGCGATGTGCTTTTGTCGCAGCTTGATTTCATCACAGTGGATACCGAACTCGTTAAAACTATGCTGGCAGATGAGTATGCACCGCACTACATAAGATTGACGGCCAATGTATTAAAGCGGGCCCTAAGTACGGCATGTGATTTGCGTTTACTGAGTCAAGATCCATTAGCCGGGTATCGAGTGCAATTAAGTTTAACTTTGCCTCCTGAAATTGATGCGCCATTAAGTGAAGCTGATTTAAACGCGCTATTTAGTTCACTAAAATCGGCTAATAAGCCCTGCAATATGTTGTTCATGCTGATGATTATGTTTGGCTCGCGCATTGATGAGACAAGGCTAGCAAAATGGTCCCATTTTGCGGGGGAGTATTGGTCTATCCCTGCGTTAGATACCAAAACCAAGCAAGCGCACCGGTTGCCATTAACTGGCGCGGCTAAAGGTTTGTTACGTGTTTATAAACGTTGGCAGTTAAAGCATATCGGCAAACGAGAATATTTGTTTGCTGGGGATCGTAGTGAAGTGGTTTCAATCCGTACGGTTCAGTATTGGAGTGAGTCTATCCGGTTTAAATATTTTACTAGCCATGCATTGCGCAAATTGTGCCGCACGATCATTGCCGATATGGGCGTCGATACCATGGTCGGAGAACGCATTTTAAATCATGCATTGCCGTTGTTGTTACGCACTTATGTGCGCACATCGCTGGATAGCGGCATGTTACGAGCGTTGAATGATTACCACATGTATTTGATTGATAAAGGCTGTGCTGAATTGAACAGAGCAGGGGAGCAGGGTGATGAGCAAAAAAGTGCAGGGCTTTGATATTTTGAAAACTGGGCGGCGTATTCGCGGCATGACGCAAACTGAGGTGGCCCTTCATTATGGTATTTGCATTCGCACTTATCGCAATTGGGAGAGTGGCGCCAGCCCTGTGAGCTATGACGATATTTTGGCATTCTGTGATGATGTGTTTCAAATTCCTTTGGCCGAAGTGCAACGGAGCGCAGCTTATGCAAATTGAGCGAATGAGCATTAAAACACTGCGGCGAGAGCTTAAAACATGGGGCCTATATTGGCGGGGGCAGGAGTACGGTGGTGGCTATGGGAGCCGGAGCGCTTGCGACAAACTCGGTGAAATTCGAATTGAAAGCACGGAACAGCCAGTGCCAGATCATGTTCATCAATATGACCAACAAGTCGAGCAATTAAGTAATGATTGCCGTCGTGCGCTGCGCGTTCGCTATATCTGCACAAAGAATTGGGCTCTAGTCGGGTTTGATTCTGAAAAATCATATCAATATTGGCTCAGACGTGCCGAAGGTGAGCTGTTAGCACTATCTTACCCTAAACATCTAACAGCCTCCCTAGAAATTTAATCACAAATTTTAGTTATGCAGAAAGCAAAAATAACAGTGTTTCATGTAAAAGTGACAACTCGTGGCTTATGCTACATTAAATTTTATAGTGACTAATGGTGTGGAAGAGTGACGCACTGGCTTAATAGCACTCAGAACAGGTGTTATTAGGCCATTCAATGATAAATATATAGTCGTAATAAAGTTCACTAGTCCGGTAAACACCACCGTGGTTGTTATAGGCAATACAAAGAAAGCCTATAACATTGAATAAAGCCAATTTAAAAAGGATTGAGATATGTATGCACAAGTAGAGAAACCGAAAGAGAATAAAAGCAGGACGGTTGCTAATACTGTTGTTCAGAAAAAAGGAAATGGGAAGCAAGGTATTGGTTTCGTAGTTAACAGACCTGAATTCATCGCTCAAAGAAAAATGAGACCAGTAGCGTATAATATTCTTTCACAACAAAGGGATGGGCAAGTTGTTCAATTAAAATGGTATGATTGTTTTCTGTCATGTTGGCCTTTTCACAAAAGGACAAAGGTGCCTGAAGCAGAATCTTTATTGAACAGTCAAGAAGAACAACCTAAGTTTGAACAACACTTGGGAGAGCAGTTTAAGGAATTCTTTAATGAGGACGAAGATTATGAGGCGTTAGAGTCTGCTTGCAATGACGAAAATCTTCGCGGTGTGTGTACAGCTTTGACAGTGGACTGGTTTCTCAAGATTATTGCAGGTGACAATATCACAGAGAACCCCTTAAGAATGCCAAAAAAATTGAAGATACTAGTGCAGGAGCACCAAAAATATCAGAAGAAGGCTTTAAAATCATCGAATGGAATGGATGAATATTTGGAAATGAAAGGTCTTAAACGAATGCTGGTTCCAGATGGCTATGATGATTTTGTTCGTGGCTGGATTGATATGAAAACTGGAGAAATCGGTGAAATGAATTATTTAGAGTTGGAAGTTGGGAAAATGTATATGATGGATTTTGGAGATAAAGGGGGAGAAGGAAGAGGACACACAATTGGGATATTTAAAAAAGAGAATGATCAAATTGTTGTGCGTGACCAAAACGTAGGTCAAGTTGTTGTTGAAAATATGGAAGAGCTTTCAACAAAGTATTCCAAAGCCTTTGAGCAAACTGCGAGAGAACGTATTCAAGGTAAAGATGTTCCCCTATATCGCAGATGGACTCTTTACCATGTAATTCAGAATTAGTTGTTACCGAGTTCGAATGCCCATAACAAAACCTATGAATTATTAAAACTCTTTTTAACCCAGTTGATATGAGAGGTGGGCTGACTTAACAATTCCCTTCTAAAGTGAATCTATCAACAGAACAAATAATTTCCCTCAAAAACCGTGCATTTACCATGATAGAGAAGTATACCACGCGACTTTGGCTTTCAGCCGCCAAAGTCCATGCTTTAAGCCTCAAAATTAGGCGTGGGGGGGAATTCATTCACTTTGATGGTCGTGATGGGTTTATAAGTAATATTGCATCTTCGAATAAGGCATTACTAGAATTGCAATGGCAAGGACAGCAACCAACTTATTTTGAATTTTCGCTAAATGGATCATCTAAAGAGTTAAGCGAAATTAAAAAGAGCTGTAAAGCTTCTTTATAACGTATTCACATCGTTTTTAGAGTTAAGTTTCAGAGTGGCGGATTTCACCACTTATTATCATTTAAATTTTTGCCGTTTTTTGCTAAGATAAGGGCTCATTTTAAGGGGGTCAGAGCTCTTTTCCCTCGAACCCCAATGCCGCGTGGCGTCCAATCAGTATTATGGTAAATCGGCGATTTTTGAGGGAAATTATCTTTATTATTGATCACTATGTTTTTTACTATAATTAATTTGTGACCTTCAAACATTAAAAAAATTGCAACCCTATAGCATGATGCATATCAGTTAGCAGGACATACAACTTAACAGATAAACAGGTGTTGATTATTTTCAAGGAGTGACGATGACTCTTACAGATAAGACTGATTTAATGAAAAATGAAAAATGGCACTGGAAATCAGCTTTATTTCTCATTTGGTTATGCTCATTAGGTTTTTATTTTCATCAATATATGTTTCGACTTATTCCTAGTCTATTTGTTCCCCATATACATGATGGTAATATGTTGAACCCCATACAGCTCAATATGGTATTATTTGTTTTTTGGTTTGCTTATGTGGCTTTTCAATCCCCTGCAAGTGTGATAGTTGATAAATTATCCTTTGAGTTTCTCCTATTAATCATGTCTTTGTTACATATTTCAGGCATACTATTACTCGCAATATCAACTCATTTCTACATGGTGGCGATGGCACTCTTTATTTTAGGTATCGCTTCTAGTTTTTCTTTAGTGTTTAGTCTATATATTGCTAAAAATATTTTTACTCAAAAGATGTATTCTTTAGCGTTAGGTATTATATTTGCGATAGGGGGGACAGGAGCCATTCTATCCAGCTTTATTTTTACACTTTTATTTTCTCAATATGGACCGAGTACTGCATTAAAGTTACTTACCTTTATTCCCGTTATCTTAGTCGTTGTTATACTTTTCTTTATGATGATAAAAAAAAGACGATTTTTATTAAAGAGTAATGCTGTTGTTTCTTCTTTACCTTCATACCCTACTGTTAACAATGATCAATCAAAAATAATTAAAAAACATGCTAATTTAATGAAATCTTATGCGTACGTTTTTTTTCATGCGTTACCTATGGTCTCTTTTTATGCTTCTTGGCTATTTCCTTTTATGGAGGATAAATTGGGTGCTCATAATTTATATACAGAAACATCTGTTGCGACCGTTTTTATTGGTTATATTATCGGATCACCTTTGGCAGGTTGGTTAACGAAAATGTTTTATCATTATAGAGAGTTTATCCTATTTATAATCAGTTTATTAGGCATGGTCATAAGTATATTCGTCATTTATGCTACCTTGTCGAATATGTTAACGGCACTGTTATTATTAATGTTAGGCATGATAAGTAGCTTTACTGTGATGGCGATATCAATTACGGCCGATATTGCGCCAAAAAAAACACATTCATTATCAATGAGTATCAGTAGTCAATGTATTAACTTAGGGGGTGCTGTGGCGCTATTGTTCATTGCAGGTGTTTTTTACTGGTTTGATATTGCCAGTTTTTATCCCAATCTAAAAGAGTTTCATGTTATATTGTTTATTATACCAGTGAGTTATGCTGTGGCCATGCTTATTGCATTATCAATGGCAATATATGAACATCAGTTTGTAACGTTATTGACTGATTTTCAGCACTATAAAACAAATTACAATGAGAATAAAACTAATACCGATAAGTTCATTACTCAGAAACCTTTCATTGAAAAAAAGAAGAAAAACCACCCAAACTGAGTAGATAACAGGCGAGATTTATGGATGAATATTTCAAATATGGAGTTAAACCCTACCAGTGATAAGGCACCTTATCACTGTAAGACTTCCCAGCTACATCTACAAATACTGTGTTAATACCAATGTTATAACGAGAATCAAACCAGTATGCTGGTATGATTTTATTTATATCCTAAACTGTAATAAACATACTATTAAAGGGAATGATTATGGTTGCTTCTCGCTATGTTTACTTTCGTTGTCTTGGGTTCATGGGAATGTTCAGTGTCCTTTTCGGTTGTGCTAATAATATGACTCAGTTAACACCAATTTCAGAGCCATATGTTTTATTTAAAGTTTATGACATATCTGATAGTAGCAAAAATAAAGTGCTCACTTCTTTTTTGAATGATAAAAATGTGAGGTTCACCTACGGAAGTGTACGGAATGACAGAGTTAAAATTTTAGTTGAAAGACAATTTAAAACAAGAGAGTCGATGACTGCGTATTTGTACAGCGAAGCTTGGCGCTTGCCTGATCATGTACGTCACCCTGATAAAGAAAAGGGAAAAGAGCCTGTATTTACAGAATCTTTTCTTGCTCCTCCCCATAAATTCGCCTTTAAAGAAGTCATTGAAAATAAAGATTTCTTCTCTAAATCAGAACAAGGGTTACCTACTTCTATTATCGTGTACAAGTTTAGAGATAAACATCAATTAAACACAGCGGTTGATTATTTTTCAAAGCACATTACTCAAGTAGATCTGTATCAATATCAATTATCCTCATCAAGTTATCTAGCTAAAAATGAGGCTGCTTTGGAAGTTTTGCTAGCAGTTAAGTTTAAAAGTGCTGAGAAACAATTAGAATGGCTTAAAATGAAACGGGGTGTTTTACCACCTGATTTCCATCAAGGTTTATATTGCCCTCACCTTCCAAAAATTACCCTTTGAATCTATTGATAATTAAATAAAATTAAAGTTCCTCTACCAGTGATAAACCGGGTTTATCACTGGTAGCCCAATTTGAATACACCCGTGATAAGAACAGTTATCACTGGTAGGGGGAAGGTTCGATTGGGAGATTTAATAGAGTTTTTTTGTGGAAAGTAGAATGGATCAGTGTAACAATCATTACATCCTGTAAACTCAATCACAAGTTGTTATTGTTAATAACATGATTATGATACTGAAATATATTGTTTTTTAATTATAGTTAGTGAGCAATCGTGAAACCCAATGCATGGATAAAACTTACACTCTCTATAATTAAAGGATTAATACTATGCTTCATAAGCGTTATTTTATTGGATTGTTACTGGGTTTAATCTTAAGCCCTCTAGTACAAGCTCAATCAACCTCTTTTTTTCAGATTGTTATTGATAGAACTGGTTCTATGGATCAAATTCGTCAATCAACAGGCAACACTCGTTATCAAGATGCAATTACTCAAGCGCAAAGCGATCTTGGTAAAGCTATCGCAGAGGCTGCCGCTCAAGGTGGGATATTAAAAGTAGCGGTTGCAGCATTTGAATCAAATACTGGTTTTGATAAGCGTCTTGATTTTTCAGATCCCCTTGATGCCATGACAGAACTCGATAGCCTAAAAAGCTTGCCTACAGGGAATATGACACCGTTAGCTGATGCACTTTGTCATAGTGCTGATGAGTTGTTTACACAAAGTAGTGTAAATCCTTACCAAAGAAATATAGGGTTTTACACCGATTTAAATGAAAATCAAAGTTCAGGTGAATGCTCAGGCTCTGATTGGACAGCAAAAGTTATTCAGAAGTTTTTTAGTGGATTTCCTGCCCCAGTCTTTAATGTCACAATGTTTGCTACCATTGATGAATTGACCCAATCGAGCATAAATACATTTAATTTACGAAAAGCTTTAGCTAAAAATGAATCTAAAGCTATTGTCGAAAATTCATTATTTAAAACTGCCAATGCAATTGCTAATATTCAAGATGAAGTAACTTTCATGACATCTTTGGCTCAATATTCAGGAGGAAGTACTTTAGGCTTTGCTGATGCAGTAGAAGATCCAGTTTTAGATTCAGGTGATTCTGATTGCGGAATATTCTTTCCTTGTATTGCAAAATAAATATTTAAATAAATAGAATACCAGTGATAAAAAAGCCTTATCACTGGTAGTATGAAAGAGTCTTTAGGGGAATTTAAATATTAACTTATTTTTAAATCCCCCCTAATAGCTTCTTTTAAGTCATGCGTAAATACAGATTTTAAAGAAACTCACTAATAACTAAACTCATCTCTAAAATCTGTTTCAATAGAATTTAAATTAGGTTGGTCTCCTTGCCAATCGAGAGCATTTTCTAAGCAAGCATATTTACCATCAACCGGAAGTAAACAGCCTTCTATTACTGCGAAGTTATCAGGATGAATATCTGATGCTCTACCGCCTTGCTGCCAATAGTTTCTAAAAAGCTCTAAATCGATTTTTTCAGTTCTACTTGGATTACTCTGATCTTCTATGTAAACATGTGCATTTTTTACATCATTTATGTCTGGGGCTATTGTATAAGGGAAACCATCTTTGGTGACACCAGAAGAAAATTGCTCAGATAAATAAGCAAATCGACCATCATATAGTGCATTGTATAAACCTTTGAGATTTTCACTTGCATCTTTATATACGTCGCGGTCTAAAGCAGCAGTTCCTATTTTAAGAAGCCTACCATCAGGCATTTTATAGGCTTCTCTAGAATTACCGTTCCCAATCATCTCAAGATCTCTAATCATTTCATCTTTGGTTTGAGTGTTTCGATTAAGCTTTACATTATCAATTTCTAAAAATGGATTTGCAAGTGAAGCTGCTTCTGCAATTACATTATCTGCATAGGCAAACTCATTATTTGAAAAGGAGCCGTGACTCCCTTCACCTTCATACATCGCTACCCCTGGTCCCCCTTCACCTTCATACATCGCTCCCCCTGGTCCCCCTTCACCTTCATAAATCGCTAGCCCTGGTCCCCCTTCATCTTCATAAATCGAGAGATTAACTTCTCGTAGATTGTTATGAGCTAATAATTGATTTCTAATTTGGGAATGATTATCAGGATGACTGTGTTGAAGTTCTATCACTTCAACTTCATTTTTCATATTCCCCTTTCGAAAAAGAATATCTGTGCCTTCAATCCAAAAGTTGTTTTGATCGCTCTTGAAGTATTGTTGTGAACTCACACCACACATATCTTTAAGTTGTTGAAATGAAGCTGCTCTACCTTCGTCGCTTGTTTGATTATCCATAATCTTAAATAACAATTCACGAGCTTGGTCTTTGTCAGTACCACAAAAATAATCAGCTATAATGTCCCATACTTTTTCAAATTTACTTTGCTGTTGCTTGAATTCGATAATATTACCAGCATTTTTTATATGCTCTAGTTCGCTCGATCCGATATTTCGTTCTGAGAAAAAATTGTTATTTGAGGATAATGTTATATTAGTCATATTTATATCAAATGAAAGTGGATTACCTTCTATTCTTACTTAAATAAGCAAGATTTTCTTCTAGATTACGTAAAAACTATAAATTTTAGTTGAAAATTTAGTAAACGAGAGAGATTTTCCCTATTGAACATAATAGAGATTGTATGCCACGCGACTTTGGCACTCTGTAGATCCAATATAGTAATGTCACATTCCCCCAATTTAGAGATGTCACATTTTGGTATGCTGGGCACAAATAATCCAGTGTATTAGATGGGTGCCATGTTAATTACGATGAGCGAAGAAGAGCTGCACCGTATTGGTGTAATTAAGGGCGTTTGCAATAAACAATTAACCCAAATGACCGCTGCGTCAATGTTAGGACTGACGCGTCGGCATATTCAAAGGCTGGTGAATCAATTTCGTCAGGATGGCGAAGTGGGTCTAGTGTCTAAACGTCGTGGACAGGCTAGTAATCGTCGTTTCTTGCCTGAGTTTCGAGAGAAAGTTTTCACGCTCGTTAAGCAAAAATATGCGGATTTTAAACCGACCTTTGCCTGTGAAAAATTGGCTGAATTACATGGGATTAAACTGTCCAGTGAAACTTTAAGGCAATGGCTAATCACAGAAGGATTATGGCGGGTCCGTAAGCGTAAACAGAAAAAAATCTATCAACCCCGTTATCGACGTGAATGTTATGGTGACTTGGTTCAAATTGATGGTTCTCACCATGATTGGTTTGAAGGCCGTTCGGCTAAATGTTGTTTACTGGTTTTTATTGATGATGCGACCAGTCAATTGATGTCATTACGCTTTTGTGAATCTGAGACCAGCTATGATTATATGAATATTACTCGTGAGTATATCGATAATTACGGCAAGCCGATCGCTTTTTATAGCGATAAACATTCGGTCTTTAAGGTTAATTCGCCTAGTCGCAAAAGCAGTAAGCAGATGACCCAATACGGGCGGATTTTGTATGAGCTCAATATCGAATTAATTTGTGCCAACAGCTCGCAAGCTAAGGGACGGGTTGAACGAGCAAATAGAACACTCCAAGATCGCCTGATAAAAGAAATGCGTCTTGCAGGCATTAATACCATTGAAGAAGCCAATGCATGGCTCCCCGAGTTTATGGCGGACTTTAATCGTCGTTTTGCTTGCTCTGCTTATTCTTCACAAGATGCGCATCGTCCAGCGCAAGAGTCCGCTGTTGAACTGGACGATATCTTTACAAGGCAAAGCAGTCGTACAGTCTCAAATTCACTGACACTACAATACGATAAAGTCATTTACTTACTTGATCCAACAGACAAAGCGAAGCGGTTAGTTAACAAAAGGGTTATGATTTATGACTACCCTGATGGCACAATTGCGCTTCGATATTGTGGTGAAGAGTTAACATACAGCGTGTTTGATACGTTGAGACATGTTCAGCAAGGTGAAATAGTCAGTAATAAACGTTTAGGTGCGGCGTTGGCTTTTGCGAAAGAGAGTCAAGAAGAAAGAGCGGAAGAACATCACCGTCATAGGAATAAGAAAGCGGGTAGTAGAAAGGCACAGGCAAGATGCATTAATCCCGTGTTTATGCAGGATGTGGAGTTTAAGGCGAGTTTAACAAGGGATTGAAAAGGTATACGACTCATGTGACATGTCTATTTTGCTCCCTAATGTGACATCTTTAACTTGCCTTAACAAAATAGATCTTTAAATTGATCCTATACATCCTAGATATGGTTTGTTTTAGATGTAAGACAAACACTCATTTTTAAGATCTATTGACATGATTTCTAGGGAGGATGTCAATGGTTTTAGCCTCCTTTCTCGTCAATTTCATGAAAATACAGTGCGCATGCGCGTTTTTACTAGTCTAATATGTAAATGCGCATGTGCGCTATATAAAGGTTATGCATCCTAAATTATGAAATACTTTATTATTTTTATCATAATGGCTTTTGGTCCATTACGGCGTCGGTACGTCCAGCACTCAATAACTAAATACATCAAAAAAGTTAATGCATAACAAGCAGCTCAAGCGGGACCTCCAAGAGCTCCACTCTTTCCGGCCCCTTATCTGGGCGTAAAATGCTAAACGGAGGCAGTATGTTTTCATGGTTAATTAGACTGTCAGGCTTGGCAGTGTCTTGGTACTACACCGACCTTGAGTCTTCTATAACATTTCAGAGTACCTTTTGCCCAATATTAGTAGCTGTTTTTCTTGTATCAATCTTACTTGAAATAGTGGGACCGAGGGGGCGAGGAAGTGGTACAGGCGGTGGCGGTTCAGATGGTGGTGGGTTCTTTGGTGGCGATGGAGGCTGTGGTGGTGACGGAGGTGGAGGTGGAGATTGATTAAAGGTAGTGTTCGTAATTCTGTGTCATTTCCGTACAATAGTTAAAAACAGGGATGACACATGATTCAATCTTTTGATTTTGAAGAAGCCTTAAAAGCGTTATAAGCAGGTAAAAACTTAACGGGTAAAGACGGTATTCTCAGCCCATTAATTAAACAGCTCACCGAGGCGGCACTTAATGCTGAAATCGAACAGCATCTTGAGCAAGATACACAGCCTAATCGTCGCAATGGCATCAGTCAAAAAACCGTAAAACATGCCTCTGGCAGCTTTGAGCTTGATGGGGTGCGCTTGGAAAACGGAAAATACCCCACGCTAAGCAATTTATCGAATAATCCCCGCCTGTACAAAACCCAGCAGTTACGTACAGCATCAACTAAACATGTCCGAAACTAAGCTAAATCACTTATGGACACGTAAATCATTTCGTACAACCATTTCGGTCATAATCATCATTAAATATTAATGAATGGAAAAACCTCAACACCTTGCCATACCTACACATCGATTTCCTTAACAAGGGATTGATAAAAGACACTGACTTGTGTGACATGTCTACTTTGCTCCCTAATGTGACATCTTTAACTTGCCTTAACAGCGACTTTGGCACTCAGCCTAAATCCCTATCGAACGTAGTAAAACACACAATAAACGTTAATAAAAACCTAAAAAATTCCACTACTAAAAAGTAGTGGATCTCACCACTTTGGTATTTCAAGTGAAAATCAATTGAAACTCTCAAAAGTATATTTTTTAAGACATTCCTAAGATCAACTCTATTTTGCTCTCCTATTCAATGCTAGATACAGACTGGGCTAGATGGTAGGTCATTGCATCAGCCTAAGAGAAGTATGCAATCACAGGTTGAAAAGTGACCACTGATAAGTGCCGAAATGTAAGGGGTGTCAGTTGAGTGACCCTTTTTAATGGTTAAAAAGGCGGGTTTTAGTGTCGTTTTAGCCTGAAAATAGGTAATTCGGCACCATTTTACCTAAAAGCGGCAAGATTTTGCCGCTTTTTTCCCATAGAAAACGCTAGGATATTTATAAGCTCGAAGTTGTTGTATTTAAATGGGCCGTCTAAATTGACCTTGCATTCCTTACCCGCCTCGAGCGGTTTTTTTTATGCCTATATAAAGTCACCCAGTATTTTGTTTTAGGGATAAGCAATGACAAAAATAACAATAGAAAATGGATTTACCTTATATAACGATGATTGCTTAAATGTATTAAAAGAAATGGAAGATAACTCAGTTGATTTGATTGCGACTGACCCGCCTTACTTTAAAGTGAAAAAAGATGCCTGGGATAATCAGTGGGATGATGAATCATGCTTCTTGGCTTGGCTAGATTCTATTTTGTTTGAAATGTGGCGAGTATTAAAGCCCGCTGGCAGCTTATATCTGTTTTGTTCAGAGCGGCTAGCTGCAAAAGTAGAGGTCTTAATAGATAGTCGTTTCAATGTATTGAATCATATCGTTTGGCGTAAAAAGAACGGCATTCATCGTAAGCACCGTAAGGAGGGGTTAAGAAAGTTTGCTTCTCAAACAGAGCGGATTATTTTTGCTGAGCATTATGGTGCGCAGGGTTTCGCCAAAGGTAATTCTGGTTATTCAGATAAATGCAGTGAGTTAAAAGGGGCTGTGTTCGAACCGTTGATTGCTTACTTTCGTGATGCAAAGGCGAAAGCTGGTATTCAAAGTAAGCAGGTTAATGAGGCAACTAATACTCAGATGTGCAGCCATTGGTTTAGTTCCTCTCAATGGAAGTTACCGACAGAAGCTCAGTATCTTGAGTTACAAAAATTGTTTGCTGAAAAAGCAGGGACTTTAAATAAAACCCATAAAGAGTTAACGACTGAATATGATGTATTGCACCGTTCTTATATAGAACTGAGGTGTGATTATGATGATTTACGTCAACAATATGAGAATTTACGCAGACCCTTTAGCGTTAACAAAGATGTTCCTTACACGGATGTGTGGGATTTCGACTCTGTTCAATTTTATCCAGGTAAACACCCTTGTGAAAAGCCGTTGAAATTAATGAAGCACATCATTAGTTCAAGTACTCGTGCCGGAATGGTTGTACTTGATCCTTTTATGGGTTCAGGCAGTACAGCAAAAGCATGCAATGAGTTGGACTGTGGATTTGTTGGGGTTGAGATGGATAGCGATATTTTTAACCAAACACTTCAATCACTAACCAGTGAATAATTATTATGAATATTTCTAGGAAGTTGATGATGTTCGGCTTCGCCGCCAGTGTTGCAGGTGGTGGTGCATTAATAGCTGAGCATGAAGGCCAAGTATTTAGTAGTTATTTGGATCCTATTGGGGTTTTGACTAGTTGCTATGGTCATACGGGAACAGATTTAAAGCACGGTCAGACATTTACAGAGAAAGAGTGCTTAGAGCAATTAGTCGTTGATTTAAGCAAACACAATTATAAATTGATGAAGTTAACTCACCCCGTGATGCTCACAGATAGCGAACACGGGGCATATTTGAGTTTTATCTATAAAGTAGGTCATCAAGCGTTTGCCGATTCCACATTGCGAAAGAAATTATTAGCCGGTGATAGAATCGGTGCTTGTAATGAGCTATCGCGTTGGGTGTATGGCGCAGGTAAAAAGTTAAAAGGTTTAATCAAAAGACGTCAATCGGAGAGACAGCTTTGCTTAAGGGGGCTTGATGCCTAATCCATTTAATAAAACCTTTGTTATTTTGATATTTGCCTTGGCTGGTTCGGTGGCGTTCGGACTCATGCTGCAACTGAAGTTAGATGTTGCACAGACAAATATTGAATTGTTAGAAATTCAAAAGACTTCATTGCTTATTGATTTGAATGCATTATCCGATGTTGTCGCAACACAAGAAGCGGAACAACAAAGACTTATGCTTGAGCTTGATTTATCGGCGGCTCTCAACAAACAGAATGCGATAGAGAAAGAACGAATTAACAAACGGTTGGTAGTCGCTAAATCTAAATTAACTCATATGGTAAAGTCTAATGAAACATTGCAGATATGGGGTGATACTGCTGTGCCTAATGATGTTGCTCAGCTGCTCCAACACGCCACCCATTGTACGAACAGTAACAGTCACACAGACCGAGTATGTGTTCCCCCCTGACAATATGCTAAGCAACTGTTTAATCCCTGATTACTCAGCACAAACCAACGCTGAGCTAGCTGAGTACACATTGATATTAATCGCCAAGATCACAGGATGCGATGCGGACTGGCAACGTTTAACCCACTGGGTAGAGAGTAAGCGATGAGTGAGCCAACCATTCAAAAAGTTATAAGTACTGCTGCATATAGTGCATCAGTATCGACAGCCGCAAGTAGTGTATTGACAACAAATGATTGGATATTAGCTGCCAGTATAAACGTGATGAAGAACTACATAATCTAGATATGAAGCTCAAAGGTCAGCAACTTGATGATTGTGGTAAGGCTAGTGGCATGGGTCCTTCTGGGCGTATTTAAAGCCTACGGGTCTCTATACCCGCAGAACTTCGCTTGTTAATTTTTTTTTTTGATTTTGGGGTTTCCGGTTTCCGGTTTTTAAACACGTATGGCAAAGCTATTTAACCTTGATAAAAAGTTTAACCAGGAGGATATCGCCTCACTTCTTTATATTTCATCTCGTCAGGTTAGAAACCTTATGCAGCAAGGGTTTCTGCCTCAAGCAAAAGGCCGAGATGGTATTGATCCTCTAGCATGTATCCATGCTTATATCACATATAAATCTAAGAGTAGAAACAGCAAAGAAAAAGCGGAAACCGATGCTGATGAAGAGGAAGAATTTGATAAAATTGAGAACAAACTCAAACTAGAAGATAAACGCGAAAGTATCGCGATGAAACGAGCAAAACGGATGTTGTTCGAAAAGACCTACGGGCCTTTGGATATTATCTCAGATGTACTTCAACAAGTAGGCGGAAATTTAGCAACAATACATGATGGCCTTATCTCAAAAATGAAACTGGCTTGGCCCGACATGCCAGTTGAAGCGGTTGAAGTGTTGACGAACGAACTAACGGCAGCCGCAAATGAATGTTCAGAAATTACTCCCGATCTCTCAGATTACACAGATGGCGATCCAGAAGACGGTCCGGCGTGGATTGTTGGTGATGAGGAAAGTGCTTCCAGTATCGGGCCGTGAATGGTGCGATAAACATTTTAGATTACCAGCCGGATCATCACAAACTGCTGGGCGATGGACAACAATGCCATTACAAGTTGTGCCTTTAAATATGATGTGTAATCGCAATATTCGTTGTGTGGTTTTTCAAAAATCTGCTCGTATTGGGTATTCAAAAATATTGGTGGGTTCGGTCAGTTGTCTGCAAGCGCAATACAATACTAACGTTGTTATTTATCAGCCAACGGATGATGATGCTAAAGATTTTACTATTGATGAAATAGATGCTGCGTGGGAAATGATGCCTATCATGCAGCGTATATTTCCTTATTTATTTGCAAAGAATGAAAAAAACACGGTTAAAAAGAAAGTCGGTGCAGGCTGGACGTTAGATATAAAAGGGACCCACACACCTAAAAATACTCGCCGTTTAACGAAAAGCGCTTTATTCGCCGATGAAGTTGATGGGTGGATTTGGCGTTTTGCAAAAGAGGGTACGCCGATAAAACCTGCTCGAGCTAGATTAGAAGGAGCAGCTTTTCCGATGGAACGTTGGGGTACTACACCAACTGTCGCCGGTGAGTCTCACATTGAAGTGTTAATGTCAGAGGTTGATTTTACGTTTCGTTTTTATCTGCCATGTCCCCATTGTGATCATGAGCAGGTGTTAGTGTGGGGAGATAAAGATAGTCAGCATGGGATGAAGTGGG
The DNA here is from genome assembly GCF_023284005.1 of Shewanella surugensis. Taxonomy (GTDB): domain Bacteria; phylum Pseudomonadota; class Gammaproteobacteria; order Enterobacterales; family Shewanellaceae; genus Shewanella; species Shewanella surugensis. Next base: position 41,365 of record NZ_JAKIKS010000018.1, read on the forward strand.
AAAACACAAAAACCAGTATTGCAGCTAAGTCTCGTACTGCTCATTATCTCTGTATTAGTTGTACTCAAAAAATCCACTATAACCAACTTAGCGCAATGGAAAAGGCGGGTCGATGGATTGCAGAGGATGGTACCTGGACAAATGATGGTATTCAATTTTTCTCAGACTCAAATGAAAAAGTGTCTACGCCTCGAAAAGTGGGTTTACATTGCTGGGCGGGTTACAGCATAAACTTATCGTTTGGTTGGATTGGCCTAGTTGAAGAATTTTTAAGTTGTGGTGGCGATCCTGCTAAGCTCCAACCATTTGTAAATTTGGTTTTAGGTGAGTTATGGGAAGGTGATAACGCTGAAAAATTAGATTGGGAACACTTAAAATTACGAAGAGAGATTTGGTGGGCTGGTGATCGTAAGGAGAACCCTGTTCATTCTCGGGCTTGTATATTGACTGGTGGGATAGATACTCAAGATGATCGCGTTGAATTTTACGTATGGGCATGGGGGGTCGGTGAAGAATGCTGGTTAGTTGATCATATTGTCGTGCTTGGTGATTTATCGAGTGATGCCATGCAAGAAATGGCAGGTAAGCAGCTTTATAATCAGTACATGAAAGCCAATGGTGAAAAAATGGATGTAAGTTTGTGGTGCTGGGATGCCATGGGCCATAAAACAGATGATGTTTATAAAATGAGTCGTGAACATGGGAAATTATGGGTCATTCCGATCCAAGGTGAAAATAAGTATGGGAAACCCATCGCTAGCTTTCCTCGTAAGAAAAACCTTAAAAAAGTCTATTTAACGCGTCTTGGCACTGATGGATTAAAAGAGCGTCTTTATGGACGTTTAAATTTAACACCAAAATCAATTAATGATCCTGTACCTGGCTGTATTCATTTTCCTCTCGATGACGACATTTGTGGTGATGAGTTTTTTAAACAGCTCTGTAGTGCCTCTAAGAAATTAGAGATTAATAAATCAGGACAACGAAACTGGCGCTGGGTTAAACAATATCATGTATTTGATGAAGCCTTGGATTGTTGGAATTATGCTAATGCTGCATTAAATATTTTGATGCAGAGGTTTGGTTTTGTATTAACAGAGCCGTAATTCATTAATTATAAAACAGTTGGTTAACGGTGGTTAAATGACATTAAATGACATTAAATGACATTAAATGACATTAAATGATAAATTACAACAGGCAGAAACGGCGTATCACAGACTGCAAACAGGTACGATGGCGGTATCAATCACTGAAGATGGTCAGCAAATCGATTTTAATCGGGCCAATATACATCAACTTAAAAATTATATTGATGAGTTAAAACTTCAATTAGGTATGAAAAGCACGCGACGTAAAGGTCCCGCTGGAGTAATGTTTTAATGAACAATCAACTTCTTGCACCCGATGGTGTTACGTCATTACGAGAAGAGGTTGCTCGTCAAAATATGGTGTTTCGCGGTGCTGGTGCAGGATTTGGTGGCCAGCTTATGGATTGGAACCCTCAACTTCAATCCGTTGATGCAGCATTACTACCTGTTTTACCGCGAGCGCAGGCTAGAGCTGATGATGTTATTCGAAATAATGGGATTGCGGCTAATGCCATCCAATTGCATCAAGATCACATTATTGGTTCTGAATATCGATTAAGCTATAAACCTAATTGGCATTTGTTGGGCATAAAACCGGATAGTGGTTTTGTGCGTGATGTTGAAGCCGTTTTTCGAGATATAGCTGAAGATCCTAATTGCTATATTGATGCAGAGCGAAAGCGTACGTTTACGATGATGATGCGTGAATCAGTTGCTATGCATGCGTCTTCTGGTGATGTAATGGCAAAACCAGAAATGTTCAATGATGTGCACTCGCCATTTTCTACCTGCATTAGGTTGGTGTCGCCAAAGTGTGTAACTAATCCTAATCATAAAATGAGTACCGAATATCTCAAAGGCGGGATTGAACTCAATCGACGTGGCCAAGAAATAGCGATTCATATTGAACAAGGGGGACACCAGTTCGGTGTTGGTCGTAAGTGGCGAAGAGTCAATAAGCGACTTGCTAATGGTCGTATTGGGTTTATTCATGTTTTTGAGCCGACAGAGGCAGGTCAAACTCGAGGTGTAAATAAGTTTTTGAGTAGTTTAGAGCAATTGAAAATGCTCGATACGTTACAAAACACCACGCTGCAACAAGCAATTGTTGCGGCTATGTATGCGGCGAGCATTGAATCAGAACTCGGCACCGAAGAAGCGATGGAGTTTTTAGCAGGTACCAGTCGAGGGGGAAGTAATATAGCACCTCTTGATAAAATGCTTGCAGGTTATGGTGATTATTACGCTAAACCAGAGAATAATATCAAATTAGGCGGTGTCAAAGTACCTCATTTACTCCCTAATGATAAATTCAATATTAGAACACCTGGAAATATGGGTGCAGGATTTGCTGATTTAGAAAAATCTATCCTTCGTTATGTGGCAGCGGGTACAGGGTTAGATTACGCACAGTTATCAAAAAATTACAGCCAGATGAGTTATTCAACTATTCGAGCCTCAATGAATGATTCTCACCGGTATTTTATGGGTGGCCGTAAGATAATTGCTAATCCATTTGCCAATCAAATATTTGAGCTTTTATTTGAAGAAATGTTGATCCGGAAGTACGTCACCTTACCCAAAGGGGCGCGTTATAGTTTTCAGCAGCGCCGCCACGCGTGGACTCGCTGTGATTGGATTGGTTCTGGGCGCATGGCCATCGATGGACTTAAAGAAGTCAAAGAAGCGGTCCTCTTGATTGAATCAGGCTTATCAACGTATGAAGAAGAAGCGGCAAAATTAGGTAAAGATTATCAAGAACTTTTTGCTCAGCAAGTTAGGGAGGTTGATGAGCGTAAAAAGAGCGGTCTTCCTCCGCCCAGTTATATGAAAACGGAGCAATTCTCTCCGGCTGAACAAGGACAAACTGATGGCTAGAAATTTAGCCCACATTGCAAATGTGGCATTTAATCGACCTATTGCACTCGAACCCGGCTATGCCCGGGTTTTTTATTCTGTGTTGGCGAGTGAGATTGGCATTGGCCGATTAATTGATGGGATGACGGGGGAAGTTTTAGATTCACAAGGAATGATCCAGCTTGCAGATTCATATTCGTATGAGGATCAGGTAACAATAGATGATAATCGCGACCGATATTATAAATCTGTTGGTGGAATAGCGATTATTCCGGTCGATGGGACGCTAGTTCATAAATTCGGTTACCTTCAGCCTCGTAGCGGTATGACAGGTTATGACGGTTTAATTTCAAGAATACAGTTTGCTATAAAAGACCCCTCAATTAAAGGTATTCTCGTTGATTTTGATACGCCTGGAGGGCAAGTTTCCGGCTGTTTTGATGCGATGGATATGATAGCGAGGTTGAGAAGTGAAAAACCTATTTGGTCATTAGGCTGCGATATGCATTGCAGCGCAGGTCAAGCGCTTTCCTCAGCGTGTTCTCGTCGTTTAATTACTCAAACGGGGGGTTGCAGGTTCGGTTGGTGTGATGATGATGCATACCAATATGGAAGCATTATTAGAAGGTCAGGGAGTTGAAATAACATTGATTTATGAAGGTGAACATAAAGTTGATGGCAACCCATATCAAAAATTACCTAATGATGTCAAAAAACAATTTCAGCTTGATTTGAAAAATACTCGTCAGATGTTCGCTCAAAAAGTAGCAGACAACATCGGAATGACGGTGGGTGATGTTTTAGATACGGAAGCCGCTACATATACAGGCCAAGAAGTTGTTGATATTGGTTTTGCTGATGAATTGGTGAATAGCAGTGATGCCGTGGAATTAATGATTGAGCATGTTAATGCTCAGGAGAAAACAATTGTCAATATGGGAGCCAATATGACAACGGAGAAAAGTAAAGGAAAGGTAGCAGCTGTTACTGTAAAAGAAGATGCAGAAGCAAACGATGAACAATTGGATGCAACTGCCATTGCGAGCGCGGAGCGTGGCCGTGTATTGGGCATTATGGGGTGTGATGAAGCCAAAGGCCGTGAAGCCATGGCAAATCAATTAGCGAGCATGCCTACCATGAATATTGATGATGCTAAAAAATTATTGGCATCAACACCTCAAGTCAAGAATGAAGATGCTGGCGAAAGTGATAACGCTGCGAAAGAGGCGTTAGCTGCGCTTCAAGCTGGGCATGGTCAATCACTAGAGCAAAATGGTGGCAGTGATGCAACTGACGATGACAAACAAGTTGGTTTGTTACTTGCGGCTATGGGTAAAAAAAGGAACGATGGATAATGATGGAAAAACAAACCTATACACCTGATGATTATGTGATCAAAAAAGGTGATTTTACACGCCGTTATATTAAAGCGGGTGAGTCGTTTCCTGCTCGAACGCCATTAATGCCGGATGAGACCGATAAAACCCTGTTAGTGAAATGGGATGGTAGCGTAGGCACTGCAGTATCGTTGAGTGTGTGTTTAGCTGATAGTCCAGCGGGTAATGAATTGAAAGCGGTAATTGTCTCGGGAAAGTATCGGATCAGCGAAATTAACTGGCCTGATAACCTAACTGATATGGAAAAACGAGCGGCGTTTCAAGGCACCGCCATTAGTGTAGACGACGAGTGATTTCGTCGTTTTTTTTGTTCTTTAAATAGAGATTACTATGGCTGACATGTTTACACCTAGAGCATTATTGCTTGCAATTCACGAATCCGGGATCCGTAAAGATAATTTTTTCTTACGGATGTTTTTTCATGAAACATACACATTTACGACTAAAAAAGTTGATTTAGACAATATTCCTAATAAACCTAAAATCGCGCCATTTTGTGCGCCGTATATTGGTGGGATTGTCGATAAAAATCAGGGGTACAGCACAACATCATTTGAACCTGCCTATGTAAAATCAAAACATGCTGTTAGTGCTGAAAACACAGTAAAACGTTTAGCAGGAGAGGGGCTTGGTGGTACAAAATCTGCGGGTGAGCGTTTAAATGCCATTGTAATGCAGAATATTGCCAGTGAAGAAGAAGCTATTGCGATGCGTGAGGAGTGGATGGCGGCGCAAATGGTCCTAAATGGTGAATATATGGTCGACGGGCCAAATATTGAAACCCCCTATCAGATAAGCGCAGGCCGTCGGGTTGAAAATAATATTGTATTAATTGGTGATGAGCGTTGGTCTCAATTAGATTTTGATACTCATGATGTGATATCAGATATTGAAGAGTATGCAGCGTTGTCAGATAGTGAAACAAATATCATGGTGTTGGATCCTAAAGCATGGAGCTTTCTACGTAAATTTAAAAAATTCAGGGATGCATTGGAAACTCGTCGTGGCTCAAGTTCTGAAATTGAAACAACCCTGAAAGATCTAGGTAAGGCAGTGAGCTATAAAGGTCATTTGGGTGATGTAAATATCTGGGTAGTAAATGAAGAGTACACCGATAGAGACGGTAGCACTAAAAAACAAATGCCCGATAATACAATGATCTTAGGCCACACGTCGGCGCGTGGTTTGCGATTGTACGGTGCAATTCAAGATTTAGATGCTGTAGAGCAAGGTTTAAATGAAGCGGAACGTTATGCAAAAGACTGGAAAGAAGGAAGCGATCCTGCTGTTCGTTATACAAAAATTGAATCTGCTCCCGCGCCCTATTTAGCCGATGCAAATTCATTCGTTGTTCTTAAAGTTAATTAATTTCGTGATATTCAGTTATTACAAAGGAGGCTTTTGCCTCCTTTTTTATGGGAAATTGTAATGAATAAATCAAAAACACGTTGTCATGAACAAATTGACATGTTGTGTAAAGAGCTGGGAATTTCAGAACCTCAATATCAAGCGAATACAAGCATTAAAGAACTGGAATCGATTATTGACAAATTAGAAGAACAGTTACCAGATGAAGGCGCTAATTCTGATCTAGATGTTGAATTACCCATTCAGCAATCAAGTGATGATGAACATAAGCAAGCACCAACTTCTAAGCCATCGTCTGAAATGAGTGCTGAATCTGATATTGATCGTCAATCTATTCAGGTTAGAGCCCTAAAAACATTCCGATGCCGTGTTGATAATGAACGAGTTGATGTGCTTAAAAGTAAACTTAAAACGTTACCTCAAACCGTTGCTAACGACGCTATTCGTGCCGGTGTAGCTGTCAAAGTGCCGTAGGTGCAATTATGTTATTAGATTCTATTTTCTCTGATACAACAGCGTTGGCTGATGATGCCGTTATTGATGCATTTTCAAATGTGAACGTGTTGGTTGATGGCCATGATCCTGTTCGGGGTATTTTTAAATCATCCTCAGCTATTTCAGATTTACCTGGTGGTGGCCAAGTTGATAATTTTGATGCGACATTGAAAATAAAACTAGTTGATGCTGCGCACATTAAAAGAAGAACAGCATTAGAAATGCATTTTGATGATGGTTCATTTATGCGTTATCTCGTGATTAATCCCGAGAAGAAGCGAGAACGTTGGATTTTAGCGACATTAAGCGCGGCAGAGGGTGAAAATAATGGAACACCAGCAAACCTTATTCCCGCTTGATTTTGATGAATTTGAGGCTGCAAGGCTTGAATTTGGCGCAACTGAAAAACAGATGAGAATTGCTTATGACAGGGCATTATCACGTACATTAGTGACGGTGAGAAAGTTAAGTCGTCAATTTTTATGTGATGAACTCCAAGCTAGGAGGATTAAAGACGTTCAGCGACGAATGAAGGTGTTTAAATTAAAAAAAGCAGGGAAAAAAACATTTAATGAATTAAAACTTTGGTTTGGTTTGAATGACATGTCAGTAGGGGCATTGAAAGGACGGAAAACGCAACATTCAGACGGTGCGGCTTTTTCATCATCAAGTAGATCCATTGGCAGTAAAAAATACAAAGGAGGTTTTGTCACTAATCGTTATGGGAATAGGTCTATTTTTATTCGAAAAGACGATGGTCGATTTCCTATTTTAGATCAAAAAATTACATTAAGTGAGGATCTTGAATTTAAAATTGAAGATCAAATCTTTGCCGAAATTCCTGATATTTTTTTTAAATATTATTTTGCAGATTTAAAATACAGAGTAACAAAAAAATGAGTAATGGTATTCATTTAACGGCCTATCATGATGCAATCAAATCATGGTTAACAGCTGAGCTAGATTGGCTGCAGCTTGTCGATGTTTATCCTGAAACAGCCACAAAACTAAAAACGCCTTGCGCTTTCTTTAGTGTGTTGAATTTTGAACGCGCAGATGATCAGTGCATGAATGGTCAATTAACCGTAACGCTTAACTGTGAGATTTTGGCAGTGTTGGGTATGGTTGATGAGCAATATCAGTTATTAGTGCGCCGAACAGCTATGGCCATTGCATTAAAAGTGGAAAATTCGCGATTTGGTTTACCGATTGAACCGGCTGTTTTCATTAGTGCTGAGCCAGATGAGTTTAGTCCAGAATTAAATGATTATGCTGTGTGGTCCATTCGGTTTAATCAGGATATTGATGTCGGCGATGATATGTTCGACGTGCAGAATTTGCTTCCTCACACACTCAATGTGGGTATAACACCTGAAGTTGGGGCTGATCATGTTGATGATTATCGCCAGGTGATCCCCGATGAGTGATTTACATTATATTGTGCGTGAACTGCAGCGCCGCGTTGCCAACATGGTTCGTCGTGGTCGTGTGCATAGTGTTGATTTTGGGCAAATGCCTCCTCGGGTTAGAGTTGAGTATGCGCCAAATGCTGTGACCGCATGGCTTCCTTGGATTTCGGGCAGGGCATCAACATATAAACAAGATTGGGAACCGTTAGTCATTGGTGAAGCTGTTTTGATTCTTTCTGAATCGGGAGATTTAGCCGCAGGTGTCGTCATCCCCTCTATTGCTGACAGCATTACAATTGTTCCTAGTACGTCTGAATTTGAGCATGTGAGTCAGTACCAGGATGGTACCAAACTTGTTTATAACCGTGATAGCCATAAATTAACAATAACTATCGGTAGTGAAGGAACCACAGAGCTCAATTGTAAGACATTTTTTATTAATGCAGATATTGAGCAAAACGGTAAATTACATTCGACAGGTGATATTCAATCAGATGCTAATGTGTCAGATAGCACTCGTTCTATGGCAGATGATAGAGGTATCTATAATTCTCATAAACATGCCCACGGCTCACCAAATACATCAACTCCTGACAAATCTCAATAAAACTAATTCTAGGAACGATTATGCGTGGGATGGATGCCGTAACAGGTCGATCTATTAGTGGCATAGAACATCTTAAACAATCAGTACGTGACATCCTGACTACCCCTATTGGTTCGCGTGTTATGCGTAGAGATTATGGGAGTCGATTGTTTTTGTGCATAGATAGGCCTCTTAATGATGACACTATTGCCGATATTGTCAGTTTCATCGCAGAAGCATTGAAAAAATGGGAACCGAGAATCAATGTGACTAGAGTGGTTATTAATAACATGGGCCCAGGGTTTATTAATCTAAATATTGAAGGCGTATACAGGCCCAATGGACAAAAAATCACGTTAGATGGAATTGAGGTGAGTTAATGACAGCGTTTAATGTTGACATGAGTAAGCTGCCGAAGCCAGCAGTAATAGAAGAAATTGATTATGAAGTGATTTTGCAGGAATGGATTGAGCGTTATCAAATGTTAAACCCAGATTATATAGCATTAACTGAATCTGATCCCGCGTATAAATTAATAGAAACCGCCGCTTATCGAGAGGTGCTGTTTCGTCAGCGAGTTAATGATGCGACTTATGCCACCATGCTAGCGTACTCGAATGATGAGGATTTAGAGAATTTAGGATTCAGTGAGGATGTAGATAGATTAGTTATTGACGAAGGTGACTTGAATGCTATCCCGCCGCGTGAACCGGTCATGGAATCAAATGATGCATATCGTTATCGCATTCGATTATCCAAACGAGCTAAAAATACAGCGGGAAGCGGTGATGATTATGAATTTTTTGCGTTATCAGCCGATGGCCGTGTAAAAAGTGTTTCGCCGTTTTCACCTGCTAATACATTAATTGTTTATGTTTCCGTTTTATCACACGATGGTGACGGTACTGCCAGTGATGAATTATTAGCAATCGTTGAAGATAATTTATCCGAAAAAGTAACACGCCCTTTGAGCGACAAGGTTATTGTACAAAGCGCGATTATTAATGAATTTCAGGTCGACGCGGAGCTGGAGTTGTTCCCAGGACCAGACCAAAACACAGTCATTATCGCCGCTAAAACTCAGCTTGAAACTTGGTTAGCTAAATCGCATCAACAAGGGTTTGATGTGACCTTAGATGGTTTTTATGCCGCGTTACGTGTTGAGGGGGTTTATAAAGTGCATTTGAACTCGCCTGATAGCGACATTATTAACGATGAAATGAGCGCGGCTTATGCATCAAGCATCAATATTACTATAAGAAAGGTGACGCAATGACTAATAGTCTGTTGCCGTCGAACGCGAGTCAATTAGAGCGAGATGTAGAGGCGGTGATTTCACCGCCTCTTTCTTTTCCTACGCGACATATTCGCAGCTCTCGTGATTGTGCTGAGCATTTATTACCTTATTTAGCTTGGGAATCTGCAGTTGATGATTGGGACTCGAATTGGTCTGTTGAGCGTAAAAGAAAGGTGATCCAGGACAGTAGCTATATTCATAAAAAACGCGGTACCAAATCGGCAATTGAACGGGTAGCTAGTGCGATAAACGGTCAGGTGAAAGTGATCGAGTGGTTTGAGGATGAAGAGAGGCTGGCGCCAGGTCATTTTGAGGTGAGCTATTTATCAACGGTTGAGCCGATTGATATTAGTGAATTAGTCAAACTCGTACCCGCATTCAATGCAGCAAAAAATTTGCGCAGCACGTTAGACAATATTGTAGTGACTAGTCAGGTTAAAAACCTCAGTAAATATATTTGTTTTAGCCGGCAACGAATTGATATTAAATTGGGTCCATGGGGAGCTTAATAGCTCCCCTTTTTATTTTGGGTAAATTATGGCATCAACACTTGAAAGTGAGCAGCAATACGGCTGTATTTTAACGTTAGCTGGCGAAAATGCAGAGCAAACCGGCAAGACAACTAACACGCAAATAGAATTTAAATGGTTAGCAATAGGTGATGCTAATGATGAGTATATTCAGCCTATTCGTGAGCAAACAGGGTTAGTTAATGAACGAGCGTGTATTCAAGTCAATTCAGTTGATGTTTTTCAGGCGACTGATGAGAGTGTGCCCATGCTCAAAGTTGAGGCCATTTTACCCGAGGATGTGAATAATCTTGTTATTCGTGAATTTGCCTTAATTGGTCTTTTTCAGGGTAATGAGTATGTTCATGCTGTGGGAAATTGTGCGCGAATCCATGTTCCGTCGCCGGCGAACAATGGCAACGTGGGTACGCCCGTTTCAATTGAGATGCTGTTCATCATTACCAGTGCTGAGCCAATTATTGAAATTGAAGCCGCGACAGCGTATGCAAGCCGTGAATTTGTTAATGAAAACATTGGTTATTTATCCGATGATTTAGTGAAAACGGTCATTGATCAAACGGGAAAAAATTGGTTTATTGATGATGGTTTTAAGATTGGGTCGGCAGGCACTGCAGGGAGTTTTTCTGTCACTCCAGGTGTAGGCTATGTTTCAGGATTTCGAATAGAGCAAAATACTGAGTATGAGTTTACAGCAGATACGTATCCTCAAATTGTATGTGTTGATGTGAGTTTTCATGGCATTTTAAATAAAAATTGGGAAGTTAAAAAAGACTTTATTTTATCCGAAATAGATAGCGGAGATTATATTGATGAAAACGGTATTCAGCATTACGTGTGTAAAATTGCGGTATTGCATTCAAGTTCTGAAATTGAAGATTTAAGGGGGCGTCGTCGTCCCGTTCGATTGTGGGTTCCTGGCGGGGAAATCACAAATTCAAGTGAGATTATTCGTTATACGCCAGCTAACGGGCTTGAGTTTGATGTTTATGTGCCTGCGGCTTCTGTTGATAATCCGATTATCATGGGTGACAGCCCAGATGATGATGCATTAACGTTTATGCATAGGGGGTCAGCTCGCTGGGAAAAGGTGGTGACACCCGAAGATCCCGATATTGGTTACACGGGAAATTTGAACGAAGATGCAGCGCCATACATCGCAGAAGCTCGCAGAATAGCCGATAAAATCAATGGCCGCGTGCGATTAAATGGCCAATATACGTTAAAAACGTATGTCGAAGATTCATTAGATATTGATATAGAGCTTAGTGGGAAAATCTATATTGATGGTGGCGGATTTCGTTTTTCAGGTAGCATTGAAGAAGAGCGGAAATTAGCAGAGGACATTATTGGAATCGGTAGTAATTTAATTAAACTGACTGACTTTGATGATATTCAAAGTAATGATTTCTTTTTTATACATAGTGCAACAAACTGTTTAAGTAGCGATGCTGGCGATATGCAATTAGGTATTCCAACCGGAGGTGGCGATCTTAGCTGGTTTGGTGAGTTTTTTACTGTGAAACAGGTTGCCCTTGGTATTGTTGAAACAACAACGCCATTGGTTTTTGGGAGTTATTTGACGACACCGGAAACGAATAGTGATGAGCGGCAATACAGTTATGTCACTAGAGTGAGGCCTGTTAAGGTGAATATGTCTGGCCACGGCGAATTTATTCGTTTAAGACATGGTTTAGATATGGTCAAATTTAAATGGGGTATGTTTTCTATTGTTTCGACTATCAAATTTAATCACCAAAAGTTTGCGGGTGGGTCAGTGGATTTTGAGACATCTATTCATTGCAATACATCACAGTGTGATTTTTATTTAGACGATGATACGCCAATTCGATACGGTGATAATAATCCAGATGCCCCATATTATTATGAATTCAATACATTGAAATGTCGTTCATCAACATCGTGCGGTGATGACGGCAGTACGTTTTCAAACGGAACCCAAAATTTTGATGTGACGTATAGTGACGCACCCTCAATCCAGTGCTGGATGAAAAACTCAACGGTTAAAAATGCCAAATTCAATGTCGCGACGAGTCACGGAGGCAGTTATGCAACCACATTTTCAAATATTACGGGTGTGGGAGCTTGGGGCGGGATAGCCTGTCGTAGTCGTGAAGATGTCGTAATTGGTTGTAAATTAACAGGGTTTAGAAATAGTTCACTAAATCCGTATCGTTCAGGTGAAGAAACCCATGGCATCAGCTTTAGTGAAGGGTTTACTGTGCATGGGAAAGCGCTCAACAATGATATTAGCGGTTTCGATATTAATTATAAGGTGATAAATACTAGCACGCGCGGAAGCGGTTTTCCGTATTTGAACGTTACATTAAAAGGTGGAGAATCTAACTATTGCAAGCATCATGTATATGCGAGTGTTTGGGTTGTTGATGGGTCATCGCTAGATGATAAATTAGTAGATTCGTCATTAATCATATCGGGTATAACATTCAAAGGAAACACTGAAGAAGCAATAATAATCGGTAATTATATTCGACGACCGAGGATACGTAATTGCGAGTTTATATCGAATAGTAAAGATGATATTTATTATCATATTAGAGCGGGTTACAACTGCATTGGTGTCGAAGCCGCAAACAATAGTTTTGATCAAGGCCGCATTCTTAAAGTGATGAATATTACAGACAGTGAACTAGGTGAAGATCATGTGATGACAGCAGCAGTGTTAACGGAGGGGAACGTTGAGCACGGAGATCGTTCAATTTCATCTTATGCATACGGTAATGAAGTCCTTTCAAGTTTAACCGGATTTAATCCAAATAATTTAGGTTATAAAAAATTATATTTGAATAGTAGCGATACATTAATAGATAGTTCAACGCATGATGTTATCAATATGTATCCCGAAGTTGATGGGATTGTGATTACAGAGATAACTCCCGCAGCTCTTGACGGGCGAGAGATGACAATTTGCTCAGAGCTTCAAAGTCGCCCTGTTGTTTTTTCAGATAGTGATACGATTAGAACCCGTTCGGGGACGGTTGAAATACGATTAAACAGTCCGTGTCGTTTTATTTTTATCAACGGGCAATGGATCCAATTAACATAGTTAAAAAATAGATTTATGTGCATTAAACGCCTCGCTTTTAGCGGGGTTTTTTATTACTTAAAAATAGGAATGAGCAATGACGCAATTTCTGCATGGTGTTGAGATTATCGAGATTGATAACAGCTCAAGACCAATCCAAACCGTTAAATCGGCAGTGATAGGGTTAGTTGGAACAGCGCCAGACGCTGCTTTAGCTACTCAGGCTACTCTGGCTTTAGGTAGTGCTATTTTAAATGATGGTTTAGCGTTTCAAGCGGTAACAGCGGGTAGGGCTGGCAATGGTATTAGTGTTGAGTTAATTGATCCAGAAACCGCTGACAATGTGCTCGGCGTTGTGGTTGATGGCCATAAAATTAAAGTCGTATTAGCAACTGATGCAACGAGTGTGATTACCTCTACTGCAGTGGATGTTAAAGCAGCTATTGAGGCGAGTTCTGCAGCCATTGCTTTAATCACAACGACTGTATTAGGTGACGGTAGTGAAGTCGTTGCCCCTACTAATGTGACTTATTTAGCCAATGGAACAGATGAAGCTTTTCCTATCAATACGCCTGTTGTGATCGCCGGTAGCCGAAAGTCTGCTGAGGCATTAGGCACTAGCGGCACATTACCCGCTGCAATTGATGATATTTTTGATCAAACAGGGGCGCTCGTCATTGTTATTCGTGCTGAGGTTGGGGCAACGGATGCCGAAACGCAATCTAATGTTGTTAGTGCGATAGAGGGGGTTATTGCCAGTCAAAATGAGACAGGCTATACCCCTCGAATTCTAGTGGCGCCTGAGTTCAGTGAATATGATTCAGTAGCCTCCGAACTTGAAATGAAAGCTAAGCGATTGAAGGCGATCGCTTATGTCGATTGTTCACGAGTCTCAACCTACACGGATGCGATTAAGCGTACTCGACAATTTAGCGAACGGGTTGAAATTACTTGGCCTTGGGTGCGAGTTTTTGATGACGAAGGTGCTCTGGAAATCGATAGACCTTATTCAGCTAGAGCAGCGGGTTTACGAGCCCGTGTTGATGCTGAAAAAGGGTTTTGGGAGTCAAAATCAAACAAACAGGTGTACGGTATTATTGGTCTGTCTCAATCGGTTGATTGGCAGCATGGAAATGCTGAATGTGTTGCTAATATTTTGAATGAAAACAAAGTCAGCACGATTATTCGTGAAGGCGGGTTTCGGCATTGGGGCAATCGTACCTGCAGTGTCGATCCCAAATGGAAGTTTGAACAAACCAGGCGAACGGCTGACATTATCAATGATAGTTTGCAGCGTGAACATCTGTGGGCAGTAGATAAAAGTACCAACAATGCATACATCACTAATGTGACAGATGGCGTGAACGCGTATCTTCGTAGCCTGAAAAAGTTAGGTGCCATCATTAATGGCAAGTGCTGGGCGGATGAAGAGTTAAATACACCTGAGTCACTTCAAAACGGTGTGGTGTTTTTTAACTTTGATTTTTGTCCTCCTTATCCTGCTGAGCATATTATTTTCAATTCCAGTATTAATAATGATTATCTACAAGAGGTATTCGCATAATGGCCGGTGATAAATTATTAAGTAAGTGGTCAATTTCGGTTGATGGCGTAGGTAAAGCGGGGAATGCGAAAGAGTATACGCCTCCTGTTTTAGAGGTGCAGACTGTGGATTTTCGAGCAGGTGATATGGATATGGCTGTTCCAGTGGAGGACGGCATGGCACCTATGGAGACCAGTTTTGCGCTATTTGGTATTGATATTGAAGTGCTGCCCTTATTTGGTTTACGCCAGGGGAAAACAGCTACTGTGTCAGTTCGCTCTGTTTATCAAGATATGCAAGGAACCAGTTCTGATTTAGTTGAAGAACTGCGAGGTATGATCACAAAAATCGAGCGTGATACGCAAGATACTGGAAGCCAAAAAGATAAAACGACTAAAGTGTCAATGAAATTAGAGTATTACAAAGCCTCTTTTGCAAAAAATACGATTGTTGAAATCGATGCGTTGAACGGTATTCGTAATCTCAAAGGTGTTGATGAGCTGGAAGGTACTCGAAAATTATTAGCAGTATAAATCGAATTGGGTCCACGGACCCATTTTTATATTATGCCGTATTTAGCGGTTTTTTTATGGATAAATATTATGTCAGAGCAAGAGAAACACCCTGTTTCGGTTGAAAAAATCATTTTAGATTACCCCATCACATTTGAAGGTAAAAAAATTGACTCATTGTCAATGAGGCGTCCACGGGTTCGTGATCAAATGATTGCTGACAAGCAGCATAAAGATGACATGGATAAAGAGATGCATTTATTTTCACTGTTATTAGATATAGATGTTGAGGCCATCTACGACCTTGATGTGATTGATTATCAAAAAGTGACGGCAACATATGAAAATTTTCTGAAACGTGGCTCACAGAACAAGAAATAGATGAGGCCACGTTTATCATTGCAACGCATACAGGCTGGTCTCCTGAATCTTTGTACTTATTTCCTCCGAGTCGATTGCTGAAGCACGTAGAGCGTTGCCTTAAAAAGGAACCGTAATGGCGTTTCAAAAATTAAAAAGCGTAGTGACGCTGGGTGGTGCCGTTGATGGAAGTTTTGAGAAAGTGGGCTCAGCTTTTAACTCATCGATAGGTAAATCCAAACGAGCTGTAAAGGATCTGGAACGTGAACAACAAGGGTTAACTCGCTCGATTAAAACCTCTCAAAAAGCCAGTGAAAAATTAGCTGGAGTTGAATCAAAAAAGGCTGATTTAACCAGTGTCGGTGGATCACTTGAAACTGATCGTAAAGATAAAAACAAAGCGATTAGACGCGAAAGAGAATTATTAAAAAAACTCAATATTGATAAAGATGAGATGGCCAAGAATGAATCGGCTGATCTCTCTGCTATTGAGAAAAAAATACAGGAGGTTAATGCTCGACTAAACGATCAAGTTGAGCAAAGGGATAAGTTAACCAAATCGATTAAAGAGAATTCGAAAGAGCAGGACGAGCTTAATCGAGAGTCGAGCAAATTAAAAACCAGTATTAAAAACGTCGATGAACTGACTGAACAATATGACGAACTCGGAAGAGAGATAGACAGAGTTAGTGATCGTACAAAAGCTTTTCAGCGTGTAGCGAGTGAAACTAAGCACATTAAATCCATGGCCAAAACTGCTGGCATGGTGGTTGGTGCGGTGTGGTCGGCAACAACGGCTACCGCTGGTTTAATGACGGTAACGAATGCTCAAACGACTGAAATGGTCGGCATGGCCAAAGCTTATGACATGAGCATTAAACAGTTCCAAACATGGGGTGGTGTTGCTCAGCAGGCAGGGCTAAATGCTGAAAATGTGGGTGACTTGGTCGAAGAACTCTCAAATAAGTTTGGTGAGTTTAAAGCCTTGGGGAAACAATCCTCAGTTTCTGATGCGTTTGGCGCTTTAGGTCTCACAAAAGAAATGCTTGATAGTAAAAGTGCTGTTGAGCAATTTGAACTGATTATGCACCGCATTCAGGGGGTCAGCGATAAGCAGCAAGCCGCGTCGATTGCGGATATGTTGTTTGGTGGAGAGGGTAACAAACTCGCCACGTATATTCGTAACACTGGCCAGAGTTTAAGTGGGCTATTAGTAGAGCAAGAAAAATTTGTTTTATTAACTGAGAAGGGGGCGAAAGGCGCTGTTGCATATGGCAGTGCGTTTTACCGGCTTAAATCGGGGATAGGAGCAGCTTGGCAGGAGATATCCGGCATTGTTGGTGGCGAGTTGTCGGATGATATTAATAAGTTAAGCGAAAGCGTTGTAAATTGGGTGAAAGCTAACAAAAAAGAGTTAGCGGAAGACCTTCTGGATACAGTAAAAGCAGCTGTTTCTTTCGGTAAGGTTGTTTTTAAAGTGGGTTCAGCTATCAATAGCGTTGTTCAAGCTATGGGAGGTTGGCAAACCATAGGGATTGCCGTTGGCTCACTTATAGCTGCAAAATTAGTTGTTGGGGTTGTTAGTTTAATCGGCGCGGGGATCACATTAGTTAGAACTGTCGGGTTAATGAGTGCTGTGATGTCGACGTTTAATGTGGTATTAGCGGCCAACCCAATAGGCTTAGCGGTGGTTGCTGTGGGTGCGCTAATTTTCGCAGGGGTTCAGTTGTATCGAAATTGGGACAAAATAACAAACTGGTTTGATAAAAAACTGACTGCATTTAAAACTAAGTTCGTTGATACTTTTGGATTTGTTGGTGACATTTGGAATGGTATTACCGGTTTATTCGGTGATGACAAAGATATCAATATAGGCAGTACAGTTAGCCATGCTATTAAGCAAAATAACAGCAGTGATGCAGGTAAGCGAGCGGTTGATGCGATATACAGCGCAGCGCCGGCAAACAAAGGTAATACGGTTCATCAAAATATCGGTGACATAAAAGTGTATGCGGCGCCTGGGCAATCACCTGTTGAAGTAGCAAAAGAGGTGCATTCGAAAATAAGCGGACATCAATCGAGTGCTTTATATGATTTACCTGCATAAATGAGGTTTTTAAAATGGCAACAATGCTTTCCCTTGGCGGATTCAAATTTAGCGTTGATACAGCAGCGTATAATGAACTCACCAAAACCTATGAATGGCGGTGGAAATCTCAGAGCCGAATAGGTCAATCAGATTTACTGCAATATACAGGAAAAGCGGCAAATAAAGTCCAGCTTAATGGCGTCATCGCGACAACCTTAAATAATGTCGGAACTAAGCAAATTGATAAGTTAGTTTCGATGGCCGATGAAGTAAAACCTAATCTACTGGTTAGTGGCACAGGTGATGTTTTGGGATATTGGTGTATAACTAGGCTCAATCAAGTCGATTCAAAGTTCGTTAAAGGGGGCCTTCCTCGCCAGCAAACATTTAATTTGGAGTTAGTCTTTTATGGTGACGACATACAGAACTAGTGATGGTGACATGATTGATGCTATATGCTGGACGCATTATGGTCGTGAAAGTGCGGCTATTGAGGTGATGAAGGCTAACCCTGGACTAGCCGAGTTTGATGCAAAATTACCTAGTGGGCTAGTGATTGTATTACCTGATTTACCCGCTCAAATGAGTAATGATATTGGGGTCAGTTTATGGGATTAGACTATCAACCGGGCTTTACGCTCAGTGCGAATGAAAATGATATCACTGATATTATTCAGCGTAATTTAATCAGTTTGACATTAACGGATCATTCGGGAAAAGAGTCTGATCGGCTAACGATAACTTTAAGCCTGCCGGATTCAATTCCTACCCCCAAAAAAGGCGCGGTACTTAATATTGCTCTTGGTTTTGTTGGTGAGTTAGTGAATAAAGGACAATTTGTTGTTGATGAGGTGACGACCAGTGGACCTCCTAGAGTTGTACAAATTGTTGCGAATGCAGCACCGATGGATAATAAGAAGCAGCCAGCAGCATTACAGACTCAGAAAACAAGAAGTTAGGATAAAGTCACGATAGGCGACGTAGTCAACACTATTGCGACCGAGCATGGCTTAAAAGCAAAAGTTAGTAACAAATTTGAGAACGTGATGATTGAGCATATTGATCAAGTCGATGAGAGTGATATGAATTTATTGACTCGATTAGCAGATCGTCATAATGCTATTAGTAAGCCAGCCAATGGATTTTGGTTGTTTTTAAAAGAAGGAGAAGGTAAAAGCGCGTCGGGTAAAGTGCTAAGCGTTCTTCATATTAATAAAGAGTGGGTAAGCTCTTGGCAATGTCGCTTTAATAGTCGTAATGATGTTAATAGCGTCATTGCAACTTATCATGATGTCACGACAGGAATGGCAAAAGAGGTCACTGTAGGCTCTGGAGAACCAGCTTTTCGTATTGCGTATAAATATCCAAATTATGAAGAAGCATTAGCATCAGCAACGTCACGAGCTAAAACAGTAGTAAGTGGCAGTGATACTTTTGATATTACAATGGCAGCGAATTCTGCATTAATGAATACAGTTGCTGAAGGTCATGTTGATCTAGATGGATTCGGTGATCTTGAGGATGGGAAGTGGCGTGTAAAATCGCTTGAATGGTCACTTAGCAGCACTGGTTTACAGTTGCGTATAGCTGGTGATCATGGCGTTGTCGATGGTTAGCCAATTAACCAGCTTAAAATGATTACTTATCATAAAGCTATGATTAAAATGCTTTGGAATATGCACTATTTACGCTCAATAAAAACAATGAGTTACGGCCTGTTTTATATTCTAAAAAATAAGGTTAACCAATTGTTTTATATATAATAAAAATCGGTCTCCAAAACCGATGGTTGGGAGTTCGAGTCTCTCCACCCCTGCCAAATTATAGAAGGCCTAGCAGAAATGCTAGGCCTTTGTCTTTTCTGAAATTTATTTATTTTCGCCCTATTTCTACTCCTTTTTCAATGTTATATCTTTTAGGTTGATTTAATGATCTTTAGGTTTTGTTGCTCATTATTGATGTAGAGTGACTATATGACACACTTCATGCTGCGGTTAAAATGCTTTTAACCTAAGCGTCTGCGGATCCTTACTACTGTGTTATCGCTTATTGATATATGGGGGGAAGGTAGAACGACGTTTGAACCCAAGTTGGGAATAATGACACTTCACCCATTTTGCCTTGTATAAACAAGCCACGAACAGTTGCATCAATAATCAGTAAAGATAAACAGGCCCTAATAAATTTGAATCGTTAGCTATGCTTATATTTAAGAATAAAGTAAGAATGTTATAAATAGTGAGCTAGGAGTAAACCACAGGGCGGGAGCATACTTTGTCGGATAATTAACCAAAGAAAACTTTTGCCCTGTAATCATCGTCCCAACTCGCCTTTTTTAGCTTATTTCGCTGACTTGGCGCACCGCAAT